>CAYGGY010000020.1:0-82531 GCA_964349405.1 uncultured Ohtaekwangia sp. | reverse complement strand
ATTATGAATAGCTCGAAAAGGATAAGGACCTTTTTATTATGGTTTATTATTTTATTAGACATTGTTTGCTCGTGTACGGTAGAAAAGGATAAGGTAACAGAGCAGCGTATTGAAGTAGAGGTGCCCGAATTCAATTCCGATTCAGCTTATTTTTTTGTTGAAAAACAAGTGAAATATGGACCACGGATACCCAATAGTCCGTCTCATCGGTTGGCAAGTGATTATTTTGTAAGTCAATTTAAATTGTATGGGGCTACCGTAATGGAACAAGATTTTGACGCTATTACATTCGATAATCACCAACTTAAACTCAAAAACATAATAGCTAGTTTCTATCCGGATATTTCGAAAAGAATCTTATTGGCGGCCCATTGGGATACTCGTCCATTTGCAGACAAAGACAGGGAAGATAAAGACACATTTTTTGAGGGGGCCAATGATGGCGCCAGCGGTGTGGGGGTCCTGTTGGAAATTGCGAGGACTATGAGTCGGAATGAGTCACCGTCAGTTGGTATTGATATTATTTTATTTGACGGGGAAGATTGGGGGGAGCGAGATGGTGAGCAGAATACTATTTCGCTTCCGCCAGGACTTGATTCCTGGTGGTGTTTAGGCTCACAATATTGGTCTAAAAATAAACACAAGAAAAACTACTCAGCATCCTATGGAATTTTACTCGACATGGTAGGAGCTAAACGCTCACAGTTTTTTCGTGAAGGCACCTCCATGCATTACGCACCGAAAATTGTCAACAAGTTTTGGGATGTGGCAGAACAAATAGGCTATTCAGATTATTTCGTAAAGCGAAATGTGCCAGCCATTATTGATGATCACGTTTACGTAAATCAATTTGCCAAAATTCCGATGATTGACATTGTTCATTACCAGGCAGGCATCGGCTTTTTTGGAGAGTATCATCATTCCAAAAAGGACAACATTTCTATTATCAATAAAGAAACGTTAAAAGCAGTTGGCGCTACGATATTGCACGTGATCTATTATGAAGAACCCTGAGTTATCGCATGTAACCGTGAAAACTTTTATGATCTCGCTGATAAAGCACATCCTGTGGTAATGATTTAAAATATTCGTATGTGATTTTGAGCCCTTCTTCTCTCGATACCTTTGGCTCCCACCCAAGGATTTGTCTTGCTTTTTGAATATCTGGTTGACGTTGTTTAGGATCGTCTTTGGGAAGATCTTGATATACTACCTTTTGTTTGGTGCCAGTAAGTTTTACGATTTCTTCGGCAAAATCACGAATGGTGATTTCACTTGGATTACCAATATTCATTGGTTGCACATAATCTGACATCAGCAAGCGGTAGATTCCTTCAACAAGATCATCCACATAACAGAATGATCTTGTTTGAGATCCATCGCCAAATATGGTAAGATCTTCTCCTCGCAAAGCTTGCCCAATAAAAGCAGGCAAAACCCGCCCGTCATTTAGACGCATACGTGGGCCATAGGTGTTAAAGATTCGCACGATGCGTGTCTCTATACCATGAAAAGTGTGGTATGCCATGGTGATCGCTTCCTGAAAGCGCTTGGCTTCGTCATACACTCCACGAGGGCCAACGGTGTTTACATTTCCATAATATTCTTCGGGTTGAGGATGTACGTTTGGATCACCATAAACTTCCGAAGTAGACGCGATTAAGATTCGCGCTTTTTTATTCCTCGCCAGGCCTAACAGATTGTGGGTGCCTAATGAACCCACCTTTAATGTTTGTATTGGAATTTTTAAGTAATCGATCGGACTGGCTGGAGAAGCAAAATGTAATATATAATCAAGTTTGCCGGGCACATGAACAAACTTGGTAACATCGTAATGATAAAACTCAAAATGTTCTAATTTAAAAAGATGTTCAATGTTTCTCAGATCACCGGTAATCAGGTTGTCCATCGCGATCACGTGAAACCCCTCTTTAATAAGCCGATCGCAAAGATGAGAGCCTAAAAATCCGGCACCTCCTGTTATTAATATTTTTTTCCTAGCCATAAATTGTTTCTCGTCCAATACTAAAATAGGTGTAACCAAGGTCTTTCATCTGCACAAGGTCGTATAAATTTCTACCATCAAAAATCACTTTATTTTTTAAAAGTGAAGATAATTTATCAAAGTCGGGAGTGCGAAACTCTGGCCATTCTGTAGCAATGAAAACCGCATCAGCATTTTCAGCTGCTTCATAAGGATTTTCGCAGAACTGGATTTTGCTTCCCAGGATTCTCTTAGCATTTTCCATTGATTCCGGATCATGTGCCTTGATGGTTGCGCCAGCTTTTAGCAATTCTTCAATGTTATAGAGTGCTGGAGCTTCGCGTATATCGTCTGTATGTGGTTTGAAGGCAAGGCCCCAAAAAGCAAAAGTTTTACCTTTTAAGTCTCCTCTATAATAATCCTTCATACGTGGAATCAGGATGGTTTTCTGATCGGCATTTACTGCCATTACAGCATCTAGAATTCTAAAGCTATAGTTTACATCGGCAGAAGATTTTGAAAGTGCCTGTACATCTTTTGGGAAACAACTTCCGCCATATCCAATTCCGGGGAATAAGAATCTTTTTCCAATACGACTATCTGTTCCAATTCCTTTCCGAACGGAGTCAACATCTGCGCCAAGCAATTCGCAGAGGTTGGCAATTTCATTCATGAAGGAAATTTTGGTGGCGAGGAATGAATTCGCAGCATATTTGGTTAGTTCCGCAGAGCGCTCATCCATAAACACTAAAGGATTACCCTGGCGCACGAAAGGTGCATATAAAGTCTCCATAACCTTTATTGCTTTCTCTGACCGCGTACCGATCACTACACGCTCCGGTTTCATGAAATCTTCCACCGCTACGCCCTCACGTAAAAACTCTGGGTTGGAAACCACATCAAAATCAACTGAACAATTGGCTACAATCCTGTCTCTTACTTTATCTGCTGTGCCTACCGGCACGGTACTCTTATCGATTATTATAGTGTATTGATCTAGAAGTGGACCAAGTTCGCTGGCTACCCCAAGAATATATTTTAAATCAGCCGAGCCATCCTCGCCTGGGGGCGTTGGTAATGCTAGAAAAATGATTTTCGCGTCTTTAATTCCTTCGGCCAGGTTTGTTGTGAAAGAAAGCCTTCCTTGTTTGAGGTTACGTTCAAAGAGTATCTCCAGACCAGGCTCATAGATTGTAATTTTGCCACTGCTTAGTTTTTGTACCTTCTCAACATCGATATCAATACACGTTACCGTGTTCCCCGTTTCCGCGAAGCATGTACCCGTTACTAATCCCACATAACCAGTTCCTACTACAGCAATTTTCATAAGCAAGAGTTCAAATCAGAGTGCAAAAATAACCTTTAAAAATCTTTTGATGACTCACGGATTTTAAATAATAGGAAATAGTCATCGCCCTAACAATCGTTTGGTTTATTTCTATAACTTTGAACTTTAACGATTATATTGATTATGACAGCTGCGGATGAAATTGATTTTGAGGTGACTGAAAATCAAAAAATGATTGCACAAATGGTGCGGGACTTTGGAGCAAAAGAGATGAAACCCAATATGATGAAGTGGGATGAAGCTCAGGAGTTTCCTCTCGATCTTTTTCGCAAGCTTGGTGAGCTTGGTTTAATGGGCGTGTTGGTTCCTCATGAGTATGGAGGGTCGGGTTTTGGTTACACAGAATATGTTACCGCAATTTCAGAATTGGCAAAAATAGATGGGTCTATAGGGTTGTCGATGGCTGCTCATAATTCGTTATGTACGGGACACATCTTGCAATTTGCGAATGAAGACCAGAAACAAAAGTATTTACCCAAACTTGCCACTGCTGAATGGATTGGTGCTTGGGGGCTTACGGAGCCCAATACAGGGTCTGATGCTGGAAACATGCGCACCATTGCCATTAAAGATGGAGACTATTATGTGCTCAATGGAACCAAAAATTTTATTACACATGGAAAATCGGGTGACGTTGTTGTTGTAATAGTTCGGACCGGTGAGATTGGCGATTCGCATGGCATGTCTGCCTTTATCGTAGAGAAGGGAACACCCGGCTTTACTTCCGGGAAAAAAGAAAATAAATTGGGTATGCGCGCATCCGAAACGGCTGAACTCGTTTTCACTGACTGCCGCATTCATAAAAGCCAAATGATGGGAAAAGAAGGCGATGGTTTTGTTCAATCCCTGAAAGTCTTGGATGGTGGAAGAATTTCTATTGCTGCATTAAGTTTAGGAATCGCAATCGGGGCATTCGATGCAGCGTTAAAGTATTCAAAAGAACGGTATCAGTTCAATCAGCCAATTTCTGCATTTCAGGGTATTTCTTTTAAACTGGCAGATATGGCAACAAAAATTGAAGCGGCTTCCTTGCTTACGTATAGGGCTGCGGATCTTAAAAATAAAGGTAAAAGTGTGAGTAAAGAGTCTGCCATGGCCAAGCTATATGCATCTGAGATAGCAGTAGAAATTGCAAACGAGGGTGTGCAAATTTTTGGTGGTTATGGCTATACAAAGGATTTCCCAGCAGAAAAATATTATCGGGACGCTAAGCTATGCACAATTGGAGAAGGCACCTCCGAGATACAAAAGTTGGTGATTTCCAGATCTATTTTAAAATAATGCTTGCGAATTTGTGCAGAAGACCACTATATTTGCACCCCTAATAGTTAAAAACAATGCTGATTATTAACATTAAAGAAAACGAATCAATCGACAAGGCTCTAAAACGCTTTAAAAAGAAGTTTGAAAAGACTGGAGTATTGAAAGAATTGCGTGAGAGAACTTCATTTACTAAGCCTTCGGTAAGAAGAAGAGGCCAGGTTATTAAAGCTGCGTATCGCCAAAAGCAGTACGCTACAGAAAATTATTGATTTTTAGCAAATAAAGACATATACAATCCTCCCAGGGCTTTTTCCTGGGAGGATTTTTTTTTACATTAGGACGACACTAAGGGGCTTGGGATAGTAAATGGTTGAGTCATTTTTAAAATTTATTCAGTTCGAAAAGAGGTACAGTCCCAAAACTGTTATTTCTTACAAGACTGATCTTAATCAATTTGAAGAGTATTTAAAAAAGGAGTTTGACAACACTCAAACCCAAGAGGCTAATTATAGCCTGGTCCGCTCCTGGATTGTTAATCTGGTTGAAGCTAAATTGGATACTCGATCCATCAACAGAAAAATTGCTTGCCTTCGGTCATACTATAAGTTTCTGATGCGGCAGGAAATCATCACCAAAGATCCGATGATGAAAATCAAAATCCTGAAAACGAAAAAGAAACTTCCACACTTTGTAAATGAACAGGATGTAACGAAACTGTTGGACAACGTATCATTTCCGGAAGGGCATAAAGGCCAACGAGACAAACTTATTTTAGAGCTTTTTTACGGAACAGGTATGCGTCTGGCTGAACTCATTGCCTTGAAGGAGAGTGATTTTAATCTTGGTGCACGAACGGTTCGTGTCTTGGGTAAAAGAAATAAGGAACGGGTAATACCATTTTCTTCCAGCCTCGTTTTAGTAATTAAGGAGTATTTACGTCTACGAAATAAAGAGGTCGGATTAAGAGATCATTCATATTTGTTTACGACCGATTCGGGTTCACCATTATATCCAGTAATGGTGAACCGAACCGTAAAGAAGTATATGAATTTATTCACTTCCGTTGAAAAAAAGAGTCCACACGTGTTAAGACATACTTATGCCACCCACCTATTAAACAAGGGAGCAGAGATCAATGCGGTGAAGGATTTGCTAGGCCATAGTAGCCTGGCGGCTACCCAAGTTTATACTCACAACTCAATGGCGAAATTGAAAAAAGTATTTGATCAGGCACATCCAAAAGCATGAAAAGAAATAATATCTTATGTGCTGCCCATGTAATAATTTTACCCACAGACCTTGCCGACCAGTCTGAAAATAGTCGGATTAAATTTTATGTTTAACTTATAAATTATTTTTTTATGAAACTGCAAGTTCACTCCATTCACTTTGATGCAGATCAAAAACTCATCGACTTTATTCAGAAAAAAGTCGATAAACTAGAAACCTTTTATGACCGAATGGTGGATGGAGAAGTTTTTCTTCGACTCAACAATGAAGGAATCGAAAATAAAACGGTAGAAATAAAACTGAATGCTCCAGGACAAAATTTCTTTGCCAAAGAACAGGCGAAATCATTTGAAGCGGCTGCTGATTTAGCTACCGAAGCGCTAAAAGCACAACTACAAAAGTTTAAAACAAAACAAATGAACGGAAGAGTATAGAAACAGAAAGGGCTCCACTCGGAGCCCTTTCTGTTTTAGTTCAGCTTGAAAGCTTTTTTAATTGGTTCCAAGTGATCAAGTTTTTCCCAAGGGAATAATTCAACCTTCACCTTTTTCTCATTCTTCTTCCCTTTATTAAATATTTTTTCTACCACTTTTGATTCGCGGCCCATGTGCCCATAGGCAGCAGTTTCTGAATAGATAGGGGTGCGAAGCTTAAAACGTTCTTCAATAAAGTAAGGACGCATATCAAAGATTTTTTCAATCCTCTTGGCTACTTCACCATCCGTCATATCCACTTTAGAAGTTCCGTACGTGTTCACATACAAGCCCACGGGTCTGGCAACGCCAATCGCATAAGCAACCTGCACTAACACCTCATCGCACAACCCGGCAGCAACCATATTTTTAGCAATGTGACGTGTAGCGTATGCTGCAGAACGGTCAACCTTAGAAGGATCTTTTCCTGAGAATGCGCCACCACCGTGTGCGCCTTTTCCACCATACGTATCAACGATAATTTTTCTACCGGTTAATCCGGTGTCTCCATGTGGGCCACCGATAACGAATTTGCCTGTGGGGTTAACAAAATATTTTATCTCAGCATTGAAAAGTTTCTGTACACGCTTAGGAAGTTTTTTCATAATGCGTGGAACAAGAATGTTTACTACATCATCCTTAATCTTTTTCAACATAACGGAATCTTTCGCGAAGTCATCATGCTGGGTAGAAATCACAATGGCATCAATGCGCTGAGGCTTGTTGTCATCGCTGTATTCAATAGTTACTTGAGATTTTGCATCTGGACGTAAGTACTTCATTACTTTTCCTTCCCTGCGGATCACGGAAAGTTCTCTCAATAGAAGGTGAGCCAATTCTAATGGTAACGGCATATAATTATCCGTTTCATTAGTAGCATAGCCAAACATCATACCCTGGTCACCGGCTCCCTGCTCTTCCTTTTTCTTGCGTTCAACTCCTTGATTAATATCTGAAGATTGTTCGTGAATAGCTGAAAAAATACCGCAGCTATTGGCTTCGAACATATATTCACTTTTTGTGTAGCCTATTTTCTTGATTACTTCGCGGGCAATGTCCTGCACATCCAGATACGCTTCAGATTTCACTTCTCCGGCAAGTACCACCTGTCCTGTGGTTACCAACGTTTCGCAAGCAACTTTAGAGTTGGAATCATACGCCAGAAAATAATCAATTAGGGCGTCAGAAATTTGATCAGCTACTTTATCAGGATGACCTTCAGAAACCGACTCGGAGGTAAATAAATATGGCATAGTTTAAAATAATTTTCGATTAAGGGGGCAAAGATAAAAACTTAGATTATATGACAAGGGAATTGCCATCGATTTAATCCTCCTAGGCGAGGAATAAGAACACGGCCGGGGTTTTAGGCCAGTTCTCTTTTTGCCTTAGCCATTGCGATACTTTTAATGTACGAATAAATTCATGCTGGCCAGTAAGGTCGAGCGCAACCGTTAGTCTTGTTTCAGAATGAAGGTTTTTAATTAGATGATCGAAGATAGAATTGTTTCGATACGGTGTTTCTATAAAAATTTGAGTTTGGTTTTTAGCTTTTGATTCACGCTCCAGGTCCTTTATTTTTTGAGCAGCCTCTCGGGCATCGATTGGTAAATACCCTTGAAAGGCAAATTGTTGACCGTTAAGACCGGAAGCCATTAAGGCTAGCAATAGTGAGGAAGGGCCAACCAGTGGTACTACCTGAACAGCGTTTTCATGAGCATACTTAACGGCTAATGCACCAGGGTCTGCAACACCAGGGCACCCACACTCCGAGATTACTCCAATATTATGTCCTTCTGTTAAGGGCTTCATGAGTTCTGTCAATTTTTCTTCCTTGGTTTCTTTATCGAGTACTTCAAAATGAAGTGATTCAATAGAGGAATAAATCTTCAAGCTGCTCAGGTATCTTCGCGCTGTGCGGAGGTCTTCGGCAAGGAAGTATTGAATTGACGGAAGAATATCTCTTACCTGAGCTGAAATCACCGATGATTGAGTTTCCTCAGAAATCACATTCGGTATGAGGTATAGTTTACCTAGCGTAATCATGATTTCAGAAATTCAAAAACAGTTTCCGCAAATGCCTTAGGGTCTTCCGCCTGCACCCAGTGCCCGGTGTTAAGCGTAACAAATTGTGCGGCAGGAAATATTTTCAAAATATTTTTTTCATCTCCGGGAGCATAATAATTTGATCGTGCTCCTTTGATAAAAAGGACAGGACCATTGAATTGTCCCTGGTTAAGCATTCCTGCTCCGATTTCTTCGATGTGATTATCGATAGCATGAATATTAATGCGCCATTCAAATTTGCCGTCACTATTGCGAGCCAGGTTCTTTAATAGAAATTGGCGCACTCCGGGCTCTGATACATGCTTACTTAAAAGAGTATCTGCTTCGGTTCGTGAAGTAAGTGTGTTTAAATCTATGGCATGAAGTCCTTCCAGAATATGATCGTGATGAACCGGATATTGTTTTGGGGCAATATCGACTACGATTAATTTTCCTAACAGGTCCGGATATTTTATGGCAAAGTTCATAGCGGTTTTCCCTCCCATCGAGTGCCCGATAATGTGAGGTTGATCAAGGTGATGATCCTGGATAAATTCGACTAAGTCTTCCGTCAATAATTTATAATCAAAATCGTCACTTTGTGGAGATTGACCGTGATTGCGTTGATCCACGAGATATACGGTAAAGTATTCCGCAAAAACTTTTGCTAATGAAAACCAATTGTCAGAAGAACCGAACAGACCATGTAGAATGATTAAAGCGTGTCCTTGACCGGACTGCCTATAGAATAATTTCATTTGTTAAAATATATATTAAAAGTCAAAAGCAATCGCCAATCGCAAGCCAGTATTATGATTGAAAGTGCCTGGAAATTTCATCGGTTTATGTGTTATTAAATTTTAAGGTCAGATGGAACCTTGCGAAAACTCATTCACCTTTGAAACAATTCGTTCCTGCTCAGTTTCCTGGGTGCGAAGATAACAAAGAAAAAAGTAGGCAGCAGATATCAGGCTGTAAGTAGTACAGAGTATATTTGCCTTTTCAATTTTTTTATGGAATTAATAGACAATACCTATCGTATTCAAGGCCTTGATGTAGCAGAAATCTGCAAAGAGTTTGGCACCCCACTTTATGTTTATGATGGTGAGAAAATCATCCATCAGTTAAAAAGTCTCAAGAATGCTTTTATGGACACTGATGTACGCGTAAAGTATGCGGCTAAAGCGCTCACTAATATTTCGATTTTAAAACTGTTGAAGAAACATGGCGCAGGGGTGGATGTGGTGTCTATTCAGGAAGCACAACTTGCTTTAGGTGCCGGATTTGCTCCTGAAGAAATCATGTTTACGCCCAATTGTGTCGACTTTGAGGAAATAGTAGCGGGTGTAGAGTTGGGATTGAATGTCAACCTGGACAATCTTTCTGTGCTGGAGAAGTTTGGGAAAAAATACGGCAAAACCTATCCGTGTTGTGTCCGCCTGAATCCACACATTATGGCTGGAGGTAATTATAAAATCTCTACGGGTCACAGCAATTCAAAGTTTGGAATCTCTGTGTATCAGCTACCACAAATTATGGAGATTGCTGAAAAGTATAAGGTGGTGATCAATGGATTGCATATTCACACAGGTTCTGAAATAACAGAAACCGATGTATTTCTGAAGATGGCTGAAATTCTATTTGGTATAGCACGTGATTTTCCTTCGTTAAAGTTCATCGACTTTGGCGGTGGCTTTAAGGTCGCCTATAAAGAAGGGGACATGGTAACAAATGTCTATGACCTGGGGCTTAAGTTAAGTAAATCATTCAAAGAATTTTATAGTAGCTATGGGCGCAAGCTGGAGTTATGGATTGAGCCTGGAAAATACCTGGTAAGTGAAGCGGGCAATTTGTTTGTAAAAACTAATGTCGTAAAATCCACGCCTTCGGTAACATTTGCCGGGGTAAATTCAGGATTGAATCACCTGATTCGCCCTATGATGTACGATGCGTATCATGAAATAATAAACGTCTCCAATACAACAGGCCCGCAAAAAGTGTATACCGTTGTTGGTAATATTTGTGAGACGGATACACTTGGAGCCGACCGCAAATTGAATGAAATTCGTGAAGGTGATTTATTAGCAATAAAAAATGCAGGAGCATATGGATATTCTATGGCCTCGAACTATAATTCTCGGTTACGTCCGGCTGAAGTATTAATATTGAAAGGCGAGGCAAAACTCATTCGCAGACGCGACACATTCGAGGATTTGTTGCGTGGCCAGATTGATGTTATTTAATCATGTTAATTTTAAACAAGACAGGTCTTACTATCACGTAGTGATGGTATCATTGATAATAGAGAAGGATTGCGCGATAGGACAAGACTTGTCTTATCCATATTCAAAAGTTAAAACAGACCCCATTTAATTTTTTGTATTATCTCATTTTTTCATATGCGCTCGATCCTTCTTACATTCATTTTACTTTTGTTGTCTCAAGCAGCACATAGCCAGGCATTGGATACTATCATTGAAACAAAACATAAGCAAAGACCCGCTCAAATTTTCCATGTAGACTCACAGCGATACATTTATCCAAAACCCAACGCCATAAATTTTGTCACATTCATTCCGAGAACGTTTAAAGAAGTTGGCAAAGAATCGTTCCAGCGCAAAAGCATAAAGCCCTGGCTGTTAATAGCGGGATCAACGTTGGTGTTGGTGTCAGCTGATCAAAAGATCTCGGATGGGGTACAACAGTTTTCTCGCAATATTAATCTGGATAATAGCAGAAAATATATTGATGTTGTTGGTTTTCATCTTGGAAAAATATATGTCGATGTATATCAGGCTCCCAATAATTTTAATACAGCCATTTATACCATTGGAGAAGGCATGCCTCCTCTTCTTTTAAGCGCAGGTTTATTGGTGCATGGCTTGGTGAAAAATGATTACCGGTCAATATCAACGGCCAGCCAAATTACACAAGGTTTGATAGCGATGGGAATCACAACTCAATTGTTAAAGAGAATGACAGGAAGAGAGAGTCCATTTGTCGCCACTCAGGCAGGGGGCAGATGGAGACCCTTCCCAAATTTAAAAGTCTACCAAAATGCTGTTTCTCATTACGATGCCTTCCCCTCCGGACATATGGCAACCCTGATGACCACCACGGTAATACTAGCCGATAATTATCCTGAGAAGCGGTGGATCAGTCCGGTAGGATATTCTGTGATGACGTTGGTAGGTTTATCTATGATTAATAATGGAGTGCATTGGGCGGGCGACTATCCGTTGGCGATTGGTTTGGGCTATGTATTTGGAAAAGTGACTGTAAAGATGAATCGATGGATACGCCACGATGAAAAAGCGAAGCGCTGAAACTTTTGATCTGATTGTGATCGGTGGCGGGGCCGCTGGCTTCTTCGGTGCTATCAATGCGGCTATGATGAAGCCTTCTCTGAAAATTGTTATACTGGAAAAGTCAACAAAGTTACTTTCAAAAGTCAGAGTTTCTGGTGGAGGAAGATGTAACGTTACCCATCATTGCTTTGAAGCCACACCACTTTCCAGACACTATCCACGTGGACAAAAAGAGTTGAAAAAACTCTTTCGCCATTTTCAGGCAAAAGATACCGTGGATTGGTTTCGCCAGGTGGGCGTTGAGTTGAAGACTGAAAAAGATGGAAGAATGTTTCCGGTCTCCGATAGTTCGGAAACCATCATCCAAACTTTTTTAAAGAAAGCAGAAGAATTTAACATCGCGATCAAAACAAGCTGTGGAGTTTCAGCAATCAATCCACAGCAAGACCTTTTCAAGGTTATG
The DNA here is from genome assembly GCA_964349405.1 of uncultured Ohtaekwangia sp. Lineage (GTDB taxonomy): Bacteria > Bacteroidota > Bacteroidia > Cytophagales > Cyclobacteriaceae > ELB16-189. The sequence continues at coordinate 70,416 of CAYGGY010000020.1, read as the reverse complement.
TGCGAAAACGAGGAAGAGTTTTATGCTAAAAAGATTTTAGTGGCAATGGGTGGGCATCCACAACAAGCTGCTTATAGTTTGATTCAAAAGACAGGTCATGCAATCACACCACCCATTCCTTCATTGTTCACGTTCAATGACTCAGAAAAAGATTTCAAGGATTTGATGGGAGTGGCGGTACCAAATGCGACCGTTAAAATTGCCGGAACAAAATTTTCCGAACAAGGCCCTGTGCTGATTACCCATTGGGGACTTAGTGGCCCGGCAGTGATTAAACTTTCTTCATGGGCTGCAGAATATCTGCACGACAAGAAATATGAATTCACCGCATTGATCAACTGGACAGGAAGTTTGGGTGAGGAGGAAGTGCGACAATTACTGGTGGGGCAAAGGGAAAAATTTTCAAAAAGGAAAATAGCAGGAAATCCATTATTCAATTTACCTGCGCGGTTATGGGAGCGGCTTACCGAGTTAGTAGATTTCGCTGAAACTATTCTTTGGGGAGAGGCCCCTCAGAAAAAAATTAACCGACTGGTAGAGTTACTGATTCGTTGTCCTTTTCATATTAAAGGGAAGACCACCTTCAAGGAAGAGTTTGTAACCTGTGGAGGAGTAGATTTGAAAGACATTGATCTGGAGACTATGGAAAGTAAGGTTATGCCCGGACTTTATTTTGCAGGCGAAGTGCTGAATGTGGATGGTGAAACTGGTGGGTTTAATTTTCAGGCTGCATGGACAACCTCTTGGGTGGCAGCCAGGGCTATCACAAAATAGACAATCATTCAAAATGAGATAAAATAAAAAAACCCCAGAAAATCTGAGGCTTTTACTTTTTTGTGGTGACGGAGGGAATTGAACCCCCGACACAAGGATTTTCAGTCCTTTGCTCTACCAACTGAGCTACGTCACCAGCACTATTCGTCCTGCATTCTTCTAACAGGGCCACAAAACTATGGAAATTTAACTTTGCTGCAAACTCACATCGAAATTTTAAGGTTTTGATTGTAAATTATAGGTTCAAAAGGTGCCGTAAACTAAATTCCCGTCAAATTCCATATTGGGCATGCCTTATCTTCAACAAATTCTATTCGTCATCACACTGGGTGTGGCAACTTACTTTATCCGAAAGCGGGTATTACGTATTCGGGCCAACATAAATCTGGGCAAGCAGAACGAAATCAAAGACCATACTTCCGAGCGCCTGAGCAATATGCTTTTAGTGGCTTTCGGTCAAAAGAAGATGTTTAAGCGCTTTATTCCAGCCTTTTTACATTTTTTTATTTATGTAGGCTTTTTGGTAATTAACCTGGAAGTGTTGGAGTTTGTTATTGATGGATTATTAGGCACACATCGCATTTTTGCTCCTTACCTGGGGAGCTTTTACAATGTATTGATGAATTTATTCGAGTTTCTTGCCGCGGCAGTGTTGTTGGCCTGCATTTTTTTCCTGATTCGGAGAAATGTTTTAAGGCTACCTCGCTTTTGGTCGGCCGAAATGACGGAATGGCCAAGACTGGATGCCAATCTTATTCTTTTCACCGAAATAGTGTTGATGTCAGCTATTCTCATCATGAATGCCAGCGACCAGGTATTGCAGTCGCAGAAGGCAGCACATTTCGTTTCCACAGGCACACTCTTCTTTAGTTCATTCCTTACTTCAACACTTCAACATTTCAGCACGTCAACACTCCTTTTCATCGAACGCTTTGCCTGGTGGTTTCATATCATCGGTATTCTAGGCTTTGCTTTGTATGTCACCTACTCCAAACACCTGCACATCTTTTTGGCATTTCCCAATACCTACTTTGCCAAACTGGAACCGAAAGGCCACATCAATAATATGCCCGTTGTGACACAGGAAGTGAAGTCGATGCTTGGGTTGACCGTTGCGGAAACAACTCCAACGGGTGAGCCCGGAAGATTTGGAGTCAAAGACATTAACGACTTGACGTGGAATAATCTGATGGCTGCTTATTCCTGCACCGAGTGTGGTCGCTGCACCTCCGAGTGCCCGGCTAATCTGACAGGAAAAAAACTCTCACCGCGTAAGATCATGATGGACACACGCGATCGTATGGAAGAAGTGGGTAAAAGTTTGGAGAAAGGTGGGGCCGGATTGAATGATGGCAAAACATTATTGAACGATTATATCACCAAAGAAGAAATCAATGCCTGCACCAGTTGTAATGCCTGTGTGGAGGCGTGCCCTGTGATGATCAATCCACTTGAAATAATCTTAGAACTAAGACGATATGTAGCAATGGAAGAATCCGGTTCACCGGCCCAGTGGAACAGTATGTTTCAGAATATTGAGACAAGTTTTGCACCCTGGAAATTTTCTCCTGCCGATCGGTTTAATTGGTCAAACGATTAGTGATGAATATAATAGGAGTAACCAAGACTTAACAACAAACCAAGAATGAATGTACCAACCGTTGCGGAATTGACAGCCAAAGGCGAGTCGCCTGAAATACTTTTTTGGGTAGGCTGTGCCGGTTCGTTTGATGATCGCGCCAAACGCGTAACACAAGCTTTTGTGAAAATTTTGAATGCAGTGGATATCAAGTATGCTGTGTTGGGCACAGAAGAAACGTGCACAGGAGATCCTGCGCGCAGAGCCGGCAATGAGTTTCTGTTTCAGATGCAGGCGATGAGCAACATACAAGTGCTGAACGGATACGGCATCAAAAAAATTGTCACCGCTTGTCCACATTGTTTCAATACCCTCAAGAATGAATATCCTGAGTTGGGTGGCAACTATGAAGTGATACATCACACTACGTTGCTTCAGCAACTGATTAGCGAAGGTAAGATCAAACTCAGCGAAGGAGGTTCATTCAAAGGAAAAAAGGTTACCTATCACGATTCATGTTATATTGGTCGGGCCAATAATATTTATGAAGCTCCTCGTGAGGTGTTGAAGGCGCTGGATGCCGACCTGGTGGAAATGAAACGTTCTCGTGCCACGGGTTTATGTTGTGGTGCAGGAGGAGCGCAAATGTTTAAGGAGCCTGAAAAAGGGAACAAAGACATCAACGTTGCGCGCACCGAAGAGGCTCTCGCTACGGGTGCAACAACGGTGGCTGTGGCTTGTCCATTTTGCATGACTATGATGACGGATGGAGTGAAGAATAAGGAGAAAGAATCTGAAGTAAAAGTGAAAGACCTGGCAGAACTAATTGCGGAAGCGCAAGGTTTATAAGAATGAACAGATCCTAAAATTCGGGAGTTCATAAAATCAGACATTTTAAATTTCAAATATAAAATCTAAGTCATGTATATTCCTTATGAAGAGTTAAGTGCCGGAAGCAGGGTATGGGTGTATCAGGGAAGCCGTGCCTTTACGGCTGAAGAAGAAAAAGTTATAGCCAGTATGCTTCGATCCTTTTGTGAGAGATGGGAGGCACACGGACAGGCACTGAAATCTTCGTTCAAAATAGAAAAAAGTCAGTTTGTGATTATGACTGTCGATGAAGACTTTCACAACCCAAGCGGTTGTTCTATCGATAGTTCGGTAGGAATATTAAGACAGATTCAATCGACAACCGGGGTGGATTTTTTAGATCGGACCAAAGTGTCGTTTTATCTGGATGATAAGGTAACACTTATTCCGCTCAGTGAAGTGAAATCCAATTTTATATCGGGTCGCTTGCATGCATCAACAACTACATTTAATACATTGGCTTCCACAAAAGCTGAATGGGATGCGAATGGGCAGGTATCCGCAGAAAAATCATGGATGGCAAAATATTTATCCAAAGCAGCGTTAACCTCTTAACATTTATTTTTTCGTAATTTTAAAGGAATAGTAAGCCTGTATGAAAATAAGAGGTGTAATTGTTTTAGCGATTGTAATAGCAACAGCAGCGTGTAGCCCTGAGAAGAGAGCCATGAAGTCTTTTCGATACGGCAAATATGAAAGCGTAATCAGTTATTACAAAGGGGTGCTTCGTAAGCAGCCGGGCAACGGCAGCGCCAACTATTACATCGCAGAATCCTATCGCTTATCCAACCGCATTAAAGAGGCTGAACCTTTTTATTCAAAGGCTGGTGGCCGCGGTATTGATGCCGATTCAGTAAAATTGTTTTATGCGAAATCTCTCCAGGCGAATTCTAAATATGATGAAGCACGTGCTGTGCTGGAATCTTTGGAGTCAGGAGCAAAGGATGAGAAAATGAAAGGCCGGGCTCAAAAGGAAATAGACGGACTAAATTATCTTGGACAGCTTTCAGAGAAGAAGAGTTATTACAAAATCAAAAATCTGGAGGCCATCAACACCCCGTTTACCGAATATAATCCTGTTTACTCCAACAACGAGTTATATTTCACCTCGTCACGATCCAATGCAAAGATTTATGAGGCTACGGGCACGCCATTCACCGATATTTATAAAGCTGAAACCAATGGAGCCAATGTAAATGCAAGTACCATCACTCCCTTGCCAGCGCTAATTAACGAATCAAACATCAATGAAGGATGTATCACCTTCACACCCGATGGTAAGACTATGATTTTTGCCAAGGGGAACACGGGTAAACGCAAAGGTGCCAATGATGTGGATTTATATATATCCCGCTATCGGAATGGACAGTGGTCGGAGGCGACACCGATCAACATTAATATGCCAGACGCATGGGAGTCAACACCAACGCTTAGTGCGGATGGACGAACTCTTTATTTCTCTTCCAATCGTAAGGGTGGCTATGGTGACCTGGATATTTATTCTGCACAAATGGATTCACGTGGTCGCTTTGGAAAAGTTAAAAACCTGGGGCCTGATATTAACACCGCGGGATCTGAGACCTTCCCATATATTTCCGAAAACGGTAAATTATATTTTTCATCGGATGGTCACCCCGGCTATGGCATGCTGGATATTTTTGTGGTTAACCGTGTGAACGGTAAAACCGTAGTAGAGAATTTAGGACAACCGGTAAACTCCACCGCAGACGATTTTGGTTTGTTTTTATTTAAACCCGATCGTGGCTTCTTCACGTCCAACCGCGAAGGTGGTAAAGGTGACGATGACATTTATACCTTCATTAATGAAGATCCCAATTTAAAGGTGGTCAACTACTTTCTTGAAGGCATCACCTATATGATTCGCAAAGATAGTACACGTGAAATATTGCCGAATACAAAAGTTTCACTGATGGATCCGGAAGGAGATGTGATGCAGGATTTTGTGACGGGCAATGATGGTAAGTTTTTATTCAGAGTATATGAAAACGAAAACTATACTTTGTTGGGTGAAACAGATGGATTTATGACCAAACGACAAGCTTACACGACAGTGGGAAAATCGGTGCCGCTTGAATCTTTGAAGGAGTTGGTAACGAATATCACGCTTGACACCATCATGGTGCTGGATAGAAAAGAACGCAATAAAATATTCGTGCTTGAAAATATTTATTTTGATTATGATCAATCGTACATCCGACCGGATGCGGCCATTGAACTTAACAAGCTAGTCACCTTGCTTAACGACAACAGCGACTTAAAAATTGAAATGGGTTCCCATACGGACAGCATAGCTTCGGAAGCCTACAACCTTGAACTTTCTCAACGGAGGGCTGAGTCTACTGTGAATCACCTGATACAAAAAGGTATTGATCCCAATCGTTTGGTGGCGAAAGGTTATGGAGAATCAAAACCAATTGCACGAAACACCCATCCGGATGGCAGGGATAATCCTGAGGGACGTCAACGAAACCGCAGAACAGAATTTAAAATTCTTGAAATAGGTCAGCTCATCAGAAAAGACGATGAGGACGATGAAGATAAGTATTTCAAGAATGATCCGCTGATGAAAAAGAAAAATGATAATTAAGTTGAATAGGTTTTACAAGTCGTTATCGCGCCATCCTTTTCAGGCATGAGTTTTTTACGCATCGGATTAAAATATCGTCACCTACAATTTCTAATTGTTACACTGGGTTGCGTAGCATTACATACTCAATCGGCATTCGCCCAAAACTCAAGACCAAACATCATCATTATTTTTGCCGATGACCTTGGCTACGGAGAAATTGGAAGTTATGGTCAGAAGGTAATACGGACACCCAATCTTGACATACTCGCTACCCAAGGTATGCGATTTACAGATTTTTATTCGAGCAGCGCGTTGTGTGCTCCCGCGCGTTGTCAGTTGTTAACGGGACTGCATACAGGGCACGGTGCCGTGCGGGCAAATTTTGAAATGGCCAACGGGCCAGCATCATTTACTGATGAATTAGAAAAAGGGCAAATGCCATTACCGGATCAAGCGCATACGATAGCTGAGATGTTGAAGCCGCTAGGTTATGCAACCGCATGTATAGGCAAGTGGGGATTGGGCATGGCTGACACAGAAGGCAATCCTAATAAGCAGGGCTTCGATTATTTTTATGGTTATCTTGATCAAAAGCAGGCTCATAATTATTATCCAACACACCTGTGGGAAAATGGAAAACGGGTGGAATTGAATAATAAGACACTTACCGTACACAACAAAATTTCATCAGAGCAAGCTACGGATGAAATGTTCAATTCATTTATTGGGAAAGAATACAGTGTAGCGATGATGGCGAACAAAGCGCAACAGTTTATCAGCGATCAACAGGACAAACCTTTTTTTCTTTACTACGCACTAACCTTACCTCATCTGGCATTGCAAGCTCCCGCTGATGATGTAGCATTCTATAAGGGAAAATTTGAAGAACAACCTTATCTGGGTGACAAAGGATATTGCCCGGTAAAGTATCCTCGCTCAACCTATGCGGCTATGATCACCTACCTCGATAAAAAAGTAGGGGAAATTATTAATCAGGTAGACGCTCTTGGTCAAAGAGAAAACACCATCATCATTTTCACGAGCGACAATGGGCCAGTGTATGCCATCGGTGGTGCCGACCCCGATTTTTTTGACAGCAACGGTTCGCTACGGGATTTTAAAGGCTCGGTTTATGAGGGTGGAATTCGCATTCCGTTTATTGCCTCATGGCCCAGTCACATTAAAAAGGCAAGCGTGAGCTCACATGTGGCGGCTCAATATGATATCAAAGTTACCCTGGCTGATTTGCTGAACGTTTCCATTCCAAAGACTGACGGAATCTCTTTCTTGCCTGAGCTGATCGGAACGAAACAACGCAGGCATGAATATTTATATTTTGAATTGTATGAATACGGGGGTCAGCAGGCCGTACGTATGGGTGACTGGAAGGCAGTGAAAAGAAATATGGTGAAAGATAAAATGGCGAAGTGGGAACTTTATAATTTAAAATCGGATTTAAGTGAGAGTACGAACTTGGCTGAAAAATACCCAAACCTGATTCGCAAAGTTGATAAATTTGCCAGGCAATCGCATCAGCATCATTCCACAATAGCAGCGTGGAATTTTATGGAGTGATAACAATAAGGTTTGATTTATGTATTTTTTAACTTTACTATCAAAATATAACTAACACACAACGTATGAGCTACTATTACAACAAAGTATTGAAAGGCAAAAAATTCGATGAAGCAATTGAACTGGTGACGGCTGAATTAAAAAAAGAAGGATTTGGTGTGCTCACAGAAATTGACGTGAAAGAGACACTGAAAAAGAAAATAGATGTTGATTTTAAAAAATATAAAATCCTGGGGGCATGCAACCCTCACTTTGCTTACAAGGCATTAACCAGTGAAGATAAGATTGGTGTTTTTCTTCCCTGTAATGTAGTCGTGGAGGAGCATGAAAACGGAGACGTAGAGGTTTCAGCAGTAGATCCTATCGCGTCTATGATTGCAGTTAAAAATGAATCGTTGGGTAGCATTGCCTCAGAAATTCAGCAAAAACTTCGCAGGGTGATTGATAGCCTCAATTAATAACGCCTCAATATTTTACAATGGCAAGACAAAAAAGCATGTTTAGATAAGCATGCTTTTTTTGTGTGCAATCATGGTTTTTTCTTTTACTCTAAGAGGAGAGATGAAGCCACGGGTTTACAAATTGTTCAATCAAGAATTTAATAATACATAATTTGTCCTATAATGAAGCGATTAATAGTGGATATGGATGATGTGATGGCCGATGCCACTGGCCAGTTCATTAACTTTTATGAAAGAGAGTTTGGGATACGGGTATCGCGCGAATCGCTGAATCACAAAGAGGAAATGGAACGGTTTCCAGGCAATCACGAGGCGGTATATAATTTCACTTTTCGTAAAGATTTTTTCAGAACCATGGCCGTGAACGAGCACAGCCAGGAGGTAATGATGGAACTCAATAAGAAATATGAGGTATTCATCGTATCCTCGGCAATGGAGTTTCCTAACTCCTTGCCAGAAAAGCTGGAATGGTTGAAAGAACACTTCTCTTTTTTGCACTGGAAGCAATTTGTTTTCTGTGGCCGGAAATCCATTGTGCATGGTCACTACATGATTGACGATCTTCCACATAATCTGGAGTCATTTAATGGGGAGAAACTACTGTTCTCTGCTCCTCATAATTTACAGTTTGATCATTTTACACGAGTGAATGGATGGAAGGAAGTAGGTGCATTATTACTGAAGTAGATGGTATCAGCACACTAATTTTTCAGTCGTTATGCTTACTTTAAAGGAAAATTTGCCTTATGGCATCACTATAAAAGTTAAACTTGACAGCCGATCCTTATACTATTAGTGAGCACACAATAAAAGCGCCACCCGATACTTTTATTGAACGTCTTAAATTTCTCGGCCCGGGATTTATCCTGTCGGCTTCTATTGTTGGCTCAGGAGAGTTGATAGCCACAACTGTGTTAGGAGCAAAGGCGGGTTATGCTGCTTTATGGATAATTATCGTTAGCTGTCTTGCAAAAGTGGCGGTTCAATTAGAGTTTGGGAAGCATGCTATCCTTACTGGAGAAACATCAGTTCAGGCATTCAATAAATTACCTGGCCTGAGACTTGGAAAAGCAAAATGGCCGGTATGGATTTTATTCATCTTGTTATCATTAAAGGTTGTTCAGATAGGAGGAATTATTGGAGGAGCTTCCATCGTGCTGAACATGCTTTTTCCTATTATTCCAGTATTCGGATGGACTCTTTTTACAGCCGCGATTGCGGCAGCACTCATCTATAATGGCCGTTATGGAATAATAGAAAGAGTATCACTGGTGATGATCGCCATGTTCACGATACTTACCATGACCTCATTGGGATTTCTACAATTCACAGAATTTGGATTCGACTTTTCAGATGTGCTGAACGGACAACGCTTTAATCTTACCGGAGAAGAAATGGCAATTGCCATTGGTGCTTTTGGTATTACCGGAGTAGCCAGCGATGAAATTATTGCCTATAACTATTGGTGTATTGAAAAGGGATATGCCAGCTATGCAGGGCCTCCCAACCAATCAACTGCATGGAAGCATCGGGCACAAGGCTGGATAAATGTAATGTACCTCGATGCGGTCGTGGCTATGATTATATATACCATCGTGACGGTGGCATTCTATTTATTAGGCTCCGCGGTGTTGCATGGAAGAGAGTCGGTGCCACAGGGTAATCAGGTGATTGAGACATTGGCACTGATTTACACTCAATCATTGGGAAGTGGTGTAAAAACTATCTACCTGGTGGGAGCATTTTTTGTTTTGTTCTCCAGTGTTTTTGCAACGCTGGCTATGTGGACCCGCGTATTCACGGATATATTTGGTTGCATAGGATGGTTGAATTTTGCTGACACAGCAAAAAGAAAAATCATGATCTCCTTGTTGGGACTGATTTTTCCGTTCATCTGGGCATTTATGTTTCTCTTTATTGAACTACCCGTTTTGATGGTATTGTCTGGAGGTATCATTGGTTCAGTCATGTTGTTGCTGGTGATCTATGCCGGATGGATTTTTAAGTATAGAAGACAACAGGCATTGACTACCACAAAGTTTTATGATTCAATCTTTTGGATTAGTTTGATATCCATTGCCTGGGTGGGTGTGTACGGTCTTTATCAGGTATTTGGATAGTTTGTTTAATAAATGGATCACTTCATTTTAAACACGTTATATTAAATCGTTTTAACTGGTTAAATAGTCTTGGATACGTAGGCGTTTTGTAATCGTTTTGGTTTTGAAAAGCATAGCGAAAGCTTCTAATTTTCAATAGCCGGTGGTTATGCCTTTCTCCATCGCGGGTACACCTTCTTTCATCCATGGAGGCATGGTTACTCCCTTCAAATAATAATCAAAAAATTGTTTCATGCGAATTTGAAAGTCCATACGGTTCTCACGCTTCAGCGGCCAGTGTGGTTCGCCATTATAATTAAGCATCCACACAGGTTTGTTTAACCTGCGCATGGCCATATACATTTCAATGCCTTGATACCATGGCACAGCTCCATCGGCATCATTGTGCAAGAGCAACAATGGGGTCTTAATTTTATCCGCAAAGAATATTGGTGAGTTTTCTATATAGTGCATCGGCTTTTCCCAAAGGCTTCCACCGATACGGCTTTGTGAGCGTTCGTATTGAAACATTCTGCTCAAACCACTTTCCCAACGTATGCCACCATAGGCGCTAATCATGTTTGCCACTACTGCTCCTGCTTCTGCCGCTTTGAACATATCCGTGCGGGTAACTAAATAGGCAATTTGATAACCACCCCAACTGTGTCCCTGAATGCCAATGTTTTTCTCATCAACAAAACCTTTTGCTATTAATGAGGTAACACCAGGAAGAATACAGTTTTGTGCACTCTCTCCGGGAAACCCAATTTTATAAATCACATCGGGAATAAAAACCAGGTAACCATCACTAGAGTAAACAGTTTGATTGATGGTTGAGCGATGCGGAAATGGTGCATTGTGGGCATGAAGATTATCGCTGTTGCGCTCATAGAAATTCACAATCATCGGATACTTCTTTTTCGGGTCGAAATTTTCGGGTTTGTATAATAGTCCGGTGAGGGGAATATTATCGAGGGAAGTCCAATGCACCATTTCCACACTGCCCCAGAAATAGTTTTTCATCTGTGGATTGGCATCGCTGATTTTTTTAGGTGCCGATAAATTTAAATTATCCGTCCAAACATCGGGAAACTCACGGAAACTTTCGCGAGTAAAAAGAAGCTGATTGGCAAGTTTGGCTTTCACGGTTCCACCAAAACGAAAATCACCCATCAGCAATTTGGTAAGGGTGCCGTCTTTCAACGAAAGTTTATAATAACCTGATGCTTTGGTAATCTCATTAAAAGCAGAAAGTAAAATTTCTTTGGATGGATCAATAAACCGTTCTTCAGTATCCAGGTTCACGTAGCGAAAAACAATTTTATTCTGACGGCCTACTTTCGTGAGATTTACTGGTGCTTTGTTTCCGGAAGGATCAAACGCCCAAAGGTCATAGCGATCATAGGCAATAAAGTGTTGGTCATCGGTTGTCCAGCCAGCAGCACCATACGCGCTTGGATAATCCGGATGATCATCTTCTTCATCGGCAAATTTTGCTTTTACTTCTTGGGTTAGTTTTACTGTTTTGTCAGTCGCGATGGAATAAGAAAACCATGCTGTATCGGCCATGTTAAACCAATACACATAGTTTGCTTTTGGCGATAGACGGGCATTCCCTTTTACGGCTTTTGCAATTTGTTTTGTGGACCGAGCCGTTGCATTGAATACATAGAAATCATTCGTGCCAGAACCTTCCCATGTTATTTGTTTACGGTATAGCACATTCGTCTCGCCCAAAAACACAGGCGCATTTCCTTCATTGCCTAACTCAATCGATGGAATTGATTGATCACCCAATTGTATAACTGTATTAGTCGCAAGATCTAGGCTCACGAGATAGGAGCGTTTCTTCTCCGCGTCAAGTTGTTTGTTTTGTTGAGGATAGATATAAGGATCTTCTCCACGCCAGATTTCCACACTCACAATTTCTTCAGTGAGTAATGTAGTATCTTGAACGACTGGTTGTGGAGATGAACCAAAGAATAATTTAGAGCCGTCTTTAGAAAATAAGGGAGTATAAAATTCACTCACTATCCAGTTTTTAGGAATCGCCTGTGAGCTTTCTATATCAAGATACTGCACATCTCCGTTTAATTTCCAATGATGAAGTTGATAATGACGCACCAATGCTTTCGTAGTATCAACATCCAATAGGTAGGCAATCTGGGTGCCATCGTCACTAATTGAAAGACCTTTGTATTTATATTTTGATTTTCCCTGATGAACAGTTTTTAATTCATCTTTTTGCAGATCATACCAATACACACCGGCTTTACGTGTTGAGTCATTTCCGGTAGAACTGAACAACAGACCCTGACCATATTTGGCAAAGGTGTAATCTTTTACATATCCGAACGTAATCTCTTTGTCATCGACCAATTTTTTTAGTACGAGCGTATACCCATTGTCATCTGAATTTAGTTTTTTCTTTTTGACTGGAGCTGGTTTTTTTTCATCGGGTTTAGTATGTGTGGGTTTAGTTTCTTTCCTGGCTTCAAGCTGATAAGCAACAGCACCTCCTGCTTTCTCAGGAATTCTGAATGATTTTACATCAGCAATTTTTTCTGTCCTCCTATTCATAAAGGAATATATGCCGAGAGAATCTTTCGGGAGATCTTCTTTTTTCTTTTTCTCTCTTCGCAGGTTCTTCACCAGTTTTTGCTTTGGCTTGATTTTAAATATTGCATAGCGGCTATCGAAAGTGAGTGCGATGTCGGAAGCGCGTTGTACGGAATCCTGTGCATTTGTTTTGACGTTATGAAAAATCACTTTGCCATCACCATCTTGTGGGTTTACTGTAAAGGCAGCAAAGTGTCCATCCGGAGTCAATGCCTTGTAGGTGATTTCTTTCCAGCCATTATAGACGGTGTGGCTGAGAGGTTTTTTAGGAGGGATAACGATGCCAGTGGTTTTTTTCTGGCTATAGCATAGATTACCGATCAATAGTATGAATAGCAATAGGTATGACTTCATAATGTTTCTTTTAAGTGAAGATACATTCACAATCAGGATTACGAATAATAAATTTTATCAATGGCAAGGGTTTATCTTTGTTGCACTAAACACTTGTCTATGGAACTCACACTCACAACCCCTGCCTTACTTTTTCCAACGGTTTCCTTAATCTTATTGGCCTACACCAATCGCTTTCTGGCAATGGCCACACTCATACGCAAGTTGGCAGATGATTACCGTAAACAAGAAGACAAGCGTGTGGCAGACCAGATTCGAAACCTGAAAATTCGTTTAAGACTTATCCGTGATATGCAGTTATATAGTATTATAGCTCTTTTTCTCAGTGTGCTCAGTATGTTTTTTATTTTTAATGGCCAGGAAGTAATAGCGAAATCTGTTTTTGGGATTTCACTGATTTCTCTACTCATTTCTTTAGGATTGTCCATACGTGAGATCTATATCTCAACACGGGCACTTTCTATTCAGTTAAGTAATATTGTGGACGATGTGAAGCTGTGACTCCTGTGGGATTATGTCCACACAACCCTAATTTTTCTTAAAATAATTTCGGTTTGTGTGGACAAAGAATTGATTGAGTTTGCAGCTTTCTTTGGCGATCCCAAATTGAGTAGTTATTTATTTCTTGGAATAACGAAGGCTACAAATCAGTTGGACATAACGAAAGCAATGGTGACTTCAGGTAATTTATTTGTTAGTTTCTTTAATCAATTATTTATTGAGTGTAATTGGTGAATCGATGGCTATCATCTCACCTTCATCACACCACTCATCAATCTCCAATGACCTGGGAACGTACATATGAATGGGTAGTCGCCAACTTGTGAAGGAGCTTTGATCCTTAACTTGAATGTTTGGCCAGCGTTGACCAAGGGCGTAGCGAACAACACTTCCGGTAAAGAAGGCACATAGTTTTTCTCTGCACCTTTTTCATCGTCCAGCATTTTGTCTGCAGCCAACCCTACCTTCTCATTCATTTTGGGTTTTACAATTACCATATTGTGTTGCATCGCATCGGGGTTTTCAAAAATGATGTCAACAGTTTGTCCGGCTTTAACCGTAAACTCTGTGATATCAAATTTCATGGCATCTTTCACCGATTTGATTTTCACCACTTTTACATTGACTCCGGCTTTTGCTTCCGGCATGGCATTCCAGGCGGTCATTAGCCTGGTCAGTCGTTCATTTTCAGTTTTGTTTAATGCTGTTAAAAATTGTTTGTCAGCAGGTTTAATTTTAACATTCTTTGTTTTGTAATTCCATCCTTCCGAAATGGCTTTCACTATAGAGTTTTTGCTGATGGCATCCATGGATTGTGACTTTCGGATGATTGAAATGAGTGTGTCTGCTGGTGCCACCGAAGCATAACTTCTGATGGCTCTTTCGAGGGCATAGGCATTCATGCTTGGCGGAGAGGCAAAACTGATCTTCTTATTCAATGTATTGTTATTCTTATTTCCTTCAGCGATTTCATTATTCTTGTCAATCACTACATTCAGGTTATAATCGCCTATGATATCCGTAGAGAAACTGATGTTGCCAACCCAGGGGCCATTGATGTTTTTGGTAATGGAAACGGTTTGACCTGCTTTAACTCCTTCATTGTAATTTTTACTCACTTGGTCAACCCTCAACCCCATTCCTTCAAAGCGGATATTCAGGGGCACGTAAACATTGGCTGCTAAATCTTTATTCCCCTGGTTCTTAACATCAACGGTTACCGTAATTCTTTCGCGCACAGCGGGAGTGGCCGGATCTATTTTAATATCACTCACCACTAAATCAATACCTTCTGTTGGTTTAGAAACGGGTTTTGCCATCGCGTTCATGTCGTGATTCATGTGATTGGTTGCTGCTCCTGTTTTTGTTTGACCGACTGTGTTTTTGATCTGCGCAGCCAAATGTTTTTTCATGAGCTTGCTGTTGTTGGCTGTTAACACACAGGCAAATGCATCGGGCAGCCAGCGGTCATCTACTTCGGTTGATTGCTTCATTCTTTCAAAGAAAACTTTTTCAGCTATTTCATTGAGAGGGGATTTTGAAAACAAGAGTAATGCATTAAGCACCACCAATGGATCTTTGTCGTTGAGTAAATCGAGTTTAACAATTTGGTCAACCGACCATGCATTGTTCTCCATTACCAGAAGTGCATTTTTTCTTACGTCAGGTGTTGGATGTTTTAATCCTGTCAGGATGGTGGGCTCATCTAAAGCATTTAATCCTTTCAATGTCCACAACGCATGGATGGCAGGTGTGTTGATGCCGATAGCATCCACCGATTGATCTTTCACCAGTTCTATCAATTGTGGAACAATATCTTTTTCTCCGCGTTCAACCAACATGCGTTGGGCATGCATTCTCCAAAACATGTTGTCATTTTTAAGAGCTTGCAATAATGAAGCAGGATCATTCATAGAAAGTGTTGATGGTTTGTAAGCAGGTGCATTTTTGTATGAAACCCGATAAAGTCTTCCGTGTGAAAAATCCCGGAGATCAGTTTCATAAGCATTGCCCGAGCCATTATCAAAGCCCTTTGGCACAGGGTTGTGTTGAATAATGAAACTATACCAGTCAGCGAGCCACACAGCGCCATCCGGGCCGACTTCGGCAAATACGGGCGAGAACCATTCGTCAGCACCCGCTACCAGATTGAATGCTTCAGTATCATAAAAATCCGATCCTTTCTTAACCATATTATTTTGATGTAGAATATGGCCGGTTGGTTCGGAAACAAACGCGATGTTGTTCCAATATTTTTTAGGGAAAGCCCTGGCCGTATAAAAGTTATGACCGGCAGCAGCGGTAAAGCCTCCGAAAGCATCTACTTGTCTCACCTTTTCGGTGATGGGTTTTATGTCGCGGTGCGTATCGGTGCTACGACTTCCATTTTCGATGTTATTGGCTGAATTGAAATAGCGATGCGGGATGGCCATGTACCAGCCGTGGGAATTGTTTGCCGTAGAACCAAACACGTCATTGGTTTCATTGAAAGCAAAACCCCAGGTGTTATTGGAGGTGCTGGTCATCCATTCCATTTTGCTGCCATCGGGTTTAAACCTGAAAAAAGCCTGTCCGAATTTCAATGAATCGGTCTCAGGTAATTTTCCTTTGAAGCCTGAGTAGCCAACACATCCCCATATCCAATTATCAAATCCATAGCGAAGACTGGAAGGGCCTGCATGTGTATCAAACGTTCCAAATCCGGTGAACAAAACTTTCTTCACATCCGCTTTGTCATCGCCATCGGTGTCTTTTAAAAATAACATATCGGGGGCTTGTGAAACGATCAGCCCACCATTGGCAAAGACCATCCCGGTGGGGATGCTCAACCCTTCTGCAAAGCGTGTAAACTTATCGGCCTTTCCATCTTTGTTGGTATCTTCACAAATAAGAATGTAATCACTTCCGCCTTCGGGCTTACGTTCATTGGGATAATCTTTTGTGATGAGTACAAACAAGCGTCCTCTTTCATCCCAACTAATCGCAATGGGGTGCATCACATTCGGCTCGGCTGCAAATAATTCTAATTTAAAATCAACGGGCACTTGAATATGTTTCATTGATTCTTCAGGCGACATGGCCAACTGTTGTAATTGCTCTCCAGGCCGCTGTTCATAGTTGGGAAGATTAGCTCCTTTATATTCAAATGGCTTGGGGTTCCTCATCTTGAAGGACGCAAGGGCATTGTCATTCACAGACCATAAAATTGCCTTGTAAATCAATTCCTGAAAACCGGTTTTCTCCCATGTATTTTCGTCATGGCCATAGGCCGTATAGAAGACTTTTCCTTTGCCGTAGGTGCGTGTCCAGGTGTAAGGTTCGGTTTTGGTATCGGGTTTATCTTTTTGCTGATCGGCTTTTATTTCCCTTACGGCTAAAATATTATTATCAGGTTGAAGTTGACTGTGCAGATACGTTTCATCGAAAGCAGTAAATGACTTCAATCCTTCCATAATGGGATGGTTAGGTTGTACGGTTTCGGTATGGATAGAATCCATGGTATGCCGCCAGAATTGCCCGCCCACAAGCTTTACATATTCTTGTGAATTTCTGAAACAATACGAGGCACAATGAATGGGTAAAAAGCCTTTGCCGGAAGCAACAAAATCAAGTAATGCTTTTTCTTGTGCCGGGGCAATCTCGTCCCAGTTTGCATAGATCATCAAGGCATCATACTTGGCAAGAGTTTCTGCATTTAAGTCTTCCAGTTTATCGGTGTATGTAAAGTTGATCCCTTTCGGTCCTAACCCTGCCATCAGCGCAGGCACCCGATCGATCGGTTTATGATGACCTTTATCTCCCAGAAATAAAATTTCAAGTCGCCTGCCTTGTTGGGCAAATAGCTGAGTGCATGAAAGCATGATTAAAAACAGAAGTATCTTTTTCATTTGCTGGTTGTCTTAAATATTAAAAAAATCGGGTAAGTAAATAATTTTTCCTCCCTGCATGGCGGATTGATGTGCTAGTATTCCCACGGATGTCCAATTGGCCGATTGTGCTGCATTGGGAAAGGGATCCCTGTCTTCCATTAGAGCACTTACAAATTCATGAACAAGGTGTGGGTGCGAGCCACCATGGCCGGCACCTTGTGTAAAACTTAAGTGAGTATTTTCTGCGATATCGTAAACACCTTTGGTAGTGAAGTCTCTGATTTCAGCGGGTAAAAGATGCCCGTAATCGGGTACTTTTATTTTAGTGGGGATTTCATGTTCGGGCAACTTGGCTGTGTGCAGCACATGTTCTTCATCCTCAATCAACGCCCACTCAAATGATTTTTTGGAACCATACACTTCAAAGCTTTCGCGATACTGACGGGCAACATCAAACAAAGAGCGGTAAACGTATGCGCTGAGATCACTGTCTTTGAATTTTATGTGTGCCGATTCCACCGCGAAAGGAGAATTGTGAATTTTGGAAAGTTCTTCACGGATGGTTCCCGAACCAAAGCACGAAACATATTCAGCGTTTAGTTTCATAAGACCAGCTACAGGACCAACGCAATGGGTGGCATAGTGCATAGGGGGAAGACCGGGCCAATAGTCGGGCCAACCGTCCATGTCTTGCTGATGGGAAGCTTTCAGAAATTGTACTTTGCCCAGTTCCCCTTTTTCATACATTTCTTTCACGAAAAGAAACTCGCGTGCATACACCACGGTTTCCATCATCATATACTTTTTGCCGGTCTCTTTACAAGCCTTAACTATTTTCATGCAGTCGTCCACACTGGTAGCCATAGGCACGGTGCAGGCTACATGCTTGCCAGCATATAATGCCTTAAGCGATTGTTCGGCATGATTGGGGATCGGTGAGTTGATGTGAACGGCATCAATGTTCGGATCTTTCAGCAGTTGATCGTAGTCTGAATATCTTTTCTCAATACCGAAAGCATCACCAATCGCATTTAACTTTTCAGTATTGCGCTGGCAGATGGCGTACATGTTGGTTTGCTTGTGCCGCTGATAGATGGGAATGAATTCGGCACCAAAGCCTAATCCGACAATAGCGATGTTGAGTTTTTTCATGTTTCAAGTGTTGAGGTGTTACTGTTTTAAAGTGTTGAGGTGTTACGTTGAATATTTTTTAGATAGTTGAAACTGTCTGTTACAAGTTGTGTTTCTGATTCGAACATTTGCCGCCAGATATTAGCTGCGCTTAGTTTGCTACTGAAGGCTTCGATGCTGATCATGCCATTATAGTTGATGCTTTCCAGTGCCTTCATAACTTGCGTGAAATCCACATGACCTTTCCCCAGTGTACTTCTGTCATTTTCTGAAAGTTGCACGTGAACCAATCTGTCTCCCATTTTCTGAATGGCCTCTGCCATACTTTTCTCTTCGATGTTGGCATGAAAGGTATCGAACATCAGTTTACAGGCAGGGTGATTGATGTCGTCAACCAACGTGATCAATTCATCAGCGCAGGAAACCAGATAGCTTTCAAAACGGTTGAGATACTCCAGCCCCAGGGTGATGCCAAGACTTTGTGAGTATTCCGCAAGTTGATAGAGATTTTCTTTAGCCCATTGCTTTTCATCATGTCTCGCTTTGCTTCCGGTGAAAACTCCTAGGGCAGAATGAAAAGGGCCTGTCAATAAATCAGCCCCTAAGATAAGCGCACAGTCCAATGCCTTTTTATTTCGCTCCAGGGTTGATTTTCTTATCGAGGCATCGGCACTGATCTGATTGAAATCGGGGCCATTGATGGTTACAGCTACTCTTGTAAGGTTAAGTGCGTCCAGTTTTTTCCTCCACGTATTCCAATGATCGGGGTTGGTATCAAAGAGGGGGATTTCAACTCCGTCATATCCGATTTCTTTTAGTTGTTCCAAAACCGGAAAGAGGGATTCATCAATTTCAGTTCCCCACAGGAGAAGGTTCATTCCGATTTTATTTTTCATAGACGACATACGCGTTAAAATAGGAAAATGAATTAATAATAGCGACCGATATGTGGGGAAGGGTGCAATTCAAATGGTCGCGGTCACTTCGTTCGGGTTGGGCTAAAATCATTTTGCAATCCTTCCGGAAAAATCAGGAGTAAGACAGATTGCTCCATGAAGTCTATAACAAGCTTAGATAGTTTATTTTGCCCACCACGCCATGAACATAATAGCACAGGCTGTGCCATCCATCGTAGGTTCATTGGTTGAATAATCACCAATATCATCATGATAGACCACATATGAATTTTGGAAGGATGCGAACTCATCGGGCTGCGAAAGTTTCAAGCCAATTAGCTTATTATAAATGGATGAGTAGATCGGTCCATCCACTAACCCTCCGGGAATTTCCTTTTTAGTAAGCGCCCAGGTACTGGTGTGAACATCCACCGGATACTCACCGTGTTCAGGAATATTCATGAACATACTGGTGCCCCAGGGATTGCGACCCAGCAGCCAATCGCGCATAGCCAGTGCATAGGAATGATATTGAAGATCACCCGTCATCTTTTCGTAGAGCAAAATCTGTAACGTAAGATCAACGGTCAGGTTATTTGAACACCAGATAAAAGGTACCCCGTGATGAAACACGTTTTTATTGGCGCGGATCAGTGTCTGTTCAATTCCTGTTTTATAATAACCTGCCAGTTTCTTTTTGAAACCATCGTCCACCAAATCATATAATGCATAATGTGCGATATTTAAAAACGGATAGCGTTGATAATGGGCTGTGGTATCTTTTTCAATCCACGAAAGTGTATTGGTAGCCTCCGCATAATTTTTAGCGTCAGTCAGATATTCTTGTTTTCCGGTAGCACGAAATAATTCAGCGGCAGCCCACTCCATATCATCAGTCCAGGTGTCTTCATTGTAGCGATAGGGTGCGCCAAATGAGTTGCCTTGCTGATAACCTTCCTGCTCTTTGGCCATGTGATATAAATCTTCTGCGGCTGTCAGGCATTTCAAGGCGTACGCTTCATCCTTCAGATTATCTTTCCACACCTGATAACCGAGTGCCATCGCAGCAGCAGAACGACCGGCAAGATTTGCAATGCCGGTAGCTTCGCTTTTAAATTTTCCAAGCCCTTGTGGTTTGCCGGTAGCAAAGTAAGCAACGCGATAAGAATTTTTTCCCCAACCATAATTACTTTGATCAAACTGGGGAAGCTTCCACCCAAGATGATCACGGTCATCAGCTACCTGATGAAATAATTGTCCATGCTCGGGATGCAGGTTGTGAATCCAATCTAACCCCCAGCGTGCTTCATCCAGTACATCCGGAATTTGATTGCCACCCGGTTGCCCCAGTGCGTTTACCTTGTCGGCAAATTTTTGAGGAAAAAACTGATACGCCATAATCATTCGGGCAACAGAATTACTGGCTGTGATCAGGTATTTCAATTGATCACCGGCATCGTGCCAGCCACCACTCACATCCACGTAAGTAGAATCAGGCTTTGGGCCACCCATCGCACGCCCATCTTTTTCATGACAGGTTTGGTTGAAGAAAGGATTGTAACCGCAGCGTTGTTGTCGCATAAACACAAGCAGATCTTCCTGATAGTTATGATAAGAATTTTTCCCAATCGAAAATGATGGGGATTCGGATTTTGTTGTGGGAATCCGAATTATAAAGTCACCGTCTGTGGTGAGTGAACTAAAATCCAACTCATAATAATATTTGAATGAATCATACCCGGGTTTATTTGAAGCAACCACTTTTCCAGTGAAAAAAGTCTTCCCTGAATTTTTATCTACTACTTCAAATTTTCCCTTGACAGGTTTATTGGAAAAGGCGATAGCAACTTTATAATCTGTTGGCAAGTAGCCAACCAGGTTGGTGCGGATGTAAACGGATTCTGTTTGCGCTTGTGCGATTCCAAAACAAAAAAACAGCAACCCCAGAACGAATATCTTTTTCATATAATCTACCGTGGATAGTGAAATCAGGTTGAAGCTACTCAATAGAGCGAACGCAAAAAAGATTTTTTTGATAAAGGGATATTACCGAATAACCCGAAGTTGGATGTAATATTTTGGAATCAAGGTTGACCTGACATCCAGAAGAAAACCGTGATCAGCCATCCGATGATAATTAACACGGCACGCTGATAGGTTTTCTTTTTGAAGGACTCATAAAAAGTAACCAAGACCACGATAGCTAATAAAATACCGGCTGGCGCAAAATCTTCTTTCTCAAATTCAGCGATGGATAAATTACCATGAAAAAACATCAATGCGGGTAATAACCAAACTAACTTGTGCAGCCTGTTCCAGTTTTTGCCCAACAAATTCTCGCAGTATTCATTTGAGGTGAGCAACATCAACGATAATATTGGCACCATAATCCAGATGGGTTTCAAAGGAGTTACCAAAAGCTGATCAAAAATCGGTTGGTCACGCTTTAGGAAGTATAAGGCACTTACAAGACCGTGAGTAAGCAGCCAGGTGCCGGCCACAATGCCAAGATTTTTACGATATTTTACCAGTCATCTCACGTAAGCATTTTCTTTCAGCAAACCCAAACGAAGTAAGGCACCAGGCACGAGTGTACAGGTGAGTAAGATGGTTCCGGTAACGGCACTAAAGCCAGCCGGCTCACCCGCTTGTAAGTAGCCGAGCACAACAAGCGCTAACAGTGTTGGAACGGAAATAACCCACAACCATTTTTTTAAATCGATGGATATCATAAAGTCAATAAACTAAACTTAAGAATAAACAAACTCACCGTGCGGTGTACGCAATGTTACTTGTTTGGTTGAATAACTTTCCACACGGCCAATTACTTGTGCCTCAATGCCAAAGTTTTTAGATAGTTCGATCACTTGGTTGGCGAATGATGCGGGTAAGTAAATCTCCATGCGATGCCCCATGTTGAAAACTTTATACATCTCTTTCAACTCTGTGCCGGAAGCCTCCTGAATAAATTTAAAGAGAGGAGGAATTTCAAACATATTGTCTTTAATCACATGCAAATGATCAATAAAATGAAGCACTTTCGTTTGTGCGCCACCACTGCAATGCACGATACCATGAATATGTGAGCGTAAATTTTTTAAAATCTCAATCATCACCGGGGCATAGGTGCGTGTGGGTGAAAGTACCAGCTTGCCCATGTTTAAAGGAGCACCAGAGGCTTCATCGGTGACTTTAAATTTTCCTGAATAAACGAGATTTTCAGGTACGGCTTTGTCATAGCTTTCCGGATATTTGGATGCATATTCATGAGCAAACATATCATGACGCGCTGAAGTGAGTCCATTGCTGCCCATGCCTCCGTTGTATTCACTCTCATAGGTTGCTTTACCTGAAGAGGCTAACCCCACAATCACATCGCCCGCCTGGATATTGCTATTATCAATTACGTCACTGCGCTTCATGCGCGCTGTCACTGTACTGTCAACAATAATGGTACGCACGAGATCGCCCACATCGGCCGTTTCGCCACCGGTGCTATAAATTTCCATGCCGTGTAATCTCAACATATTGAGCACTTCTTCCGTGCCATTGATGATGGTTGAGATTACCTCACCAGGAATCAGGTTTTTGTTTCTGCCAATCGTAGAAGAGAGCAAGATAGGGCCGGTTGCACCTACACAGAGTAAATCATCGATATTCATAATGATGGCATCTTGCGCAATACCTTTCCATACGGAAATATCTCCTGTTTCTTTCCAATAGATGTACGCAAGCGATGACTTGGTGCCCGCTCCATCAGCATGCATGATCGTGCAATAGTCAGGGTCACCGGCTAAGGTATCGGGAACAATTTTACAGAAAGCTTTTGGGAAAAGTCCTTTATCCAGATTTTTTATCGCCTGGTGCACATCTTCTTTGCTGGCGGATACTCCGCGTTGGTTGTAGCGATCGTTACTCACTTTGTTTGGAAATAATTGAATGGCAAAGGTGCGAAGAATGGGTGGAATTCTGATGCATCAGGTAAAATTCTTAATGCTGTGTCTACGCTTGAATCGTTTCAATATATAAGTCTTCCACTTTCTTTCTTGCCCACGGTGTTTTACGGAAGAAGGTGAGGCAGGATTTAATGCTGGGATCAAAGCGAAAACAATTCACCGGAATGCGCTCACCTAATTCTTCCCAACCATAATATTCCTCCAGGTAGTGTAGAATATATTCCAGTGTTTTGCCGTGGAGTGGGTTGTTGGCTTGTTCTTCTTTCATCGTTATAAATTATTGAAGGGCCTCTATGGAAGCAGCATAATCGACCTGATAATCTTCCGGCAATTTAGCGAGTACACTGGTAATTTTTTTGAGTTGTTGCTGATAAAGATTAAACAGCACCGTACCTGTGGTGAGTGGAATAGTTGCTTCTTTAATCTTTTCGCAGAAGTAGATGCGCAATTCCAACTCCGTTTGCGGAAGGCCGGAATATTTTATCTGTCGGTTGGCCATGCGAAGAATTTTGCGTAGCATCTTTTTTAGGATGTATAAATTTCTGCCATCCAATTCCTGAAACAGCACATCCATTTCTTCTTTTACACTTCGGATGTAACCGGGCTCATCGTGTGCATCTGAAAGTAGGTAAGAGAGTAGTTCTTTGTTTTCTTTTTTGTACTTGGCAAGTCGAATGCAAATAGAATGAAGCGTATCGGCATCCAGTCGCTGTAATTCCTTTTTGATCTCGCTCAGCGATGCGCTATTCATGACAATCGGAGCTTTCTAAATACATCCCACAACACAATGCCCAAACACACCGAAATATTCAATGAATGTTTTGTGCCCAGTTGCGGAATCTCCAACGCCAGATCACCCAACGCAATCGCTTCTTCACTTACACCATGTACCTCATTGCCAAACACAAGACAATATTTTACACCAGGCTCTCCATAAAATGTTTGCAGTGGAATACTATCCGTAGTTTGTTCTACAAGTACAATTTTATAGCCTTTGCTTTTCAATGCTGCAATGGCCGTAGCAGGGCTTTCCATATATTCCCAATCCACCGATTCAGTTGCTCCAAGTGCCGTTTTTTGTAATTCGCGATGTGGCGGTGTGCCGGTGATGCCGGTAAGATAAATTTTTTCAACACGAAAAGCATCGGCTGTGCGAAAGGCAGAACCTACATTATGTAGGCTGCGCACATTATCCAATAATATGCATACGGGTATTTTTTCTGATTCCTTGAACTGATCGACCGATATGCGCCCGAGTTCTTCAAGTTTTAGTTTTTTCATCAGGCAAAGGTATCCTTAAAATATTTTACTGAACTTTAAGAAAGTGGAATCGTTAACAAAACAATGAAAAAATATTTTTCTGGCCTATTGATGCTCCTGTCATTATCCTCTATAGGCCAGGATCAGTGGAAGAATGTTTATACCGAGACTGCCTGGGCCGATCGAGACAAGTGGCAGAAAGCGGATGAACTTATTCAATGGCTTAATTTGAAATCGGGAAGTAAAGTTGCCGATGTGGGTAGCCATGAAGGATATATGTCCATCAAACTTGCATTGGTTGTGGGTAAGGAAGGAAAAGTTTATGCGGTGGATGTGAATCAGCAAAAGCTTGCTCTATTAGAAAAACACCTCACCAAAAGAAAAATCACTAACGTGGAGCTGATAAAAGGTGAATATGATGATCCAAAGTTGCCGATTAACTTGTTGGATGCTGTGATTATTTTGGATGCGTATCATGAAATGAATGACCATGACAAAATTTTACAGCACATTAAGGCATCTTTGAAGCCGGGTGGTCGTCTCGTGCTTTGCGAACCCATTGCTGATGAGCGTAAAAAGGCTACCCGCGAAGATCAGGAAAGAAAGCACGAGTTGGGGATGCGCTTTGCTTTAGAAGATTTACTGCAGGCTGGCTTCACCATACTTAATCAACAAGATCCTTTTGTCGATCGATCAAAAGAGAAAGGTGACAAGATGTGGTTGATTGTTGCCAGAAACTAATTATAAAAATCTTACAGCTAAAACGGTCTTCTGTCTACTACTCAGTGCCTACTTTTTTCTATTTTGCCGCTTATGGCAGGAGCAGCAGCAATGGACACCCCTTTAATGAAACAATACAGCGCCATCAAAGCGAAATATCCGGGGGCATTGTTACTTTTTCGGGTTGGTGATTTTTATGAAACATTTGGTGAAGATGCCATCCGTGCCGCTAAAGTGCTGGATATCACACTCACTAAACGAGGGAATGGATCGGCCTCAGAAATTGAGCTGGCTGGGTTCCCTCATCATGCCCTCGACACCTACTTACCTAAATTGGTGCGGGCAGGAAATCGCGTGGCTATCTGCGATCAATTGGAAGATCCACGGTCAGTAAAAGGTATCGTGAAACGCGGTGTAACGGAGTTGGTAACCCCGGGTGTTTCCTTCAATGATAATGTGCTGGAGCGGAAGCAGAACAATTTCCTTGCTTCGGTTTATGTAGGAAAGAATGCGCTGGGGGTATCATTTCTTGATATCAGCACCGGGGAGTTTTATGCAGCACAAGGTCAGGAGAACTATGTTTACAAACTCATTCAGAGTTTTGGGCCGGCCGAAATTCTTTATAGCAAGGCAAGTCGCGAAAAATTTGAAAATCAGTTTGGTGAAGAGTACGCCACGTTTGCACTTGATAATTGGGTATATGCTTTTGATTTTGCCAATGAAAAGTTGATACAACAATTCAAAACCAGTACACTGAAAGGTTTTGGGATTGACACCATGCATGAGGCGATCATTGCGGCTGGATCAATCCTTCATTATCTGGAAGCCACTGAGCATAAAGACACCCATCATATTTCATCCATCGCACGCATCGATGAAGACAAGTATGTATGGCTCGATAAGTTTACGGTGCGCAACCTGGAGATTGTCAGTTCGCCCAACGAAGGAGGTGTGCCGTTGTTGCACGTGCTGGATCAAACGGTAACCCCGATGGGATCGCGCAACTTGCGCAAGTGGATGATTCTTCCCCTGAAAGAAAAACAAAGTATTGACGAGCGTCTTCAGGTGGTAGAACAATTTTATACCGATCACGACCTCACCGAAAAAATACTGGAGCAATTGCGACAGGTTTCTGATCTGGAAAGACTGATTTCAAAAGTGGCGGTGGCCCGGATCAATCCGCGCGAGCTGATTCAACTCAAGCGTTCGCTAAAGGCGATTATTCCCGTAAAGGAGTTATTAGATAAATCAGCATCACCGGAATTAAAAAAACTCGGAGATCAACTGAACCGGTGTGATTTTCTTTTAGAAAAAATTGAAAAGGAGTTGAAAGATGATGCGCCCATGCTCATTCATCAGGGAGGCATTATCAAAGAAAGGGTGAATGCCGAACTGGATGAATTGCGAGCCATTGCATTTTCGGGCAAGGATTATTTATTGCAGATACAAAAGCGGGAGATTGAGCGCACCGGTATCAACTCATTGAAGATATCATACAATAGGGTGTTTGGCTATTACCTGGAAGTAAGCAACGCCAACAAAGACAAAGTGCCAACGGATTGGATTCGCAAGCAGACGTTAGTCAATGCCGAACGCTACATTACAGAAGAACTGAAGGTGTATGAAGAAAAAATTCTTCATGCGGAGGAGAAGTTACTGGTGATAGAGCAACGTCTCTTTTTAGAGTTAGTGCATCATGCATCTGATTACATCGCGCAGATTCAGCAAAACGCTAGAGCCATTGCCATGTTGGATTGCCTGCTCTCATTTGCGGTAACGGCCAAAGCCAACAAATACAACAAGCCAGAGATCAGTGAGTCAAAACGATTGGCTATTAAAGCGGGTAGACATCCGGTAATCGAAAAGCAACTTCCGTTGGGAGAAAGTTATGTGCCCAATGATATTTACCTCGATAATGAGACGCAACAGATTTTAGTAATCACGGGTCCGAACATGGCAGGTAAGTCTGCGTTGTTACGACAAACGGCATTGATTGTACTGATGGCCCAGATGGGGAGTTATGTGCCTGCTGAAGCAGCGACCATTGGCATCATCGACAAAGTGTTTACGCGTGTGGGCGCGTCTGATAATTTATCGCGCGGTGAATCGACCTTCATGGTAGAGATGACGGAAACGGCCAGTATTCTCAACAACCTCAGCGACCGTAGTTTAATTTTGATGGACGAAATTGGCAGAGGTACTTCTACCTATGATGGTGTATCCATAGCTTGGGCGATTGTAGAATATCTTCACAATCACAAAGAGTTCAAACCGAAAACATTATTTGCTACGCACTACCATGAGCTGAATCAACTAACGGAAGATTTGGTGCGTGTGAAAAATTTCAATGTGAGCGTGAAAGAGATAGGCGACAAAATCATTTTCATGCGCAAATTGAAAGAAGGAGGCAGTGAACATAGCTTTGGTATCCATGTGGCGCAACTGGCAGGCATGCCCAATAAAGTGGTGCTACGTGCCAATGAAATTCTGCACTTCCTTGAAAAAGACAAACACAAGAACGAAACAAAGAACAAATTTGACGAACTGCCCAAGGCCACTGCTCAAATGAGTTTGTTTGAGATGGATCCTAAATCCAAAGCCGTTCATGAAATGCTGGAGAAGATTGATATCAATACGATTAGTCCGGTGGAGGCGCTGTTGAAGTTGAATGAGATTCTTTCAGTATTGAAGAAATGAATCTGTCTCACGGTTGTAATTTTTGTGTTGGATGGAGTGAAATAATGATAATCACGGTGGCATCCAGGTACTAAGAATGAACTTTATATCTTCGTGATTCCGTAATGAAAGTAGCATATGATTTTAGTTTCGTTTTAAAGCAAGGATTTTCTAACTAGAAAGTAGATTCAATATGGATTTTGAGGCGATCAAATCTTCTTTCCCTATTTTCAGGCATCAGCCCGAATTGGTCTATGCCGATAGCGCCTCCACTACGCAAAAGCCGGAGGTTGTAATCCAGGCCATGAATCGCTTCTATGAAAATGAAAATGCCAATGTGCATCGTGGTCTCTACAAACTCTCCGAACAGGCAACGATTCATTATGAAGAAGTAAGGCAAAAAGTTTCCCGCTTTATCGGGGCTCCTCATGCGAAGAGCATCGCCTTCACTAAAGGTACCACAGAATCGATTAACATTATTTCTTCTGGTTTTTTGAAAAACCAATTGAAACCGGGTGATGAAGTTTTAATATCGGCCATGGAGCATCATGCTAACCTGATTCCCTGGCAGCAGGTGTGCAAAGAAAAAGGCGCTAAGCTTTCAGTGATTCCTGTAGATGAAAATGGAAATCTTGTTTTGGAAGAGTTAGGTGTGTTGCTTCATAACAATACGAAGTTGATAGCGATTACACACGTCTCCAACACGCTCGGCACCGTGAATCCAATTCATGAAATTATTGCAGCGGCTCATCAAAAAAATATTCCGGTGTTGATCGATGCCGCCCAAAGTGTAAGTCACCTGCCTATTGATGTCAATAATCTTGGTGCAGATTTCCTGGTGTTTTCCGCTCACAAAATGTTTGGCCCTATGGGTATTGGAGTATTGTATGCGCATGAAAAATTTCATGACCAGATCACACCATTAAATGTTGGAGGTGGCGCTATCAAAAACGTATCATTCGCAGAAACCGAATTTCTTGATTATCCGCGTAGTCTGGAAGCGGGTACTCCACATGTTTCCGGAGTCATAGGCTTAGGAGCAGCGATCGATTTTTTGAATAGTCTCGATTTGATGGAGGTATCTCACTATGTTTCCGCGTTGGGCCAACAAATGCGGAAGGGCCTGACAAAATTACCAGGCATTAAAGTAGTAGGCGATTCACAAAGCGGCATTGTTTCTTTTGTAGACGAAAAAATTCATCCGCATGATATCGCCAGCTTTCTAGCCTCCAAAAACATTGCCGTGCGGGCGGGGCATCACTGCACGCAACCACTACTCGATTGTTTGGGTATTCATGCCACGGTGCGAGTCTCTTTTTCGGTGTATAATTCTACAGCCGATGTGGAACAGATGTTGGAAGCTATGCGTGAGGTAAAAAAATTCTGGGCATGAGTGAGGAATTAAATAAACTGTATGATGTGGTGATCCGGGAGCATCACGCTCATCCTTTTCATTTTGAAAAGAGAAAAGATTTCAATGCAATCGTAAAATCCAACAACCCGGTTTGTGGCGACCGATATGAATTTTATGTGGAGATGAAAGAAGGTGAAATTCAATCCATCTATTTCCATGGCTTTGGGTGTGCGGTTTCTATGGCTTCGGGGTCGGTGCTTGCTTCAACACTGGAAGGAAAAACGATACATGAGGCCGCACAAATTTGTCAACATTTTTTGGATGTGCTTCAGGAAAACATTCCCTCAAATGAATTCACTGAATTTAATTCCTTTATAGCTGTTCGAAATTTCCCCGCACGTTATGAGTGTGCAGCGTTGGTCTGGATGGAGATCAAGAAATTTTTAGAAAAGCAATAATTTTACACCTGCGCATGAAGGAGCGTAGTTTTTTGTTCTGTATGGGCTTGTGGTATATACCATTATGGTAACATGAATTTATGCAATAACCAGGGAGCCTCTAAGAAATACGGTTAATCATATTTAGCAAAATATGATTGTCTAAGCGATAAACGATTGTAATTTTGTTTCCAATGAAAGTAAAACTTATTGCCTACGGAATCGCAAAAGATATTCTCCAATCAAAGCAACTGGAGTTTGAAATTAATCAGGGCGATACTATTTCCGCCCTCAAACAAAATCTATTTCAACACTACCCTGCCTTTAGTAAATTAAAATCCCTTGCTTTTGCTGTAGGGGAGAATTACCAGGAAGATACCTTTACGCTCAAAGAAAACGATGAGGTGGTGATTATCCCTCCGGTGAGTGGCGGATAAGTCCGTTGCAATGAAAGAGTATTCAAAGCATTTAATACCAATGCGTTTTTACGATTAAAATCTCATGGCATTAAGCAATAATTAAAGATTAAGCCAATAGGTAAATTTCAAAACAAGCATCTTGTTTTTGGAAGCCATTGTGTCGGGTAAGTAATTTTCCATATAAACCAGGAACATATCCGAAGCGGGTTTAAACCGCCACTGCAAACGGGCGTTGAGATTTACATTGTTGTATCGATCGTTGTATTGAACAAACGTGGCAAAAAATAGTTTGCGTGTGAAGGTAACATCCAACTTTGGGCTCACCAATAGAAATTTTTCACGGCCGAAAACTCCAGGAAGGCGGATATCATTATAATCTACCAGCAAGGCAAACGAACCATACGGTTGAAAACGATAAGACAATATTCCTCCCAGATTTAGAAGATGACCATTGTAATATTGTCCTACACCTGCAATTAGTTTATACGTAAATACCTTGCGGGAATTAGAGGTATACGTGGTTTTAAAATTATACCAGGTGTAATCCTGCCCCTTCAAAAAGGTTGTGTCTCCTTTGGGGTAAAGCGGGTTGAAATCTTTTGGCAATACCTGTCTTGTTTTTCCGGCCACCGTTTCGAGTAAAGCCGAATTTCGAAATTTGGTGGTGGTCTTAAATTTTATTTCCTCGGTTGCAAGCGATCCATCGGGCAAGTAGCCTTTGCTGGCATCAATGCCTGGTGCTATGCTTACAATCGATTTTGATTTTGGATATAACGGAGCCTCAGACATTAGAAAGAAAACATTGTATCCGGGATAGATGGCCAGAGAAGGAATAAAACCTGCTTCAGCCACATAATTTTTTCCTAACGAAGCCATGCCTCCATTGATGAGGAGATTCCTGACAACATATCCTGTAGTAAATCCATAGGAATCTGCCTGAGAAGAAATCCCTTCCTCAAAGGAATGGTGGTAATAGTACTTACCTCTCCAGCGGTTATTTCTTGAAATGAAATTGAACTCGGAACCAGCGACTCTATTATATGAGTTCAACCGTACATTACGTTTATTACCAGACCAACTTTCCCGTAATAATGTATTATGGTAGAAAGCTGTTGAGTCGTACTCACCTAATCCAAGCGACTCTTTGTCAATATAGAAAAGAGTCAGGTTTGACTTCGGTATCAGATTCCATTGTGCTACGCCTACGGAATAATTTTGAGTTGGCAGTCCCAATGATTTTTGCTCACCCGTTTGCAAATTCATTAAACCAATTCGCCACCGGGGCCCAATCTTTCCACTTAAGCGTGCTCCATATTGAATAGGAACCCGTTGTAGTAGTCCAGTAGAATCAGAGGCCAGGCCAATCCTTCGCGAAAAAAAAGGTTGCGTATAGGTGGTGAAACCAGGTGCAGAAAACAGATCACTGTTTTCCAGAAAAAATTGTCGCTTTTCTGGGTACTGTACTTCCAGTTGGGTTAGGTTAATCACTTGTTCATCCACTTCAACGGTAGAGAAATCAGGATTCACAGTTAGGTCAAGATTCATGGAGGGAGTAATCGCCACCTTAGCATCAAAACCTCCGTTGGGAGTGTAATCGGTAGCGGTGCCAGCTTCTTTGTCCTTATAAGCCTGCACCATCCCGTAAGGAATAAAGGAAATATTCATTCCGGGATCCGGAGGTGGTTCTTCCCAATGGAGTTTCCCGGAATACCCAAAATTGCCTGGCCCCAGTTGGATGGGAGTGGCAATCCAGGTAGAACGTTCGTTGTTTTTTAAGTCTTGGCGAACAAAATTAATATTCCAATCGCCTGTGTTGTAGCGGAACGATTTAAATGGAATGGCAAACTCAGCTACCCACCGCCCAGGTTCCCGGCTCACCTCGCCCGTCCATTTATTATCCCACGAGAAGTTGAAACTATCTTTGTCCATGCCACCGCCCGAAACACTACCCTCCCGCTGCACCCCATAGGGGCTTAGTGAAAAAGTAAAGCCATTGGTATAATCATTATAGGGGTCAAAGGAAAAGGCAATCATGTCGTTGTTCATGAATAAAAAATCCCTTTTCAACGATTGCGCAATCCATGGCTTGTCATCATCGTAACAGATAATTCCTACATACAAGTATTCATCGTTAAAAGTTAGCCGGCCTTCGGTTTTAAGTGTAGGTGATTGGGTATCATTCGGAAAATTAAGATAAAAGTTTTTGGCTGTATCGGCCATAGCCCAGGCAGGCTCATCAAGCTTTCCATCAATGACCAATTTCTCTGAGGTTTTACGGATGGTTATTGAAGTGCCGGGTTTATTTTGACCCAACACCTGAAAGGGCAACAAACACCAACAGCAAATCAATAAAAGAAATGATTTCAGGGACTTCATAAGCCAGCAAAGGTATGTTTTTTTGTTAGGCTTGAAGGCTGAAGTAGTTTGGACGGTTTATATTACTTATGAGAACTTATTTTTTAAAACGGGAGGAGACAAATTGCTGAAATGGCTTTCTGTTTTAACAATTCCAGTTATTTTTCTGCTTCCTCGTTAGGTAACCAACAAGGCTACTTCCTAAGAAAATGAACACTTGTGGAGCAATGGCCATTTGAATAAGAACGGCCAATAAAAAGCTTTTTAATTTGGTCGTGTCTTTTGTTCTGGCCACATTAGAGAAACCGGAATTCATACAAAACTGTCCTTTAACCGATATGCGTCCGTAAAAGATGACCAAGTAGTAGGGCGGTAATAATCACATCAATTATGTTTCTATTCTTTCAAACGCTACACTAAACCGTTTAACTATTGAAAAAAGATTTCCGCCAGGTTAACAATTGCTTTGTTGGCCTCTATCGGATAATCTGTTAGGATATGAAACTGAAGGGAAACTGCTTCTGAAAGATTAAAAGGCTTGTCGGTTTTTATTTCTATAGAACTATTCATAAACCCGGGATAGGCATTTGGCAAGAGTCGAGTGGGTGAATGCTTGAATTCAGAAAGAGATAATAAAAGAGTGTTGTCAGAATGCTCATCCCATTCTAACACCTTTTCGAACATCGCTCCATCTTGTGTAACGAGGCCAATGGCAACCTTCATTTTGCCAGCAACCTTTAATCGGATCATCATTTTTTCTTTTGCATCAGCAAGGTGTTTAATGCGATTAAATTTATCGGCAACATAGAATCTCAAATCAAAAATATTCTGTCCCTCGTTGAGCGTGCCTGCACTTAACAGGCTGGCATATGTTTTTCCTTCATCGCCAATTTGTGGTTTGATGTAGCACCAAGGCCCGCTTTTTTTAAAAACTTCCAGATTTTTAGAATCAACACTTCCATCAAAAATTACTATTGGGGATTCGCTGGGGATAACTTTGGTTTTGTATTGCTCCGGATGATTATAATCCCAATCCCAGGGATGGCCGTTGTAATTTCCGGGGAATGTTTTTTTAATGTCACCATACGCCAGCACAATATTATAATGGATGAATCCTGATTCTGAAAATTCTTTTGGCAGCAAAGCTTCATAGGCGTAACCCGATTTCCGAACCATTTCAATGGATGGTATTCGCTTGCCGGGAATAGATGCCACCACTTCCACCTTGTCAGGAAAAGTTTTTGAAATGATATCGGCCTTGATCAATAGAGGTTGACCTTCTTCCTGTAAACTGACCGGGCGGTGTATTACCTCAAATAATCCATCGCTATTATCCGTTGGAGCGACAAACTCATTGAGCCTGATGTTTTGATAAAGCATATTATGATCGAATGCGGTGGGGACATTTCGATTCTGGATAAGATACACCCCCGGCTTAACTTCGATCGTTTTTCCGGTTGCCTCCATTTTACTTTGATCGGATGGCAAAGCCGTTACGGAATAATTCTCACCAATCTCATTTAATCGAATGGTCATCGGCCAAGCCTTCCAAAGCACAGCAGAGATTTCCCTCGACAGGCTTGCCTTTTCAAAAGGGTCATGCAGCCAGACTGCATCGGGCATTACTTCCAATCGCCAAACGCCCTCTTGAATTTTATCTAAAAAGTAAGCGCCCTTTCCTTCATATTGTACTAATGGCGAACTACCTACACCGGCAATATTTTTTAGGATTTCTTCTGATGGAGGCGAAGAGGTTGTTGTGTTGGAATAAAAGAATTTTTCTGCACTCACCATTTCACTCAGATCATGATGATAGCTTACCCTGAAAACATCAAAGAGTGTGTCAGCGGGATAAATTCCAAAAGATTTGTTTCTGGAAATTTTTCTAAAAACCTCTCCGGCAATTTTCAAACTTATTGCTTTAGAAGGAGTATATGCCAAATTCACATAGTGCGTTTGATACTCTGTGTTGTAGTTGGCATGTGATATAGGATCATAAGCAAATTGAGTAGCCCATTGCATACCCGCCTGCCTAAAACTTCTAGCCATTGCCGGATACAGGTATGAGCCTGGAATATCGGCTGGATCAAACTCATACACTATGCGGGCTTTAGAGGAATAGCCTTTCAAATCATGAAAGGGAATAGTGTATTGATCGACATGGGGTAGATAATTTTCAAGTCTAGAGTGATTGGCCACCAAGCCGGAAGGATACCATTGAAAACTTACGCCATCAATGGGTGCCTTAGCAACAGAAGCAGCATGTGCTGGCGACTCGCTGATGTTATAAAATACAGGTTTATTCCATCCGGAATTTTTAATAGACTTGACCATCCTGTTAATGTAGGAGGAAGTTTGTTCCAATGATCCTGAGTGATGAGGTTCATTATTGATTTCCATCGCAATAATGTCCTGATCTTCGATATAGGTTTTGTTGGTATATGGATTACGATGCTGAAGAAATTGTTGCACATATTTT
Source organism: uncultured Ohtaekwangia sp. (assembly GCA_964349405.1). Classification (GTDB taxonomy): domain Bacteria; phylum Bacteroidota; class Bacteroidia; order Cytophagales; family Cyclobacteriaceae; genus ELB16-189. The sequence continues at coordinate 35,442 of CAYGGY010000020.1, read as the reverse complement.
TCCTGAGCTTTGATGGCATCGTCTTCCAGCAAGGCTTTTTGTTTTGAATAGAATCCAGCGAAACCGGAAGTTGTCGTTTTGCCATCGGGATAACCATTATCCCAAAAAGCTATTGGGGTTAACAGGATTTTAATATTTCTTTCCTTAAGCTTGAAGATCAGGTAATCAAACAAATCCAGGTGGTCATTATTGATAAGCGTCCCATCTTTTTCAGTAATCTCAATATCCCACACATGCACGCGAAAGGCATCAAACCCAAGTCGTGCGAAATGATAAACATCCTGATCGATAATTTTTTTATGGTTCAGTCCTTTTTGTTGAATCACCCGGTAGGCGTGGGCGAATGGAACGGTATAATTGGTTCCGAATAAAGCCACTTCGCTTTTTGTGTTGCTCCACCGCATCACCCCTTGCGGATCCACATAAACGGGAGATGAGGCGTCCTTATTTTGTGCGCCAGCTTCAAACAGAAAACAAATGAAAGCCAGCACCAATAGTTTGTACATAATCTCGAATGGACAGTTTCTCTCAGAGGTATGAATTTTTGGCTTTTATCACAGCACCCATAATACTAAAGGCAATTTCTTTTGCGCCCTGTGCATGAATATCCAAACCAATAGGAGCATTAATTTTACTTATCTCTTCTGGATTGAAACCTAAAGCTGTTAATCGGCTCATTCTTTTCTCGTGGTTCTTCTTGCTGCCCAGCGCGCCAATGTACGCTACGGGTGAACGTAGTAAAATTTTCAATGCGTCATCGTCAATTTTCGGATCGTGCGAGAGAATGACTGCGTACGTGTAGGGATCAAGGATAATATCGGAAAGAACTTCCGAAGGATATTTTTCATACAACTGATCGGGGGGCACAGGAAAAGTAGTATTCTTGGCAAAGGTTCCGCGCGGATCAATCACCAGCGTTTCAAAATCAAACATTTTTCCAAGTTGAATAAGATCGGCTGTAATGTGGGCCGCGCCAATGATGATCATTTTACTGCGTGGAGGAAATACATGAATAAAATAATCAGTACTGTTTTCCGTCAATGTCTGATGTGTGCGGGTAGTATATGCCAGCTTTGCTTTTTCAAGTAATACGGAAGACAACTCATCTCCAAAAACAGATCCATTGCCATCCACTAATGAATTGCTACAGATTCCATCGGTTAATGTAGTTACAAAAACACAACCTTCATTCTTGGCAAGCTTTTGTTGCAGCACTGTAAAAACTTTTTCTGAAGAAGTCCACGGCTGGATATATACCTGGATTTTACCACCACAACTCAACCCTACAGCCCAGGCATCATCGTCACTTACTCCGTAAGCCAATCGTTTACTTTCACCGCTTGTAAATAAATTCTTTGCTTCTTTTAACACAGCGCCTTCCACACAACCACCACTGACAGAGCCGGCCATTTCCAAATCAGAGGAAATCAGCATGACGGAGCCAACCGGACGAGGAGATGAACCCCATGTTTGAATAACTCGTGCCATTGCAACTTTTTTTTGATTGTGTTGCCAGCTTTCCATTTGCCGTATAAATTCTTTCATGCGTTAATAATTGTTTTTAGAGGCCACATGGAATCGCCAAGCTAATAATCATTCCGTTGGGTGTAAAAATTTTAAAAGGCGATTTCATGCGTTAATTTTATTTTTTTAATGGTCACATGGAATGGCCGAGATTATCATCCCGTTGGGTGTAGAGCAGATTAATGGCCATTTCATGTTGTTGCTTAGGGTAAAAAAAACTATTTTTGATTAGCAACCTTAAAGTTCTCAGAAAATAAAACCGAATGCAAACTCCCGACTCGCATTGTCATTGTCCTAAAAAACATGTTGGCACAAAGTCCAAAGGGTTATTTTCATTTGTGCCAGGGTTGCTTATTGCGTTGATTCCAAAATGTCCGTTCTGCATTCTCTCGTATACCAGCGCCATCACCGTTTGTAGTAGTAAGAACCTGGGTGCTTATGTGCCGCATTGGACATCATGGATTTCAATCGGCTTTGTCATTATTACATTGGCTATCACCCTTTACAATTATAAAGGATTTCGAACGCAAATGGCTGGCCTCTTCATTTTGATTGGTGGAGTTTTAATCGGTTACAGTGAATTGTTTACCGGCCTCCTACAATTCTATTATTGGGGATGTGGCATATTGATCCTTGGTGTTTGGATAAATGGAAGTTTACCATTCTTCCTTCGGAAAATAGTTCCATTCCTAAATCGTTTGTCGTATAAAAGTATCCATGGTTAAGGTAAAACTCACATCGGCCCTTAAACGTTTTTTTCCAACCCTTTCAGAATTGGATGTAACGGCCTCCAATATCCGAGATGTTCTTGTTGAATTAGAACAAAAATATCCAGGCATATCAAGTTACCTGATGGATGATGCCGGCTGTCTGCGTCAGCATGTTAACATTTTTGTGAAAGGGGAATTAATTAAAGATCGAACTACCCTGACAGATCAGCTTAATGATCAGGATGAAGTTCTCATCTTTCAAGCCTTGTCAGGAGGATAGGTGACCAGCATGCATCATTCATTACTTGTCGGAACCTCCAAAGGATTGATCGTATTCAATCTGGATAGAAATAATTTTAATATCACCGCTGTGCATTTCCAGGGGTTACCTGTTTCCATGGTGTATGTCGATGATCGATCCGATACATGGTGGGTAGGGTTGTCGCACCGGCACTGGGGAGAAAAATTGCATTTTAGTAAGGATAAAGGAGTTAGTTGGCAAACTGCAGGTGTGCCTGGATACACAGGGTATGATTATCGGCCTGGCAAACCGGCATCGTTAAAAAAAATATGGGTAATGAATCATGCCGGACATGATTTGTCAAATGGATTATGGTTAGGTACTGAACCAGGCGGACTATTTTTCTCAGATGACAATGGGGAACATTTTCAGTTGAATGAAAGCCTGTGGAACCACCCCAGCCGGCAAGATGATAATAAATGGTTTGGGACAGGCAAAGATTATCCCTTCATTCATTCAATATTGGTTGATCCACGCGATAGCCATCATATATATATAGGTGTAAGTTGTGCCGGTGTTTTTGAAACTACGGATGGAGGTAAAAACTGGGCACCTAAAAATAACGGACTGATCGCCTCCTATCTTCCAAAGGCGAATACTGAAATAGGGCACGATCCGCATCAAATGTTGCAGTGTATTTCTTATCCTGATGTGATTTGGCAGCAAAATCATTGCGGAATTTTCCGGACCACCAATGGAGGAGCCGAATGGCATAATGTGAGTGGCGAAAACGGATTTCCTTCTTATGGTTTTGCGCTAGCAATTGACAATAGCAATCCGGAAGTAGCCTGGGTAATTCCTGCGGAAAGCGATGAGTCAAGAATTCCTTTACACCTTTGTTTGAAAGTCTGCCAAACCACCGATGGAGGTAAAAGCTGGAAAGCACAAGGGAAAGGATTACCTGCCAATTATGCATTTGATCTGGTGCTGCGCCACGCGTTTATTAAACACGAACGATTCCTCGTGTTCGGAACCAACAATGGAAATATCTACGCTTCACAAGATGAGGGTGAGAGTTGGAGCCTCATTACCAATAATTTAGCTCCCGTGAATTCTCTTGCGGTTTCATGCCGTTTATAAAATAAAAGGTCAGCAAGTGACCGCCATCGTTTGCGCCAGACTGTTATTTTGTTAACTTGAGTTTCCTCTTTCAAGTTTTACCAAATAAACAATATTGATTTATGATTCCTGCACCATTTGATTACTCTTCACCGGCAACGTTAAACGAAGCATTGGCTTTGTTGAAACAGCATGGTGATGATGCGAAAATCCTGGCTGGCGGACATAGCCTCATCCCGATGATGAAGCTGAGGTTTGCCTCACCCGCCCATCTCATTGACATTAACAACATCCCCGGTCTTTCACACATTAAAGAGGAGGGTGGTTTTTTGAAAATTGGAGCTATGACCCGTGAAGTCATGCTGGAAGATTCAGAATTGATCCGTTCTAAATATCCAATTTTTACGGATGCAACTAAACTGATTGCCGATCCGCAGGTGCGTAACATGGGCACGATCGGTGGCAATATAGCACATGGAGATGCCGCCAATGATCATCCTGCAGTAATGCTTGCCTTACGGGCTCAAGTAGTAATTACCGGATCGGATGGAACCCGCATAGTACCCATAGATGAATTCTTTTTTGGTTTTTACTCTACGGCTGTTCAGCAAGGAGAAATTCTTACGGAGATTCAAATTCCCATCCCCGCCAAGGGAAGCGTTGGAGCTTATCATAAATTAGAACGAAAGGTTGGTGACTATGCCACCGCTGGTGTGGCTGTTCAGCTTGCCATGGATAAAGGAACCTGTACCTATGTGGGTATTGGTCTTACCAATGTAAACGCGACACCTTTGCGTGCAAGTCGTTCAGAAGAAGTTTTGAAAGGAAAAAAAATTACGGATGCGTTGATAGAGGAAGCAGCACAATTAGCTGCGGAAGACTGCAACCCTTCTCAGGATCTGAGGGGAGATGAAGAATTCAAAAGAGCAATGGTAAAAGCATTGGTGAAGCGAGTTATTCACAAAGCAATGGATCGGGCTAAATAAAAATTTCATAACCTACTATTATCTACACATGGAAAAAGAAATTACCGTCACCATTAACGGTGAACCTAAAACACTGACAGTAGAACCTCGACTTCTGCTCGTGCATTTGATACGAGAAAACCTTAATCAAACCGGAACACACATCGGCTGTGATACTTCCAACTGTGGTGCCTGCACGGTGTTGCTCGATGGAAAATCTGTCAAGTCATGTACTGTTCTGGCTATTCAGGCCGATGGTAAAAAAATCACCACCGTTGAGGGCCTTTTGCAACCAGATGGAGCCTTAAGCGCTATCCAGGAGGCCTTTAAAGAAAACCATGCTTTACATTGTGGTTTCTGCACTCCGGGCATGATGCTCAGAGCGGTTGAGTTGTTGCAAAAAAATCCGAATCCTACCGAAGAAGAAATTCGTTGGGGAATTTCAGGGAACCTTTGTCGCTGTACAGGGTACAATAATATTGTGAAAGCGGTTCAATATGCCGGAGCGAAAATGAGAGGTGATAAGTTGCCGTCTACTGAACCCATCTTTGTATAACCATCCACGAAAAAAATACATTATGATACAAGAATGTAAAACATCGAAAGCAATCAGCGGTATGGGGCACTCCATGAAACGGAAAGAAGATATCCGTTTCATTCAGGGCAAAGGCCATTATGTTGATGACATAAAATTGGATGGGATGCTCTACATGGACATTCACAGAAGTCCATATGCCTATGCCAAAATCAAAAAGATAAATATTGAAAAGGCGATGAAGGTGCCCGGTGTGGTGGCCGTAATCACGGGAAAAGATTTGGAGAAATACAATCTCCATTGGATGCCTACCCTGATGAGCGACACACAAATGGTATTGCCTACCGATACCGTAATGTACCAGGCGCAAGAAGTGGCAGCCGTTATTGCTACGAGCCGTTATGCTGCCGCGGATGGTGTAGAAGCCGTAGAAGTAGAGTATGAAGTAATGAAACCGGTGATGGATCCTTATAAATCCACTGACCCGGGCGCGCCCGTTTTGCGTCCAGACAAGCCAGGGAAGAAGGATAATAAGATTTGGCACTGGGAAGTAGGGGACAAACAAAAAACTGATAAGCTTTTTGCAACGGCCGAAGTTACGGTGAAGGAAGAAATTTATATTCCACGTATTCACGTGTCTTCCATTGAAACGTGCGGTTGTGTTGCTGATTATGATAAGGTGAACAATCATCTTACCATGTACATGACCACACAAGCACCTCATGCCATACGCACCGTGATTGCATTGGTGGCAGGGCATGTAGGATTGACGGAAGAAAAAATCCGCGTGATATCGCCAGACATTGGTGGAGGCTTTGGTGGAAAAGTTCCTGTCTATCCCGGCTATGTAATTGCGATTGCAGTTTCTTTCCTTGTTGGTAAACCCGTGAAATGGATTGAAGACAGAAGTGAAAATTTGCAAGCGGATTCATTTGCACGTGATTATCACATCACGGCAGAAATGGCGGGCACCAAAGCCGGTAAAATTCAGGGGATACGTTTCAAAGTATTGGCTGATCATGGATATACCGATGCGAGCGCGAACCCATCAAAGTTTCCTGCCGGGATGTTTTCCATCTGCACAGGTTCTTATGATTATGACACCGCGTTTGTAGAGGCCGATGCTGTTTATACGAACAAACCACCTGGTGGCGTGGCCTATCGTTGTTCATTCCGCGTAACGGAAGCCGTTCAGGGAATCGAACGTATTACCGACCGGTTTGCTCAGACCATTGGTATGGACCCAGCCGCTTTCCGTTTCAATAATTTTATCAAGAAAGAACAGTTCCCCTGGAAATCACCAACAGGCTGGAGTTATGACAGCGGGGATTATGAACAGGCGCTGAAAAAAGCAATGGATGTAATTGATTATGCTGGATTAAGAAAAGAGCAGATCGAAAAAAGGAAGAAGGGTGAAATTATGGGCATTGGTATTTGCAGCTTCACGGAAGTGGTAGGTGCGGGTCCATCCAAAGATTTTGATATCCTTGGCATCAAAATGTTCGACAGTGCTGAGATTCGGGTTCATCCAACAGGAAAAGCCATTGCCCGTTTCGGAACCAAGTCGCAAGGACAAGGCCACGAAACCACCTATGCACAAATCATTGCTGAGGAATTGGGTATCCCTGCCGAGAACATTCAGGTAGAAGAAGGGGATACCGATACGGCACCTTATGGATTGGGAACATACGCCAGTCGTAGTACACCAACTGCTGGTGCTGCCGCAGCTATAGCTGCACGTAAACTCCGCGACAAAGCGAGAAAAATTGCCGCCTATTTATTGGAAGTAAGTGAAGATGATTTAGAATGGGAACCAGGAATATTCTCTGTAAAAGGAGCGCCTGAGAAAAAGAAAACCATTCAGGAAATTGTGTTCGCGGCTTATACCAATCACCCGCAAGGGATGGAGGCCGGCTTTGAAGCCACACACTATTACGACCCTCCAAATTTGACGTTCCCATTCGGTTCTTATATCTGCGTGGTAGACATTGATAAAGAAACTTGTGAGATCAAAGTAAGACGGTTTGTTGCCATTGACGACTGCGGAAACATCATCAACCCGATGATCGTACAAGGTCAGGTACATGGCGGATTAACACAAGGCATTGCCCCTGCGATGTATGAAGAGTTGATTTACGATGAAGATGGCAATATCCTCAACGGCACGTTCATGGATTATCTTGTGCCCACGGCCGTTGAGTCGCCAAGTTGGGAAACGGGTCATACCATTACGCCTTCACCTCATCACCCGATTGGTGCAAAAGGAGTTGGAGAGTCACCAACAGTAGGTGCTCCTCCAGCCATTCAGAATGCAATTTTGGATGCACTTCTTCCTTACGGGATTACGAACATTGATATTCCGATCACGCCTTACAAAATATGGAAGGCGATGAAGGAAAAAGGAGCAGTGAAAGGAGTTTAAGTTTCGAACTTCTCAAGAATTCAAACCCTTTGAGAAGTTCATTTTAAAATAAGGTGGCCTTTAAAGCCACCTTATTTTTGCTTTAAATGTCACAGCATACTGAATGTTTTAGTTATCGGATATGTTTTGATACTATCCAATGTTTTATTTTAAAAAATTCTAATTTCTATTACAATATGAAAACAACCATCGAAAAAGAATTTCACTTAGAACAGCCGATTGCGAAAGTGTGGGAATACCTGAGCGATCCCACTAAAATCGTTGAGTGCGTTCCGGGGGCATCTATCACCGAAAAAATTGATGACCGAAATTACAAAGGACAAGTCACCACATCATTCGGTCCGGTAAAAGCAAGTTACAATGGCGAGATTACCATTTCAGAGTTAGATAAAGATAACTATAAAATGATACTGGTTGGTAAAGGTGTTGACTCTAAAGGAAAAGGGAGCGCTGACATGACGATGAATGGCAGCCTGATCGAAAAGGATGGTGGCACGGCTGTAAAATTTATTATGGACGTTTCCATTGTGGGCATGTTAGCTCAGTTTGGTGCTCGCCTGATCAAAGATGTTTCCGATCAACTGCTTGGTAAGTTTGTAAATAACTTTAAAGATAAACTTGCCGGCAAAGAGGTTGACAATACCATGAGTGGCGCATCGATGATGGGTTCAGTATTGAAAGGTACCATAGGCGGTATATTTGGCGGAGGAAAAGATAAAGAGTAGGCAACCTATCTTGCAGTAAGCCAGAACGAATAAAGAATACATGGTAAAAGAAGTCAATTCATTTATTGAATCGTTTGATAAATTGGGTTACGTAGTTGACGAAGAGTTGGCTACAATTTTATTCCTGATGACGAACCTTCAAAAGCCTTTATTGCTTGAAGGCCACCCGGGTGTGGGTAAAACAGAAGTGGCGAATATCCTTGCTGCACACCTCGGCACGGACCTGATACGGCTTCAATGTTATGAAGGATTGGATGTGCACTCGGCTGTTTATGAATGGAATTATCAGAAACAATTGCTATCCATAAAAATCCAGGAATCAAACCAAAAGACTGACACCGAAAAAGAGAAACATATTTTTGGGAAAGATTTTTTAATGCCCCGGCCTTTATTGAAAGCAATTTCTGCCAAAGATAAATCGCCTGTATTACTGATTGACGAAATTGATCGGGCAGACGAAGAGTTTGAAGCCTTCCTGCTTGAGCTTTTATCAGCCTATCAAATTAGTATACCGGAGTTTGGCACGATCAAGGCAGTTCATCCTCCATTTGTGATCCTTACCTCCAACCGTACCCGGGAACTGAGTGATGCTTTGCGCAGAAGGTGTTTATACCATTGGGTTAATTATCCAGACTTTGATAAGGAATTGAAAATAGTTCATAAACACCTGCCGGATATAGATCAAAAACTATCTGAGCAATTGGTAAAGATGATAAATGTACTACGCACCAAGAACCTCGAAAAATCACCCGGCATTTCTGAAACCTTGGATTGGGCGATGAGCCTTCATGCTTTGGGGAGAAAGAAATTAGATGAGGAATCATTCACGATAACACAAGGCTCCGTTTTGAAATCCTATTCGGATACGGAGAAAATTAAAGCAGAAGGTGTGACGAAGATATTGGAAGAAGCCAATCAATAAATGGATTATCTCGATTGATATATCTGATTTTAGTTTTTTAAGATGTACCCAAATTATCAATCATACGAAAGTATTACTCAATCGATCCTAGGCTTTGCTGCCTATGCGCGAGCCAACGAATTGAATGTCGGTATCCGCGAAACACAAGAAGCGTTGACCATTGCTTCCAGCGGATTGATTGAAGATAAGGATGTATTTCGTTATGCTTTAAAATCTCTCTTTTGCAGTTCGGAGGAAAACACGGTATTGTTTGATCAGCTCTTTACTGATTATTGGGGCTTACCAAAAGCTTCTGTTACCAGTAGGATTACTGTGAAGAACCAATCCAACCTGCAAAAACAGACACAACGTTCACTCGTTCTGCTTGGGAAAGGCGAAAATAAAGAAGGGAAGGAAGAGGAAGGAAAAAATGTATCAGGGGCTACTGCCACGGAGCAACTGCGTAAAACGGATTTCTCTAAACTCTCAGAAATCGATAGTGAATATTTAGAAAAAGTAGCGTTGGACTTATGGAAGCAGATGAGCAAACGCTTGAAGAAAAAACTTAAGAATTCAAACACGAAAGGAAGGATTGACATACGCCAAACTATTCGCAACAGCATCAGCAGTGGTGGTGCCATGCTCGAATTAAAATTAAAACATAAAAAACCGACCAAGAACCGTTTAATTATTTTGTTGGATGTGAGTGGCTCGATGGATAAATACAGTTTTTTTCTTTTGCGATTTATACTCGCTTTGCGCACACACTTCAAAAGAATTGATGCGTATATTTTTAGTACTCGGCTGATCCGGATCACTGAATTCCTTCACATCAAAGATTTGGAAGGCGTCCTTCACATACTTTCCCACCACGCAGACAATTGGAGTAGTGGAACAAAAATTGGAGAATGCCTGCAGCAATTTAATCAGCAATATGCCAAGCGATCGCTCACTGGAAAGAACATGACCATTGTGTTGAGCGATGGATTAGATACTGGAGAACCAGAAATGTTGGCAAAAGAGTTACACAAGATAAAGTTAAGAACGCGTAAATTAATATGGTTAAATCCATTGAAAGGCATGAAAGGATATCAACCCAGGACGCGAGGCATGTTGGCAGCGCTTCCGGAAATCGACCGCTTCATGCCAGCACACAATGTGGAAAGTCTTTTGGAACTTGAAAACTTTTTATCCGATGTTTGACGAACTTACAAATGAGAAAGCACCCTATGCGGTGGCGATGGTGGTGAACCGGGTAGCGCCATCCAGTGGCAAGCCAGGTGACAAAGCAGTGATTTTACCAGACGGCACGATCAAAGGATGGATTGGTGGAGGCTGCACACGTGGAATTGTTTTAAAAGAAGCATTGCTTGCCATTCAGCAAGGTAAACCCAGGTTGATTTCCATTAGCCCCGGAGCGGAGGATACAACACGGCAAGGCGTTGTATCCTATACGATGACTTGCCAGAGTGGTGGATCTGTGGATGTGTATATCGAACCCGTACTTTCCAAGCCTCATATTCTCATCATGGGGAGATCACACATAGGAATGGCCCTGTCAAAATTAAGTAAGGTGACCGGCTACCGTGTTTCTATTCTTGCGCCAGGTGCTGATAAAATTACTTTTCCGGAAGCCGACAAGGTTTTAGATCAGGAGCAACTTGATGTTTCCATGATTTCCGATAATACGTATATCGTAGTATGCACACAAGGTGAAAATGATGATCGCGCTTTGCGTCAAGCAATCGAATCGGGGGCAAAGTATGTGTCGTTTGTTTCCAGCATGCGAAAGGCAAATTCCATTTACAATGTGTTAAAGAAACAAGGCGTATCAGTAAGTGATTTAGCGCGTGTGAAAACACCGGCAGGATTAAATATCAACGCTAAGCTGCCCGAAGAAGTGGCCATCAGTATTCTGGCTGAAATTATTTCGAAGTTGCGTGAAGAAAAAACATCCGATAGCAAAACCCAGGGAACTACTTTAAATCTTGATGAATATTTCATTAACCCCGTATGCAATATCCCAGTACAGAAAAGTACAGCCAAGCATGTGATCAACTTCAAGAACAAAGATTATTATTTCTGTTGTGATGGATGCAAGGTTAGTTTTGAAAAGGAGCCGGAGAAGTATGAACTCGTTTAAAGTACCACATACGATCCATCAATAATCTTTGCGGTAACTGCTTAAAAGTATTTTGTTGGCTGAACGATTGTTGGCAATTAAATCTTTGCTTTCTTGCCGTCCGAAAAGTATGGAGCCTAAAGTAAAGCAACGAATATTCTTAAGTGCCTATTTTTTTCTTTCGGGTGTTTGCTTTTCTACCTGGGCATCACGGATTCCAACCATTAAAACTAATTTTCAGTATAACGAAGCGCAGCTAGGCACACTCTTACTCCTGATGCCTTTGGGTTCTTTACTGGGGCTACCAATTTCGGGCTGGCTGGTTTCGCGATACAACAGTCGGGTGCCGGCACTGATCGGTTTTTTGTTGCTTAGCCTTTCTCTTATCTTAATTGGGGTAGCTCCTTCAACAACCATGCTAGCCATTACGGTTACGATCTTTTCGTTCAGTATGCGCATCATGAATATTTCCGTCAATACACAGGCATTGGCCTTACAAAAAATATTTAATCGAAATATTAATGGTTCTTTTCATGGCCTGTGGAGCACAGGAGGAATTGTAGGCGTAGGGGTCTCAACCTTATTTGTTGGCCTTGGCATTTCGATGGACATTCATTTGATTGTTGTGTCTATCGTTTCGATTGTTATTGCACTTTTTTCATTTCGTTTTCTGATGACTAATGATCGTGCGCCCTCTGGCAATAAAATCACTCTTTCGAAGCCTGATCCTTACATTGTTTATCTTGGCATGTTGGTGTTTTTAGCTTCCTTGTGTGAAGGTGGAATGTTCGACTGGAGTGGTGTTTACTTCAAAGAAGTAGTTAACGAAAAATTATTTACACTGGGTTATCTCACGTTCATGATCTTCATGGCATTGTCGCGGTTTGGGTCCGATGGGCTCATCGAAAAAATCGGAAGACCGAAAACATTTGTGGTAAGTTCCATATTTATTTTTATAGGAGTTTCAATAGCTGTTTTGATGCCAACGTTTTGGCTTTCGCTGGCTGGCTTTTGTTTAACAGGACTTGGTACGGCAGCCGTTGTGCCGATGGTATTTTCGTTAGCAGCACACTCAAAGAAGTATTCACCCGGTGTTACTATTTCAATCATCGTAACCTACAGCATTGCCGGTATGTTTCTTGGCCCGGTGCTGATTGGCTATGTGGCACACGCGTTTCAATTGCGTATTGCCTTTATGACTTTTGCTGTGGCTGGATTGATGCTCATACCGATATCACGGTTATTTTTTAAACTTCAACAATAGGCTTATTTCTTATAAGTTGACGCACTGTGAAAATCAATTGTATTTTAATGCTAAAGGACAAATAAAAAAATGGTGCATACGATATCGTATGCACCACCTAATGATAAAACTCGCAGCTGATGTTATGCCGGCTGCAAGGGCTCTATTTCTTTTAAGTTGGCGCTCAATTCCTCATCGGTGAAATAGTGATCGGTAAGCTTCCCTTCAAAGTAGTCAGCATACGCCTGCATATCGACAAACCCATGACCACATAAGTTGAACAAAATAGTTTTTTCTTTTCCCTCCACCTTGGCCTGGTTGGCTTCGCGGATTACCTGTGCTATGGCATGGGTAGCTTCGGGGGCAGGAATAATTCCTTCGGCCTTGGCAAACTTTACACCCGCATCGAAACATTCTAATTGTTGTAAAGCAACAGCTTCTATTAAACCGTCTTTTAGAAGTTGGCTACAAATCACACTGGCACCATGGTAGCGCAGACCGCCAGCATGAATGGCGGCAGGCCTGAAATTATGGCCAAGAGTGTACATAGGTAGTAGAGGTGTATAGCCTGCTGTGTCTCCGAAGTCGTATCGAAAAACTCCCTTTGTCAATTTAGGACAACTGGCAGGCTCTACGGCTATGCATCGCACCTTGCGTTTGCCTTGAAGCTGATATTGAAGAAAAGGAAATGAGATGCCAGCGAAATTTGATCCACCACCTAGCGGAGCAATTACGATATCCGGAAAATCACCGGCATATTCCATTTGTTTAACTGCCTCTTGCCCGATTATGGTTTGATGCATCAACACATGGTTTAATACCGACCCCAGCGAATATTTTGTGTCTTCATCTGCTACTGCTCGTTCGATTGCTTCGGAAATGGCGATGCCCAAACTTCCAGGACTGTTTGGATCTTGTGCCAGAATGTTTCTTCCTGCTTGCGTGCGGTTGCTGGGCGATGCATACACTTCGGCACCAAATGTATTCATCATGATTTTGCGATACGGCTTTTGATCGTAGCTGATCTTAACCATATAGATTTCACAACCAAGACCAAATTGTGAGCAAGCAAAACTTAACGCAGTGCCCCATTGTCCTGCACCGGTTTCGGTAGCAATTCGTTTTACGCCTTGTTGCTTATTGTAATATGCCTGAGGCACCGCGGTGTTAGGCTTATGTGATCCGCTGGGGCTCACGCCTTCATACTTATAATATATTTTAGCGGGTGTATCCAACAATTTTTCTAATCCGGTTGCCCGCATCAACGGAGTGGGGCGCCATATTTTATAGATGTCTTGTACCTGGTCGGGTATTTCCACATATTGTTCAGAAGTTACCTCTTGTTTAATTAACTCCATAGGAAAAATAGGAGCAAGATCTTCCGGGCCAATCGGTTGTTTGGTTCCCGGATGAAGTGGTGGAAGTGGTTTGTTGGGCATGTCGGAAACAACATTGTACCAGTGCGTAGGCATTTCAGCCTCGTTGAGAAAAATCTTTTTTGTAGCCATGATTTTAGAATTAGAAGAGTTAAGTAAAACGATAAACTAATGTAACCATTAAAATAATTTGAGGTACCGCAAAGACTGAATATTTCTCCTTGGACATTTGCCCTCACCTCACTTTAGTACTAGTTTCACAAACAATTCGTAGTTAAATAGAGCGGATATAATCGGACACCTACCAAACATCAGAGTAATCAACCTACTATTAAGGAGGCATCAATCTCTATTTTCCATTGTAACAACCCTCCAGCCAAATTCATGACGTTTAAATATCCAAGGTCATTCAGTTTTTTCACAGCCTGGTAACTTCTTCCTCCACTTTTACAGAGTACAACGACAGGTTTATCTTTGGAGATCAGAGAAAGATTTTGATCCAACAATTTTAGGGAGATATTAATGCCTCCAATATTTCCAATGCTATACTCAACAGATTCGCGGACATCTATTATTTGTACATATTGATGTTCAATCAACTCTTTTACTTCGACCGGAGATAGTTCACGAACAGAGACTAAATGCTTCGGGTTACAGAATTCTAAATAATCTATCAATTCCTTAATGGGTTCACGATTTGTATCCGGTTTTATTTTTAGATAGCGCGTTGAGAAATCCAACGCATCAAAAATGAGGAGTCGCCCCCCGAGTGTATCGCCCATGCCGGTGATTACCTTGATAGCTTCATTGGCCTGCATCGAGCCGATAATGCCGGGCAGCACGCCCAACACTCCGCCTTCACTGCACGATGGCACCATTTCGGGTGGAGGAGCTTGTGGAAACAGATCACGATAGTTAGGCCCTCTTGATCCATCTTTTAGCAATTCATTAAACACACTCACCTGACCTTCAAATTGAAATATAGCGCCATAGATCAAAGGCTTATTAAGCAGGACGCACGCATCGTTTACTAAGTAGCGTGTAGGAAGATTGTCCGATCCATCGACTACCAGATCAAACTGAGTAATGATGTCCAGCGCATTTTGTGAGGCGAGATACTCATTAAAGGTGAGGACGGTTATAAACGGATTTAGTTGTTTTATTTTCTCTGATGCCGTGATGGCTTTTAGTTTCCCGACATCAGCAGTGTTGAATAAAATTTGCCGTTGCAAATTACTTTCATCGACTACATCAAAATCCAAAACTCCCAGGGTGCCAACCCCGGCAGAAGCTAAATAGAGCAAAACGGGTGAGCCCAATCCACCGGAACCAATGACCAGCACTTTTGATTCCTTGATTTTCTGCTGCCCCTCCACACCCAATTCTGGTAAGAGAATCTGTCTGCTGTAACGATATAGTTCTTTTGATGAAAGCATTTTTATTCTTTCGTATTGATGTTCTTAAAATTAGGAAAAAAAAGGTTGGCGCAATAGGTGAACCAAGTCAACACGAAAATTGGTCATTCCGGAAGTTTTTCAAGGATGACCTAACTGTATCTGAACTCGAACAAGAAATATCGGATTCACAATAGTGGTAGTGGATTTAAAAATTAGGTAATATTATAACCAATATCATGAATTATCTAAAATGAAAATTATACGCAAAATTTTAATAGGACTCACCGGGGTTATCGGTATTGTTGTGTTGATGGTTTCACTTTTCTATCGCCAGGAAGCCTACCAATTTTATAAAGTGATAACACTCTTTGACGCAGGTTCCATTTCCAACAATTTCAAAAATGTTAAAAATATTTTTCGTACTACAACGGTACCTAAATCATCAAATCCATATCATTTTGCCAAACGTAATCAGGACCTCCTCATTCCAGAAACCTTTCAATACGAGGATTCAACGGTGAATACTCAGGCTTATCTTGACTACACGCTCACGGATGCTCTGTTAATTATTCGTCATGACACGATCTATCACGAGTATTACGCTAATCAATTCACGGAGCAGGATCATCACATATCGTGGTCGATGGCAAAGTCGGTAGTGTCCGCACTTTTTGGCATTGCCATCAGCGAAGGGAAAATTAAAAGTATTGAAGAAACGGTTACCGATTACCTTCCCGAATTGGCGGGCACCGGTTATGATCATGTAAGAATCAAAGATGTTTTACAGATGTCTTCCGGTGTAGGATTCAATGAAGACTATGGAGATTTTAATTCGGACATAAATGTGATGGGCCGCTACTTTGCGTTAGGCATGCCAATAGCTGATTTTGCAAAGACATTAAAAAGAGAGCGTGAACCAGGCACCTTCAACCATTATGTAAGCATTGATACACAAGTATTAGGAATGATCCTTACTAAAGCTACTGGCCGATCAATCACTGACTACATGAACGAAAAATTATGGTCGCAAATTGGAGCGGAGTCTGACGCGTATTGGATCGTTGACAAAACAGGAATGGAGTTCGCATTAGGTGGGCTGAACGCCACAGCAAGAGATTATGCCAAGGTGGGACAATTATTTTTAGATTCAGGAAGATGGAAAGGAAAACAGGTTGTGCCAGAGGAATGGGTAAGAGCATCCGTGACGCCCGATGCTCCCCATGTGATGCCAGGCAAACGGAATACTGCATTGCGCAAAGATGGCTATGGATTTCAGTGGTGGATACCTGATGGTAGTGAAGATGAATTCAATGCTCAGGGAATCTATGGCCAGTTTATTTATATCGATCCCGATAAAGACATGGTGATTGTCAAACTTTCTTCCAATTATCATTTCAAAAAGGATAAGACCGGATATTTCCATGATCATGAGATTGCGTTGTATCGAAAAATAGCCGAGCAGTTCACCACCAACTAATGACACCTTATTTGTATTTATAAAATTTTAGGTGTTGCATGATGCTTCCTAGATTACTTATCACTCACTACACGAGCGGCACCATTTTACCTGTCATAATTTCATATTTTTAACAAAATAAAATTGAGCTATGAAAAAAATCCGTTGGGGTATTTTGGGCTGTGGAAAAATTGCCCGCAAGTTTGCTGCTGATCTTAGGTTAGTAGAAGATGCAGAACTGATGGCTGTTGGCGCTCGTGAGCAATCAACAGCCGCTGCATTCGCGAAAGATTTTCCCGCCAAATATGTACATGGAAACTATGAGGAGTTGGTAAGCAATGCGGAAGTAGATGTGATCTATGTAGCCACTCCTCACGGACTGCATCATGAACATGTAATGTTGTGCCTGAAACACAAGAAAGCAGTTCTCTGTGAAAAAGCATTTGCCATTAACTATCGTGAAGCGAAAGAGATGATCGACTTCGCGAAAGCACAGAACACATTTATCATGGAAGCTTTCTGGACGCGCCTTCTTCCACACTATCTCAAAATGAAAGACATGATTGCTCAAAGTAAAGTAGGCAAAATTAAATATCTGAATGCGGAGTTTGGATTCATACCCACACCACCATTTCCTACCCGGTTATATCAACCTTCCCTGGGCGGAGGTGCTTTACTTGACATAGGCGTGTATCCTGTTTTTTTAGCACTCGATGTATTAGGCAAACCCGATCACATTGATGCGGTGATGACCCCGGCTTCCACCGGAGTGGATGAACAGTGTGCGATTACTTTTACATACCATAATGGGGCGATTGCACAACTGTTTTGCTCGTTTGCATCCAACCTTGCCACAGGCGCTGACATTGCCGGTGATCAGGGGCGCATACGACTCACGCATCGTTTTCATGGACCAACAACGGTGCTCGAGTATTATCCGGGTATTGTTGACACGTGTATCGTAATTCCTTTTGAGAAAGCGTCCGGCACGGGCTATGAATACGAAGCCAGACACGTCAATGAATGTTTGCGAAATAATCTTAAGGAGAGTCCGGTACTCACGCACAATCACACATTATTACTCATGCAAACTTTGGATATTATTCGTGCGAAAGCAGGAATCAACTACCCGGCAGATTAAAAATTTTCTTCCGGAACAGGGATAGAATGAGAAAGCATTCGTTTGCAGTAGAAAATACCGATAATATAAAACACGTGGAATTATTTTCATCTATTCGCGTTATCTTTGCATATCAGTTAATCTAAAAGATCATGTCACAAGCAGCAGTGGTTCCGGAAGTGAGGAGAAAACCTGTATTAAAACAAGAAATCGCATTTGTATTCATTCATTTGCTGCCATTAGGAGCACTATGGACGGGTGCCACTTTTTTTGATTGGATGGTGTGCATATTTCTGTACGTATTCAGAATGTTTTGGGTAACGGGTGGTTATCATCGCTACTTCGCCCATAAGTCATATAAAACTTCACGCTGGTTTCAGTTTGTAATCGCATTCATGTCGCAAACCACCGCACAAAAAGGAGCCCTCTGGTGGGCAGCTCATCATCGTCATCATCATCGCCACAGCGACACGCCAGCCGATCCGCATTCGATGAAAATTTATGGGTTCTGGTATTCGCATGTGGGTTGGATTGTAGGTCCCGATTTTAAAGAAACGGACTACAAAGTGATTGGCGATTATGCTAAGTATCCTGAATTGGTTTGGTTGAACAAACACTATCTCGTGCCTCCTACCATTCTGGCTATTGTGGTGATGGCACTTGGCGGATGGGTAAATGGCGGCAGTGTGCTGGCGATGTTCACTACAGCGGGATTTAGTTCACTCTTCATCGGGTTCTTTTTAAGTACCGTTGTTTTATATCACGCAACTTTCTCCATTAACTCGATTATGCATAAAGTGGGTACACAGCGCTACGAGTCGGGAGACGAATCGCGTAACAGTCTTTGGCTTGCATTGATTACGCTGGGCGAAGGCTGGCATAACAATCATCATTATTATGAAGTGGCTTCACGCCAGGGATTTTTCTGGTGGGAGATTGACATCACCTATTATATTCTTAGAGGCTTAGCAGCGATTGGTTTGATTTGGGATTTGAAAGAAGTGCCTAAACATATTCTTCATTCAAAAAATAAGAAGGAAGCCGTTGAGTTAAGAAAGAAATATGAAGCGCAGAATCCACAGGGTAAGGATAAAGCGCATGCCAATGAGGAGCAGGTAGAGGTCGGTTAGAACATTTCACCATAAAAATTGAATAAAGGTGCCCTGTGCGTAAAACGTACGGGGCATTTTTGTTTTTGGTCTTTTACTGATTTTCGTCATAGTATCGTTGAGGTATTATCGTGTCTTTTACTTTTCAATATAAGCGCCTATGAAAGAGAAAAAGATGCGCACGCTGGCAGAACCATTTCGAATCAAAATGGTGGAGCCGGTAAAAATTACCACTGAAGAATACCGAATAGAAACGCTGAAGCAATGCGGCTTCAATCCTTTCCTCCTTCACTCCAGTGATGTATTCATTGATCTTCTTACCGACAGTGGCACTGGTGCGATGAGCGATCGCCAATGGGCCGGCATGATGGTGGGTGATGAAAGTTATGCGGGGGCGAAAAGTTGGCTGCACCTGGAAGAAGTAGTGAAAGAATTGACAGGCATGCCGCACATTCTTCCCACCCATCAGGGACGTGCGGCAGAGAGAATTTTATATGGAATACTGGGAGGCAAAGACAAAGTATTTTTCAGCAACACGCACTTTGATACTACGCGCGCAAATATTGAATTCACCGGGGCAACGGCCATTGATATCATGCCTGAGCATGCTTCCGATCCGGAAATTGATTTGCCTTTTAAAGGAAATATCGACACACAAAAACTGAAGGAACTGATCATTCAATATGGAGAGGAGAATGTGGCTGCGGTGATTATGACTGTTACCAACAATTCATCGGGCGGCCAGCCGGTGAGCATGAGCAACGTGGAAGAAGTAAGAGAAATTTGTGATGACCATGATCTCATGCTGGTGATTGACGGATGCCGGATAGCCGAGAACAGTTATTTTATAAAACATCGCGAACCGGGGTATGAAGATAAATCATATGAAGATATCGCGAAAGAAATGCTTCGGCTGGCCGATGCATTTGTAATGAGTGCAAAAAAAGATGGGCTCGTTAACATGGGGGGCTTATTGACCATGAAAGACGATGCGCTAAGCAAGCAGTGTACTAATCTCCTGATCATCTCAGAAGGATTTGCAACGTATGGTGGTTTGTCTGGTCGCGATATGGAGGCGATAGCCATTGGGCTCAAGGAAGTTTTTGATCCTGATTATCTACATTACAGAATAAGAAGTACTGCGTACCTGGGAGAACATTTAAGGGCAAAAGGAATTCCGGTAGTGTGGCCCATTGGTGGGCATGCTGTTTATATCGATGCTAAGAAATTGTATCACTACATTCCGGTAGAAGAATATCCGGGACAAGCATTGGTATGTGACCTTTATGTGCAGGGAGGTATTCGCTGTGTGGAAGTGGGCAGCGTAATGTTTGGTAAGAATGATCAGCAAGGTAAACTTATCCCAGCTAAAAACGAATTGGTACGTTTGGCAATTCCGCGAAGAGTGTATACACAAAGTCATATTGATTATGTAATTGATGTCTTTGATGATATTCTCGAAATGAAAGATCAGAAGCGCGGCTTCAAAATAACATACGAGCCTCCTTTCTTAAGACACTTTACAGCAACGTTTGAGCGACTAACCTAGACATAGAACATCTCAATACATTATAAATTATGAAAACGATTCAAAAGCGTTCCTGGGCAGAGCCATACAAAATGAAAATGGTGGAACTATTGAAAATGACTACCCGTGCACAACGCGTCAAGGCAATTAAGGAAGCGGGCTATAATACCTTTTTATTAAAATCAGACGATGTCTATATCGACTTGCTAACCGATAGTGGCACCAATGCAATGAGCGATCGGCAATGGTCAGCGTTTATGCTGGGTGATGAAGCTTATGCAGGCAGCAAAAGTTTTTATCACATGGAAGCTGCGATTAAAAAATATTATGGATACAAATACATCATTCCTACTCACCAGGGCAGAGGCGCAGAAAACATTCTTTCCAAAGTGTTGATTAAAAAAGGAGATATCATTCCGGGTAATATGTATTTCACCACCACGCGACTTCATCAGGAATTGGCCGGAGGAAAATTTCAGGATATTATTATCGATGAAGCGCACGACCCAGCCAATGAATATCCATTTAAAGGCAACGTTGACATCAATAAGTTAGAAATTCTTATTAGAAAATATGGAGCTAAAAAAATCCCATACATAAGCATTGCAACCAATGTGAACATGGCGGGCGGGCAACCGATCAGCATGAAAAATTTGAAAGAGCTTCGGGCTTATACAAAGAAACATGGCATCCGGATAATTCATGATATGACCCGTGTGGCAGAGAATGCATACTTCATTCAACAGCGCGAAAAAGGATTTAACAAGAAAAGCATCAAAGAAATCGTAAAAGAAATTTGTTCATATACAGATGGAGCTACCATGAGTGCCAAAAAAGATGCGCTTGTCAATATTGGTGGATTTATGGCTACCAATGAATGGGAGGTATTTGAAGAAGCAAGAAACCTGGTGGTGGTATATGAAGGATTGCATACCTATGGCGGCCTGGCTGGTCGCGATATGGAAGCGATTGCTGTGGGCATTGAAGAAAGTCTTGACGATCATCATCAACACGCCCGTGTAGGGCAAGTGGAATACCTGGGCCACAAAATGGAATCGTATGGAATACCGATTGTAAAACCCATTGGTGGGCATGGCATTTTTGTAGATGCAAAAGCATTTCTCCCACACCTCACTCAGGATGAATTTCCGGCACAAACATTAGCGGCTGAAATATTTATTGACTCCGGTGTTCGCACCATGGAGCGCGGCATTGTTTCAGCAGGGCGCAAAGCCAATGGTGAAAACTATTATCCCAAGCTTGAATTGGTGCGTTTCACTATTCCTCGAAGGGTTTATACACAAGCACACATGGATGTAGTGGCCGAGTCTGCAGCAGCTGTTTTTGAAAGAAGGAATACCATTAAGGGCCTAAAGATGATTTATGAGCCCAAATACCTGCGTTTTTTCCAAGCCCGGTTTGAAAATAAAAAATGACCTGAACCAATAAACTTGCATCGGTAAAACAGTAGCTTAGTGTCTTGTTTTTTAAGCTATGAAAGATACTGTAGAAAAGCCAGATCAAGCGAATGATAAGGAGATATGGATAAAGGAAAACCATCTTTATCTGGGCGATCATTCTATCATTTATGATATCGCAAAAGGCGATACAGATGAAGCGATTGCCTCAGGTATAAAAGAGGGAGTGCTATCATTGGCAAGTTTGTGCCGTGGAACAGCAAATCTTTTCGTAGACCTTTCTAATGCAGGAAAGCCAACACCGGCTGCCCGGAAAATATATCTTAGTATTACGGAAAATGTAAAAATAGGGAAGATCGCTTTAGTGGGACTGAATCCGGTGGCACGGGTATTAGCTTCCTCCCTGACAACAATTAGCGGGAAAAGAGATTTGCGCTTTTTTAAAAATAAAGACGATGCAATTACATGGCTTAAATCATAATTATTAAAAGTCTAGATGAAGGAACAGATTACGATACAGCAGATAAGTGATAGGGAAATTTGGGTGAATGATTGCAAACTTCGATTGGGAGAAGATAATATCATTTACAATATAGCAGCTAAAAACCCGGATGAGGAACTTGCTCTTGCTATTAACGAAGCTATTCTAAAGTTGGTAAAGATTGCAGAAGGAAAGGTGTGTATGTTAATTGATATTACGAATACAGGTAGGCCCACCGCGAAAGCAAGAAAGATATTCTCCAGTTTAGAAGATCATGATAGTATAAGAAAGCATGCTTTTTTTGGAGCGCACCCGGTTGCCAGGATATTAGCCTCCTTTTTTATGTCTGTCAACAAAAAGAAAAACCTGGCGTTTTTTGAAACCAAAGAAGAGGCTATTGCCTGGTTGAAGGAATAAATGCCAGACTAAATTAATCATACATAAAATGACAATTGAAGTAGATAAAAGTAGGATTGAATCAATGCTTGAAGCCATCATGCGGGTAGCCCAGGGTAATTATGATGTTCAACTTGAGATTTCCGACAATAAAGATGAAATTGATTCGCTGGCCATGGGTATTAACCTGATGATGGATGACCTTAAATACAACATCGAGGAGTTGGTAAAAGCAAAGGAACAAGCCGAAGTAGCGAATAAAGCGAAGTCTGAATTTCTTGCCAATATGAGCCATGAAATACGCACCCCGCTCAATGGGGTAATTGGCTTTACAGATTTGTTAATCAATACCAAATTAGATAAGTCACAGGCCCAGTATGCTTCGGTTGTTAATCAATCGGCTAATTCACTTTTGGATATCATTAATGACATTCTTGATTTTTCAAAAATTGAAGCGGGAAGGCTTGAGCTAAACATTGAAAAAACGGATTTGTATGAAATGATCGATAACACGACCGATATCATCAGGCATGTATCTGATAAAAAAGATTTAGAACTTTTAATCAACATATCCGCTGATGTTTCACGGTATATCTGGGTTGATCTAATTCGGTTGAAGCAAGTATTATTAAATATACTGAGTAACGCTATAAAGTTTACAAAAAAAGGGGAAGTAGAATTAAAGATTGAAGTCATAAAAAAGACTTCTGAGGGAGAGAGTATTCGGTTTTCCGTTAGAGACACCGGCATTGGTATAGACCCTAGTCAGCACAAAAAAATATTTGATGCATTCACCCAGGAAGATGGGTCCATTACAAAAAGATTTGGAGGAACAGGCTTAGGATTAACAATCTCTACCAAGCTTGTTCAATTAATGGGTGGTGAATTGAAATTGCAAAGTGAATTGGGCAAAGGAAGTACTTTCTATTTTGATCTTAATTTAAAAACCGAAGACAGTGAACTTATTCAAATTAAAAATGCCGTATTGCCAAAGAATGTTTTAATTGTAGATGACAATGAAAACAATCGCACGATTCTTAAAGACATGCTGGCCATCAAAGAGATTTCTTCCGATCAGGCCAAAGACGGGATTGAAGCACTCGACAAAATAGAAAGGAACAGAAACTACGATTTGATTTTGATGGATTATCGCATGCCCTATATGGATGGCATAGAGGTGATAAGAAAAATCAGAAACGATTTAAATTTACCAGCCTCTCAACAGCCAATCATTCTTATATACAGCTCCTCCAATGAGCAAAACATTAAGGCCGCCTGTGCTGAGCTAGAGGTTGATCAACGTTTAATAAAGCCAATTAAAATAAGAGAATTATTTAATGCCATTTCTTCAATAAAGAAAAGTGTTAAAAACGAAAATCAACCTATCCTTAAGACATTAAAAACAAATGCTACTAACCCCATCATACTAATTATTGAGGACAACCCTACCAACATGGAGCTGGTAAAAAACATTATATCGATAGTTTTACCTCATGCTAAAATAAGAGAAGCACAAAACGGCAAAGAAGGAGTTCAACAATTCTTAAATGAAACGCCCGACATTGTATTCACGGATATTCAAATGCCAGAGATGAATGGTTACGATGCTACTATAGAAATCAGGAAAAACGAAAAAGAAGGCAGGGTACCGATCATTGCATTAACGGCCGGTGTTTTAAAAGGGGAGGAAGATAAGTGTAAGGCAGTAGGCATGGACGATTTTATTAGAAAACCATTTGCCATAGAGTCAATTAATACAGTGCTGAAAAAATGGTTGACCAAGGGTTAGCAGCAAGTTAATTTGACAAGGTTAACATGTTGTGCAACGCTTTAACCGCCTTTAGCCTTACCGGCTCAGGCACGTGAACCTCTGGTTGTTCAGTCAACAAACACTGATAAAGTTTTTCCATCGTGTTCATTTTCATATAGGGACATTCACTGCAGGCGCAAGTATTATCTTCCCGTGATGGAGCCGGGATGAGCAACTTATCTGGAACCTCTTTTTGCATTTGGTGAAGGATGCCAGCTTCTGTAGCGACAATGTATTCCTGGCAAGAATCTTTTTTCACAAAATCAATCATGCCTTTAGTTGAGCCAACGTAAGAGGCAATCTTTAATATGTGCGGCTGTGATTCAGGATGCGCAATAAATTTCGCGTTTGGATGAACGGCATGAAGATCCAGAATTTTGTCAATTGAAAAACCCTCATGTACCATGCAGCTTCCTTGCCATAATATCAGGTCGCGGCCAGTTTGCTGAGCCACATACTTTCCCAGGTTAACATCGGGAGCGAAAACAATGGGCTTATCAGATTGAATGGAGTTGACAATTTTCACTGCATTGGCAGAAGTGCAAACGATGTCGCTCATCGCTTTTATCTCGGCACTGCAATTGACATAGGTTACAACCGGAGAGCCGGGATATTGTTGAATAAATTCTTTGAACTCTTCGGGCGAACAGGAATCGGCCAAAGAACATCCGGCAGCGGTATCCGGCAGAAGCACTTTGCGAGAGGGATTTAGGATTTTTGCAGTCTCCGCCATGAAATAGACACCGGCCACCACTAAAATATCAGCCTTAGATGTTGCTGCATATTGCGCCATCTGTAAGCTGTCACCCACCATATCGGCTATTTCTTGTATTTCAGGATGTTGATAATAGTGGGCAAGTATCAACGCGTTTTTTTCTTTTTTTAAAGCGATAATTGCCTCAAGCGTTGTGTCTGTCGTTAGGGTATCCGTCTGCATGATTCTCTTTCCTGACCGCCTCCAATCAATCACCAATATCTTGATGCCAACCGGTTAGTACGTGTTTATTTGTAATTTTGCCGCAAAGTTAAATAAAAAGAATAAGCCTTCTTTAATTGCATTAAATTTGATGCATTGACAATTCATGATTTCAATTACCAAAATTTTCAGATTTGAAGCGGCACACGCCATTCATCATTATCCAGGCAGTTGTGCGCACATTCATGGTCATTCTTATGAGCTGCATGTGACAGTGCAAGCCAAAGAACCTACTGAAAACTTTATTCAAGGTTTGGGTATTATCATTGACTTTAAAGATTTAAAGACGTTAGTGCAGGCGTGTGCGATAAAGTTATTAGATCATAAATTGATTTTGTCAGAGGCATACCTGGCAGCAACGAAGAAAGATTTTTCAGGCGAAGAACTTGTGGTTTTTGAAGTAGAGCCCACGGCAGAAAATATGTTACTCTTCATTCGCGATCAGATACAATCGAAATTACCTGAACCCATAAGGCTTAATTCCCTTAAACTGTGGGAGACCCGCGATTCTT
Organism: uncultured Ohtaekwangia sp.; assembly: GCA_964349405.1. GTDB lineage: Bacteria > Bacteroidota > Bacteroidia > Cytophagales > Cyclobacteriaceae > ELB16-189. The sequence continues at coordinate 9,356 of CAYGGY010000020.1, read as the reverse complement.
ACGCTGAATGGTCAGCGTAAGAGATATCGCAAAAAGGTCAATCACAGAGACACAACTTTTTAATCCTTTCTAAACGTATAGGAAATACCCATCTTGACCCAACGGCCAGGAAGTGTGACCAGGTTGGTTTCTTTGTAGGGTTCATCAAAAATATTTGTTACATCAGCAAAGAAAGAGAGTGAATTTCCGTTCCAGCTAAGCCGTGTATCGGTTACTGAATAATCAGGTAGGTTTACGCGATCCGAATACCGATAGGTTATAGTATGACGTACTCTTTTGGTGTAATTCATGGAGAGAGAAACCACAATTTGATTGTTTAGGTTTTCCAGGGCATAACGAGAAAAAATTTGTTCCTCTACTTTCTGGGCGTCAATGTAGGTGTAGCTCACATCCAGGCGTTCGAAAAAATTGTGGTGTAGAATTAAAGAGGGTAATAGAGAAACATTCATATCCCAACCACTCATATTTACACCAATTAAATTATCGGGTTTCCATGGGTCGGTTGATACTGATTTTGTCCAGTCAATGATGCGTTTGCCATTGCGCACAAAATAACTGGCTTGTCCGCTGAGCCAGGAGAGATTCAAAAGTTTAACACCGGCTTCATACGATACCGCATATTCTGGTTTTAAATTTGGATTGCCTACGTTGGCCGGATCAGCGTAATACAGATCAGTGTAGGTTGGCACCCGATAGGTATACCCTACGTTTGCATATGCTTTTATGTTTTTAGAAAACATGTAACCGGCATCTACACCCGGAAATAAGTTAGTTCCGAAATCAGAATAATAATTAAGCTGTGCACCGGGTGTGATATCCAATTTTCCATTTAATGTTTCAAAGCGATGCTCCAGAAAAAAGGTGGCCACGGTGCGCTCACGTCTACCTAGATTATTGCTTGATAGGGTTAAATGATTTAAGTCAACGCCTATGCCGGTAGATCCTAATTTGTTTTTTATTACGGCATTGGCTTCATAACCAATTGTATTGTTGGTATGAAGGTTCCGATAGGCAAGTGGATTGTTGCGAACGAAAAGATATTCATCCTGGTTTCTTCTCCAGTAGAGTCGATGGTTCAGGCTGATGTTTTCATTTGGATTGGTTTGCAAAGTCAATGCGGTAAGACTGGTTTGCACCGATTCATATTGATCTTGAAATGCCGGGCTTGCATAAAATCCATTTGCGCCAAAACTTCGGTCAGTCATTCCGGCCATCAGGTTAAACTTTCCAAGTTTACTATTCCATCCTGATTGATAGAAGTAATTGGAAAGCACATAATCTGTATTGTATTTGTACCCATCCGAAAAATCCCGACTGGCTGAAAGGTAATGAGCCACCTTATTATCTTTAACTGAGGCAGAAAGCCCAAAGCCACCGAGTCCATATTCTCCTGCTACGGCACGTACTTTTAAAAAATTGCTATCTGGATTTTTAGTGATGATGTTGATGGCACCGGCAAAAGCATTTTGTCCGAACACGCGGGCTGCTGCACCTTTTAATATTTCGATGCGCTCAACATTTTCGATATCTATAGGAAGATTAAGTGAGTGATGCCCGGTTTGCGCATCGCTGATTTTTATGCCATTAATTAAGATGAGCACCTGATCAAACGAGCTGCCGCGAATACCAACATCGGCTTGCACTCCGTTAGCACCCCGCTGACGAATATCAACTCCAGCAAAATAGTGAAGCACATCGGCCACACTACTGGCCGGACTATTTTTTATATCATCGGATTTAATAACGATGACATTTGCAGAAAACTCATTAAAGCCTGTTTGAATGCGGTTGGCGTAGACCGGAACTTCTTGTAACAATAGAACCGAATCCTGGACATTTGCTTTTACCGTAAAAATGTTAATAGACAAGAAATAGAGTAAAATAAATCGAAACATAAGTTATATAAATTGAGGCGCGAAGATAGGTGTAGGAATAGTATTTTCAAGAAGTAGAAAGCGAAATGCTTGCCTCGTAATTTCCGACTTCACGATCATTTTATAGATGACGAAATCAAAAAACCTTTCATGTAATTTTGCCGCTTGAAAAATAAGTTGGTTTTTGTTTTACGATGATTTAAAAACATTATGGTTAATTTTGATCCACTCACTAAGTAGAGGTTTTAATATGGGTGCACGTACTCAACATACATATGATGCCATTGTTATTGGTTCCGGAATTTCCGGTGGTTGGGCCGCTAAAGAATTGTGTGAAAAAGGATTAAAAACGCTAGTGTTGGAGCGGGGTAGAAACGTAGAACACAACAAAGATTATCCAACGGCCACAAAAAATCCGTGGGAGTTTGCTCATCGCGGAGAAATTACAGAAGCGTTTAGGCAAGAGAATCCACTCATCAGTAAATCGGCTGGCTTCTCGGAAGAAACGAAACACTTTTTTATTCAAGACAAAGATCATCCATATGTTCAGGAAAAACCTTTTGATTGGATTCGTGGCTACCAGGTGGGCGGAAAGTCGCTCACATGGGGCAGGGCCTGTCAGCGTTGGAGTGAATATGAGTTTACCGCTCCTGCACGATTTGGTTATGGCATTGACTGGCCGATACGGTATAAAGATGTAGCTCAATGGTATTCGCATGTGGAGGACTTTATTGGTGTGTGTGGAAATAAGGATGGTGTTGAGGCTATGCCCGATGGCGAGTTTCTTCCTCCTTTCGATTTGAATTGTGTAGAGTCGCACATACAACAAAAAATAAAAGAACATTTTAAGGATCGTCATTTGGTGCAGGCACGATGGGCACACATCACACAACCGAAAGATATTCATATACAGCAAGGCCGCGGTAAATGCCAGGCAAGAAATCTTTGTATGCGTGGCTGTCCGTTTGGTGGGTATTTTAGTTCAGTGTCGTCTACGTTGCCGTGGGCAGAAAAAACAGGCAACCTTACTGTCCGTCCGCATTCGGTTGTACATTCTATTCTATATGATGAGAAAAAAGGAAAAGCATCGGGGGTTCGCATCATCGATGCTAACACTAAGGAGGTGTTTGAATATTTTGCCCGAATCATTTTTGTAAATGCATCGGCATTGAATAGCAATCTCATTTTGCTGAACTCAAAATCAAATCGCTTCCCAAACGGCTTGGGCAACGATAATGGATTACTCGGCAAATATGTAGCGTTTCATAATTATCGTGCATCAGTAGGTGCAGAAATGGAAGGCTTTGAAGATCAATATTACTTTGGTCGCAACCCAACCGAGCCGATCATTGCCAACTATCGCAATCTTAAAAAACAAGATACCGATTATGTTGGAGGCTTCACTACGTTTATGGGCGCAAGTCGCAAAGGTTGGTATAGTAATGCCATGGAAAGTCTGATCGGTGAGGACATGAAAAAGAATGCGATGAACCCCGGAGGCTGGACGGCTTACATGTATATGCAGGGAGAAACCATTCCTAAAGAAAAAAATCACGTACGGTTGAGCGAAACAGAAACCGATCAGTGGGGCATTCCACTATTGATCACTTCCGTGGATTATGACGACAACGATGATAAAATGGTGAAAGACTTTATTGAGCAGAGTACGCTGATGCTTGAAAAGGCCGGAGCCAAAAACATTACCCATCACGATTCGCATCAACCACCTGGGTTGGATATTCACGAAATGGGTGGATGCCGCATGGGGCGTGATCCGAACACATCGTTATTAAATGAATGGAATCAACTGCACGCGTGTAAGAATGTGTTCGTGACGGATGGCGCATGCATGACCAGCACCGGCAATCAGAGCCCTTCTATTTTGTATATGGCATTAACGGCCCGTGCTGCGAATTATGCAGTGCAGGAAATGAAGAAGGAAAATCTTTAAAGAGATAAAGGCATTTAGAATAAAACGGGTCTAATTCGTTTTATATTTCTACTGATAAAAGTCCTGATTGAGGATAATCAATATTTTATAGAATGTTCTTGTTCGTTCTTTAGAATTTGAAATTGATTTTGATGATTAATCGTCTTGTACGTATCAACCTTGTGTAGCAAAAAAAGTTGACTTATGGATGATGGACTAACCCTTTATGTTCATTACATGCATAAGGTTAATAAAATTTATGTGTACAATAAACAAAGGTTAATCAACGAAGGAATCCTGGTTTAATGTTCTTGCTCTTTTAATACGAGGACTTACGCAAAGGTTTTAAATCTACTTTGAATTAAGTCGTCAAGATCGATCAATGTGGTCATATGACTAATGTCTGCACCAGTCTAGTTAATAAAAGGCTAATGTGTTATTAACGGATTTTTTAAATCCGCCTGTAAAACGGTAAAAAAAAGCCATACATGAACTAATGGAAAATTTGTGCCCGTTTAGGACTATCTTTAGTATCAGAACGAATAGAGGATGATTAGCAAACTCATAAGCTGGTCAATTAGAAACAAAATGATCGTCATCGTAGCGTATCTTTTGATGACCCTCTATGGCATTTACTCAGTCATAACCACACCGGTTGATGCCATCCCGGATTTATCAGAAAATCAAGTGATCATTTTTACCGAGTGGATGGGTCGTAATCCACAGATCATTGAAGATCAGATTACGTATCCGCTTACGAGTAATCTTCAAGGCATTCCGAAAATAAAAAATATACGCGGTGCCAGCATGTTCGGCATGAGCTTCGTATTCATCATCTTTCAGGATGACACGGATATCTATTGGGCACGAGCCCGTGTTCTTGAACGATTGAATTATGCACAAAGATTGTTGCCTGCAGGAGTGACTTCAACATTAGGCCCCGATGGCACGGGCTTAGGTCATGTCTATTGGTACACCTTGGATGCACGTGGTTATGATCTGGGTGAATTAAGAGCATTGCAGGACTGGTATATTCGGTTTGCATTGCAAACTGTGGAGGGCGTAAGTGAGGTAGCATCTTTTGGGGGTTATCAAAAGCAATATCAGGTGGTCGTTAATCCGCTTAAGCTACGCTACTACGGAATTGGTTTAATGGAAGTGGTTCAAAAAATCAGGGAGAACAACAATGAAGTAGGAGGTCGCAAGTTTGAGATGTCAGATATCGGCTACATCATTAAAACTTCTGGATACATCAAAAGCCTGGAGGAAATTGAAAACATCGCGGTGAAAACGGTGAATGCTACACCCATCAAAATAAAAGATGTTGCCTCTGTGCAAATGGGTGGAGAATTGAGATTAGGTATTGTTGATGAAAATGGAGAAGGAGAAAAAGTAGGAGGCATTGTTATTATGCGCTATGGCGAAAACGCAAAGAAGGTGATTGATCGCGTGAAAACTAAGCTGAGTGATGTGACGAAAGGATTACCAGAAGGGATCAAGATAAAAGTAGCCTATGACCGCTCTGATCTGATCAACGCTACCATCGATACGCTGCGTGCAGCCGTTACGGAAGAAATTATTGTAGTAGCCATAGTGCTTTTTATTTTCCTGCTGCATGTAAGAAGTACGATCATTGTTGTGTTGACCATTCCTGTTTCAGTTTTGTTTGCCTTTATCCTGATGAATTGGTTTGGAATTACTTCTAACATCATGTCACTGGCAGGAGTTGCCCTGGCCGTGGGCGATTTGGTTGACGCAGGAATCGTGATGGTGGAGAATGCCTTGAAAGCAATGAGTGGCGAAACCGAAATACATTGATAGAATGGACGAGGAAAGAATACTAAAAATAGAACAATCATCGCAGCTTATTGGTAAGGCGGTAGTCAGTTCTATACTCGTTACACTGATATCATTCAGCCCGATACTGTTTCTAACGGGGCAGGAGCACAAACTATTTTCTCCCTTGGTATGGACAAAGACATTTGCCATGATTGGATCTGGGTTAGTTTCTCTCATGCTCGTGCCTGTGTTAATGGTGTTGTTGTTGAAAGGGAAAATACGGCCTGAAAGTAAGCATCCCGTCAGCAGGTTTTTCACATGGATATACGGGCCTGTGATAAAGTGGTGCTTAAAATGGAAAAAGCTGACGTTGTCTTTCGCATTGGCCCTCGTGCTCGGAAGCGCTCCGTTGGTCATGAATCTTGGAACAGAGTTTATGCCACCGCTTGACGAAGGGTCTCTTCTCTTCATGCCGGTTACATTGCCGGATATTTCGAATAGTGAAGTAAAACGAATCCTTCAGGTGCAAGACAAAATCATAAAATCAATTCCTGAAGTTGAAAATGTTTTGGGAAAAGCGGGCCGAGCCAACACCGCCACCGATAATGCACCGATTAGTATGATTGAGTCGATTATCATTTTGAAACCACAACGGCAATGGAGGAAGGGCATGACCAAAGAAGATATCGTCAATGAATTAAATCAGAAATTATTAATACCCGGAGTAATCAACAGCTGGACACAACCCATCATTAACAGGATCAATATGCTATCGACCGGGATTCGAACCGATGTTGGTGTGAAAATTTATGGGCAAGACCTGGATTCGATCAATAGGCTGGCGCATGAATTTAAACAACAATTGGAGGGACTACGCGGTGTTTCTGATTTGTATGTAGAGCCTGTTGTTGGCGGAAAGTATATAGATATTAAAATCAGGAAGGATCAGATTGGAAGATACGCACTAACGGTAGATGACATCAACACATTGGTAGAAACATCTCTGGGTGGCATGAACGCTGCCACTACCATTGAAGCACGAGAGCGTTATAGCGTAAATGTAAGGTTCGCTCAGGATTTCAGAAATACGTTATACCTTATACGGAATTTACAATTAGAATCTCCCACCCTGGGGGCCATTCCTCTTTCGGCAGTGGCTGAAGTTTCCATAGCAGAAGGGCCACCCATGATCAATTCCGAAAACGCTATGCTGCGAGGAACATTGCTTTTTAATGTTCGCGGTCGCGATATGGGAAGCACGGTTTCCGAAGCAAAAGAAAGATTAGAAAAAGCCATTACCAATTTGCCAAAGGGCTATTACCTGGAATGGAGTGGACAATATGAAAATCAAATTCGGGCACAGGAACGGCTCAGAGTAATCATGCCGGTTGTGTTGCTGATTATTCTGGTGATCCTCTACTTTACTTTCCGGAATATCCGTGAAGTACTTATTGTACTGACAAGCATCCCTGTTGCTTTGGTAGGCGGGGCCTATTCACTTCATTTCTTTGATGTCAATTTTTCTGTTGCCGTAGCCGTGGGATTCATCGCACTTTTTGGAGTAGCGATTGAAACCGGTGTGCTCATGTTGGTGTACCTTAATAATTCCCTGGATCTCAAAATTAAAAATCATGTTACAGGTGCCTTCACCAAGCAGGATATTGAAGATGCTATTTATGAAGGAGCCGTTCAACGGCTACGGCCAAAACTCATGACAGTTCTGGTGGATGTGATTGGATTGCTCCCAGTATTGCTGGCCACCGGAACAGGAAGCGATGTGATGAAACCGATTGCCATACCCTTTGTATTTGGGTTGTTGACCTCCACACTTTTTGTGTTGATTGTTTTGCCGGTGATTTATGCTTACGTGAGAGAAAGGGAACTTTTGAAACAGGGTAAGCTTAGTTATCAGGTATCGGAGAATTAGAATAACATGAAGAAGCATAGATGTAAATTGCCGTAACCAGGGTTTTAAACTCTGCGTGTTTCACCTGCCTGTTTTTACAGGCACGGGTATGAATTTGAATTGAGTCATTGAGTAAAGAATGGTAATTTGATAGTGAGCTTTTAAAAAGAGGGAAGCAAAAAAGCACGCACGCTTTTAAGACTCTGCCTTGATACCGAATGTAAGAACTGCCCCCACGATCAACTGAATACCTATTAACACTACCGGCAAATTATAATCGCCCGTCCACGAGATAAGATACCCGATTCCAAGGGAAGCAATTGTGCCGCCTAGTAAGCCAGCAGTATTCATTGCACCGGTGATAGCACCTGCATGATTTTTTCCAATGCCGGTTGCTACGGCCCACGCGACAGGTGCCGTCACATCCATGAAGGCAAGCCCTAACGCAAGCATGATAATCGTTACGGATAGATTATCCGTATACGTGGCAAACAACATGGCTGATCCTGATAGACTTAATCCAACCAATGGAACAATACGCCTTCCCCAGATGATGCCCATCTTCTTCACAAGAAAATCGCTTAGTGATCCGCCAAACAGACAACCGATGGCTGCAAGTATAAATGGCAATGAAGTAGAATAGGTCAATTCTTCTTGTGGAATGCCCCGGCCTTGATGTAAATATTTTGGAAGCCAGGAAATAAAAAAGAAGACACCGCTGGCATAACAATAATAAACCAGCATTAAAAACCAGAAGTTTTTGGTGTGAGCAATTTCCAACCATGAACGGCTTTCAGTTTTTTCAACAGAAACTTCTTCATTGGTTTTATAAAATAGCATCCACAGCACTACCCATAAAACTCCAATCACTCCTAATAAATAGAAAGTAGTGCGCCATCCAACTTGTGCTTGTAGGGGAATAACGATGAATGGTGTAATGGCACCGCCTACGCGACTGGCCGTCCAGATGACAGCCTGCGCTCGACCACGCACTTCCGCATCGAACCATTTTCGCACAGCGATGGATGCATTGGGGTAAGCACCTGCCTCGCCCGCGCCAAAGAGAAATCGCACTACAAATAATGAAGCGAATCCACCGGCTAGGCCTGTGAGACTGGTAAAAATTGACCACCAGATCACCACGCGCGCCAACGTTTTCTTTTCGCCAAAGCGATCGCCCCACAAGCCGGTAGGTATTTCAAACAATCCATAAGAAATAGTAAAGGCAGCGAGTATCCAACCGAACTGGCTTTCACTTAAGCCTAGTTCACGCGTAATTTCAATACCGGCAAATGAAATGGCATTGCGATCAAGAAAAGTAATGATGGAGAGAACAGCCAGGAGTATGAGGAACCAATGCTTTCGCTGCATAAAGAAGTTTGGGGTTTATTAAAGACTAAAAGATATTGAATTTTGGAATTCAATATGCACGCTACCTTTTTCTGTTTTTTATACAAGCCCTATTTGATAAATGAATTACAGTTGTGTTAGAAACTGGTTGGGTTACAATAAAAAAGCCCTTTGTAGTGTTTTCGGTCAAATTAATCAAAGTACCCGGGATCCCGATTGATCGGATGCAGCTATTACTATCCATCCCGAATCAATCGGGACGTGTCTTACTAATTAGGTTTTGAATTTAAACTCTGCTTTTCATGGCTTTAAGTTCCCTCTCTCTTCGGATTGCTTCAATTTCAGTTTCGGGTTTTTCAGAATGCTCGTTAACCCAAGGCCGATATGGCTTGGTTGATTTTATTTTTCCAGCATTATGTTCGATGAGTCTACGGTCAGGAGATTCAGAATAGCCGATTTAAAATCGGCCAGAGAATTCTGCTTGTAAGATGTATACGAAAAACATTTTGAAGTACCC
>CAYGGY010000019.1:0-83534 GCA_964349405.1 uncultured Ohtaekwangia sp. | reverse complement strand
TTTTAATATCGCGATGGACTTGTAATTACTATTATAAATAGTAATTTCGGCCCTCACAGGCTTAAAATTGAAAATAAACGACTGATTATATGAGCGACTCAAAAGAAAAACTAAAAGCATTACAACTTACTATTGACAAATTAGAGAAGACCTATGGTAAGGGCACAGTAATGATGTTAAACGATACGAAAGTGTCTGATGTTCCTGCCATTTCAACAGGCTCACTGGGATTGGATATTGCACTGGGTATAGGAGGTATTCCACGTGGGCGGGTTACAGAAATATATGGACCAGAATCGTCAGGTAAGACTACCCTTACCATGCACTGCATTGCTGAAGCACAGAAAAAAGGAGGGATAGCAGCTTTTATTGATGCTGAACATGCTTTTGATAAAACGTATGCCGAGAAACTAGGGATTGATACCGAAAATCTACTCATCTCACAGCCCGATAATGGAGAACAGGCATTGGAAATCGCTGAGCACCTGATCCGTTCGGGTGCCATTGATATAATTGTTATCGACTCAGTAGCCGCTCTTGTTCCCAAAGCAGAATTAGAAGGTGAGATGGGTGAAAGTAAAATGGGATTACAAGCGCGACTGATGTCGCAAGCATTGAGAAAACTTACCGGAACTATCAGCAAAACGGGATGTGCCTGTATTTTTATCAACCAATTGCGCGAGAAAATTGGAATTATGTTTGGGAACCCAGAAACTACTACGGGTGGTAATGCCTTGAAATTCTATGCATCCGTTCGTCTTGACATCCGTAGAATTGGTCAGATCAAAGATGCCCCTGATGATATCACCGGCAACCGTGTGAAAGTTAAAGTGGTGAAAAATAAGGTTGCTCCTCCTTTCAAGGTAGTTGAGTTCGACATCATGTATGGAAGAGGTATTTCTAAATCCGGTGAGATTGTTGATTTGGGTGTTGAATTGAACGTGATTCAAAAATCCGGTTCATGGTTCTCCTATAATGGCAACAAACTCGGTCAGGGCCGCGATACCGTGAAGCAGTTGATTGAAGATAATCCAGAATTGATGGACGAACTGGAGAAGAAAATCAAAGAAAAAATTAGCGGTGGTGTAGAAATTAAGAAAGAGGTAGAATAGCTTTATTAATTGTATATAATATAAAGGGCTTCGCCATAAGGTGAAGCCCTTTATTTATTATGCGCGTATTGCAATTACAGGATCAAGGCGGGCCGCCATCGCAGCAGGAACAATACCTGCCACCAGACCAATTACAGACGAGACACCAAGACCAAGAACAATATTTTTAATAGATAAAATTACATTCAAGCTTCCAAACGGCACGAGCGTAAGTAACCACACCAGAAACAATCCTGATAACCCTCCAATCAAACTCAAAAATATTGACTCAAACAAAAACTGGAATAAGATAAAATAATTCTTTGCGCCTAATGATTTCTGCAACCCAATTATACTGGTTCGTTCTTTTACCGATACGAACATAATGTTTGCGATACCAAAACCCCCAACTAACATAGAGAATCCACCAATAATCCAACCAGCGATTCCTAAAACATCGAAAACACCACTGATGGCCTTGGCCACTGCTTCTGGACGATTCAATTCAAAATTATCTTTTTGTGCCGGCTTCAAACCGCGCTTTACACGCATAAGACCACGGGCTTCATTTTCCAATTCAACCAATCCAACATCAATTTCGAAACCTTTTAACCCAATATCTGATCCAGCCTCAAATTCACTCCAATGACCAGTACCCGTTTTGAACAATTTACGAAAGGCATCATATGGAATGATGCAGGTGAAATCTCTACTCGAATTTCCTATAAAACTTTCACCCTCTTTTTTCAAAACACCTACAATGTTAAATCGAAGGTTTTTGATCTTAACATATGCACCTGTTAGGTCATCACTTTTTGGGAATAAAGCCTTGGCTACCTCATATCCAAGAATTACCATATTCCTTCCTCCTTCCACTTCAGCAGAAGTAAAATATCTGCCCTTTTCAACATTGAGTTCAAAGAGTTTATCATAATCTAAAGAAGCCCCATTGAGTCGTATTCTGTTGATACTACTATTCTTGCTTTTAACTGTGACCTCATTAACATCAGCGAAAATGGATACAACCTGACCGGTGCTCAGATTGGCCTTGAGAAATCGATACTCATTGACGGATGGATAGGGTCGTTTAATATAGTCTTTCCACCAATCGCGAGAATTACCACCCGTAAAAGGCCATTTGCCAACATAAATAACATCACTTCCAAGAAAATTTAAACTTTCCCTAATGTTCTTTTCCAGCGAGTCAACCAACGTGAGAACAGCAATGATTGAAAAAATGCCGATGGTAACTCCCAACAGGGAAAGAATTGTGCGTAATAAGTTGGATTTCAATGCCTTGAAGGCAAATCCCAAACTCTCAAAAATTAATCGAAGGGTAAGCATGTGGGTTTAACGCATTTTTATCGATTCCGGGTTGCAATAAACATGGATTTCTGATGCATTCATATGAACTGATGAGTCGGTTATAATAGAAAAATTTTTATTGATCACGCATAGTTGACGCATCACATGAGTTTTTGTTACTGAAATCCTGAAGAGAATTTCTTCAAGAAGGAAACAAATCATTACTTTTGCGTCCTTAATTATAAACCAGCCCTTTTACTAAAGGGCACAAAGCCCGTAAGCTTATGAAGTTATCCGAATTCAAATTTGATCTTCCCAACAGTTTAATTGCCAATCATCCTGCCGAAAACAGAGATGACGCCCGTTTAATGGTGATCCATAAAGACACCGGAAAAATTGAACACAAAGTATTTAAAGACATCGTCAATTACTTTAATGAAGGTGATGTGATGGTGGGTAATGACACGATGGTGTTTCCTGCGCGTTTGTACGGACGCAAAGAAAAGACCGGTGCAAAAATTGAAGTATTCTTACTTCGAGAGCTCAATGCCGAAATGCACCTGTGGGATGTGCTTGTGGATCCTGCCCGTAAAATCCGTGTAGGCAATAAACTTTATTTTGGTGATGGTGACCTGGTTGCTGAAGTTATCGACAACACCACCTCCCGCGGACGCACCATTCGTTTCTTATTTGATGGCGACTCTGCTGCGTTTGACAAGATTGTAGAAACGCTAGGAGAAACTCCCCTTCCTAAATACATAAAGCGAAAAGTGGAGGCCGCTGATAAGGACCGGTTCCAAACTATTTTTGCCAAGAACAAAGGAGCGGTTTCTGCACCCACTGCGGGGTTGCACTTCACCAAACAACTGATGAAGCGTTTACAAATTAAGGGTGTCGACATGACTTACGTGACCTTGCATATTGGATTGGGAACATTCCGTGCAGTGGATGTGGAAGATCTGACCAAACACAAAATGGATTCAGAGAACTTTATCGTAGGCCCTGAAGCCGTGACGGTTGTGAATCAAGCGCTCGATAATAAACATAAAGTTTGTGCTATTGGAACCACTACCATGCGCGCCTTGGAAACAGCCGTTTCGGCAAACAACCGATTAAAAGCGCGTGAAGGCTGGACGGATAAATTTATTTTTCCTCCTTATGATTTCAAGATTTGCAGTGCCATGGTTACCAATTTCCATCAGCCAGAGTCTACTTTGTTGATGATGGCATGCGCTTTTGGCGGATTTGATCTGGTGATGAAAGCCTATGAACTTGCTAAAAAAGAAAAATATAAATTCCTCACTTACGGTGACGCAATGTTAATTATCTAAGATCATTCTCGATAGAAACTATAAATGCCTGAAGATGAGTCAGGCATTTATGTTTTAGTACAGGCAACTTTTACAAATTTCGAATCAAATATAAGTGCAGTGAAATTGCTACCGGGTATAAAAACAGGTATCCTGGTGATGGTCTAACCACACCAAAAACCATGGAGACAGGCACCAGCAAAAGAAAAATCCCAATGCCTATTTTCCATCCCTTTTGATCTACATCAGATTTATAAATTTGGAGAAGCCGATAAATAAGATAGGTCACCACAGCCACATTAAAAGCCAATAGCAACGTTCGAATCAGTATCATACCTATGAAAAAAGTATTTTTGTAAATCTATGAATAAAAAAGAATATGCGCTGATTGTGGCCGGAGGCAAGGGCACTCGTATAAAAACCAAGCTACCCAAGCAATTTCTTGAATTGAAAGGGAAACCCATTTTACTCCATACCATTGAAGCCTTTTATCGGTATTCTCAAAAAATTGAAATCATAGTAGTATTACCTGAAGATGACTTTGAACTATGGGAAGCGATCTGCAAAAAATTCCATTTCAATAAGCCTCTCATTTTACAAAAAGGCGGAGAAACCCGTTTTCAATCTGTAAGAAATGGTTTGAATAAAATTGAAGGTCCTGGATTGGTAGCTATTCATGATGGTGTTCGCCCCCTCGTGAGTGAGGATATCATTGGAGCCTCATTTCGTTTGGCTGCGGTGCATCAGTCGGCTGTTGCCGCGGTCCGATTAAAAGAATCGATACGAATCACGGACCAGGATAACACTAAAGCTGTTGACCGCTCTCGCTTCCGCCTGATTCAAACTCCACAAACTTTTGACGTTGCTTTAATAAAGCAAGCCTATGAAATGAAAGAAGATACTAGCCTTACGGATGATGCCAGCGTAGCAGAAAAATCAGGGCACGTCATTTCCTTATTCGAAGGGAGCTACGAAAACATTAAGATCACTACGCCTGAAGATTTGATTGTTGCAGAAGCCCTGCTTAATTCAAAATCATTATAAAATAAAAAAGGCTGGTTTTTCACCAGCCTTCCAATATAATATGTTCAGCAATTAGATCTCACCCTTCTCAGCTTTCTTCTTCAGTTTATCATTGGCGAAAATTGCCACCTCCACTCTTCTGTTTTGCTGTCGGCCAGCATCAGTGGCATTGTCACCTACTGGTTGATCAGGGCCATACCCTACTGTAGTCACCCGTGAACCTGAAACATTTATGGTTTTTAAAAAGTTGGAAACAGCGGCTGCCCGTCTATCAGAAAGTGCCATATTTCGGTCATGGTCTCCTGTTGAGTCAGTGTGTCCTTCAATAAGAATATTAGTGTCTTCATATTTATTTAAAACACGAGCGAGGTCCGTAAGGTTGGTTTTGGAAGAAGCAGAGAGTTCGGATGACCCCACGGCAAATTGAATCCCTTGATGGAATGTTATTTTTATACCCTCGCCTACTCTTTCAACCTTAGCACCTTCAAGATCTTTTTGCAATTCGGCAGCTTGCTTATCCATATACTTTCCAATCAGGTAACCTGCGGTGCCACCAACAGCCGCACCAATAATTGCCCCCGCAGCAGTATTTCCTGCAGCCTTTCCAATAGCAGCACCAGCTACAGCACCACCGGCCGAACCGATAATAGCACCTTTGGTGGCCTTGTTCATACTTTTACAAGAGCCCAACAAGACAAGCACCGTTAACAAAACACTTAATAAACGATAGCTACTGTTTAGCTTCATCTGCTGACCTTTCAACATGTTAAAAATTAAAACATAAGTAAATCCTGATGTCCATTAAATACATCAGTATTCATCTTCATTAAAGAAGAAATCTTCCTTGGTAGGATAGTCAGGCCATATTTCTTCGATGCTTTCGTACGGTTGACCATCATCCTCCAGTTCCTGGAGGTTTTCAACTACTTCCAAAGGTGCGCCTGAGCGGATCGAAAAATCAATCAACTCGTCTTTTGTTGCCGGCCAAGGCGCATCTTCGAGATATGAGGCTAATTCCAGTGTCCAATACATAGTTTGTCCTCCCTTTATAATTTGTCGCAAAAATAGAATTAATTAGACCATTGTCAATAGTTGCTTGTCGATAGTTCTATAATTAAAAAAGTGCCTCTGACCGTTGATTTTGGAGATGCTTCTTTACTATGGACTATTGACTTAAAAACGCCATATTTGCGACTCCAAAATCACTTTTACCTTCATGGCAGACGAAAAAATAATTTTCTCGATGTCGGGTGTTAGCAAGATCTATCCACCCAACAAACAAGTACTTAAAAACATTTACCTATCCTTCTTCTATGGTGCCAAAATCGGGGTGCTCGGTTTAAATGGCTCTGGTAAATCTTCTTTGCTGCGAATTATTGCTGGCATTGACAAAGAATATCAGGGTGAGGTAGTGTCTGATTTAGGATACACCGTAGGCTACCTGGAGCAAGAGCCTCAGTTGGATAAAACTAAAACTGTAAAGGAGATTGTAGAAGAAGGGGTGAAAGAGGTGGTGGCCCTTTTAAAAGAATTTGAAGCGATCAATGAAAAGTTTGCCGACCCAGCCGTATTGGAAGATCCGGATGCCATGGACAAACTCATCACCAAACAAGGTGAAGTACAAGAAAAATTAGATGCGGTAAATGCCTGGGAACTCGATCATATGCTCGAGCGTGCGATGGATGCGTTACGTTGTCCTCCACCGGATGCCAAGATCGAGTTTCTTTCGGGTGGGGAAAAAAGAAGAGTAGCATTATGCCGTCTGTTATTACAAACTCCTGATGTTCTCCTGTTGGATGAACCCACCAACCACCTTGATGCGGAGTCGGTGCAGTGGCTTGAGGAACACTTGCGTCAATACAAAGGAACCATCATCGCGGTAACGCACGACCGCTACTTCCTTGATAATATAGCAGGATGGATTCTTGAATTGGATCGAGGAGAAGGGATTCCCTGGAAAGGAAATTATTCCAGTTGGCTGGATCAAAAACAAAAACGTTTAGCACAAGAAGAAAAGACAGAGTCGAAAAGACAAAAAGCACTTGAGCGGGAATTAGAATGGGTACGTATGAGTCCCAAAGGACGCCATGCTAAAGGAAAAGCACGCCTTAGCTCCTATGAGAAATTGATAAGTCAGGAGAACCGCGAGAAAGAAGATAAACTGGAGATTTTCATTCCAGCCGGACCACGCTTGGGAAATAAAGTAATTGAAGCTAATGGTGTATCAAAGGCATATGGTGACAAACTTCTATATGAAAACCTAACCTTTACGCTTCCACCTGCAGGCATTGTAGGAATCATCGGACCGAACGGTGCAGGAAAAACCACGCTCTTCAAAATGATTACGGGTCAGGAGAAACCCGATAGTGGAACATTCGAAGTTGGCGAGACTGTAAAGATTGCTTATGTAGATCAGGAACACGATGATCTTAAACCAGAGGACACTGTTTGGCAAGCTATCACCGGTGGCCAAGAATTGATATTGGTTGGCGGGAAAGAAATTAACTCGCGCGCTTATGTGAGCAAGTTTAATTTTAGTGGAAACGATCAGCAGAAAAAAGTAAAAGAACTTTCCGGTGGTATGCGTAACCGCGCTCACTTGGCTATTGCGCTTAAGCAAGGTGGTAATTTGTTGTTGTTAGATGAACCCACCAACGACCTCGATGTAAATACACTTCGTGCCTTGGAAGAGGCATTGGAAAATTTTGGAGGCTGTGCTGTTATTATTTCTCACGACCGTTGGTTCCTCGATCGCGTGTGTACTCACATTCTCGCCTTTGAAGGAGACTCACAGGTATTCTGGTTTGAGGGTACGTTTAGTGAATATGAAGAAAATAAGAAGAAGCGTTTGGGTGATGATCAACCTCATCGGATCAAGTATAAGAAACTGGTTAAATAGGCTTATGCCTTAATGTAGAAAGACATAGGATTTCTTGTCTTATGTCTTTCTACTAATTTCATGAGAGCCTTCTACACCATACTCCTTCTCGTGTTATCCAACACCTTCATGACACTGGCTTGGTATGGTCATTTGAAGTTTAAGGAAATGAAGTGGAGTGCGAGCCTGCCTTTGATCACTATCATTTTAATCAGTTGGGGAATTGCCTTGTTTGAGTATATGCTTCAAGTACCCGCCAATCGAATTGGATTTAAGAATTATGGTGGACCTTTTTCGTTAGTCGAACTAAAAGTTATTCAGGAAGTCATTACACTTGTTGTCTTTGTAGCTTTCTCTCTTTTGTTTTTCAAAACCGAAGTATTTCGATGGAATCACCTGATTGGATTTGTGTTTCTGATTCTTGCCGTTTACTTCATCTTTAAAAAATAAATTAATGTTTTGGTAGTTGTGTTGGTTCTGCCACTGAAATATTCATCGGAACACCTTCACGCGCCTTATCATACATTTTCTTTTCATTCCGATCATTCAAATCTAACGCACGAAATTCCTTCACAGACAATTGAATGCGTTCCGCATATATTTCAAAATATGCCCCTTGAATCTCATCTAAAGAAGCAATAAAAGCTTCGTGGCTGGTGTTGCGATCTGTTTTTAGAGATATCACTGCCTTTACGGGGTTTTCAGATAAGGTGTTAATCGAGCCATAATTCATAATGAATTTTTTAATCTCTTCTTTCACACCGTCAATTGAATTCCTTCTTTCACCTTCTATCAAAAAACCATTTTCGGAGTTGATCTGAATGCTGAAAATATTTCTATCATTCACATCAGAGGTCATAATTACCTCCGACCACTGAGGCAACATCAGCATCAGACCTTTTTCATTTTTTATAACAGTGGTCATCAAAAAGAAAGTAAGTAACAGAAAGGCAATGTCTGCCATAGAACTCGTGCTTACTTCAGCCGAGCCATTTTTTTTCAGGTAGCTCATGGATTTTTAAATCTGTAATACTTACCTTTTAAATAAGTCACAGCTAATTCCCTGACTCCACGTTACTATGGAATTCCTATTTCTTATTACCCACTGGATTTTGAGTAAGGCGATACATGAGAAGTGCTATACGCTTGGTTTGCCGCGGAAGCCAATTTAAGTTGACATATTCTTTATCTGTATGGCCGTGCCCACCAAAAAGTCCCAACCCATCAATGGCCATATCGACATAACCTGAGGTAAATGAAATATCAGCCGCGCCAGCATCACGCGGATTCACCGCAGTTACATTTCCTAAATGCAAGTCTTCACTCACTTTCGAGTAATATTCCAACAGTTTTTTATTTCCATCGGTTGGTGCTAGCGGAGGATAGCCCTCATCAAAAGTGAGAGTCGCGTTGGTTTGAGGTAGATGTTTCGCTACCACATGCTGCATTACTTCCTGCGCCATCTTCAATTGTTCCGGTGAAATTGCCCGGATATCTCCCGTAACAACGGCCTGCTTCGCTACGATATTTCCTTTCCCGAATGAAGAACCTCCGTCCAATACATTATCACGTTCTACCTCGGAGCCACCAAGGATCATTCCCGGATTGAATGTCAAGTCTTTTTCAGTTGATAAGTTTTCATAAAACCCGGTTAGTACTCTAGACGCTTCATAAATGGCTCCGGCCCCTATGGTGGATGTAAAAATTTGCGATGAGTGAGCTGGCAATCCGGTAACTTTCAATTCCCAGGCTGATGAACTTCTTCGTGAAATAACACCTGTCGATGGATTGCTGTCACCATCTTCCATACCCAGCGCAATGTCCGCATTCTTGGCTGCTTCAATTAAATCCTTACGGGCAAGTGCCAATGGTCGTCCGCTAAGTTCTTCATCGCCCGTCATCACCACAATGATGTTCATGTTTTTCAACAGACCTGCTTGCTTCAATGCTTCCAATGAATAAATAATCATTACATCACCACCTTTCATATCACTGATGCCCGGACCGGTTGCCGTGGAGTCATTTACCATCGTGAATTTCTGAAAGGGATTAGAGCTTTCAAACACGGTATCCAGATGACCTATAAGTAAAAGTGTTTTCCCTGTTCCTTTGCCCGTGTGATAGCCCACCAGATGCCCTGCTCTTCCAAATGGTTTCCCATCCACCCATCGGGTTTCAAAACCAAGGGCATCTAATCTTGCTTTAAATAATTGTCCAACGCTAAACACACCGTCAAAATTCATGGAGCCACTATTGATATTCACTGCTTCTTCGAGTAACTTCAATGCGTGAGTGTTGTTTGCATCCACACTGGCCGTGATCTTCTTCTCGATTTTTGAAATTTGAGAATGCGCGTTGAATACAACATTCAACACGATGAGGGTAATTAATAATCGTTTCATAAAAATCTTAACTCATTAACCTTATTGATAAAAAATCTTCTGTACATCAATTTCAATTATGCGATTTCTTCTCCTGGGCGGGTCTTCCATCGCTCATGCATCCACACCCATTGATCAGGATGTTCGCGCACAATTTTTTCAGTGAAGTTGCTGAAGTTTTGAGTGTTTACGACCAGGTCCGTTTCTTCATCTCCTGTTATCACCAGGGGTATCTCCGGAAGGATGTTCATGTGCTGCATTCCATTTTCATCTAAATAAATATATGTGGGCACCACCGCTGCGCCAGTGCGTAATGCCAACACGGTTGCACCAATGGGAGTAGCCGCCTTCATTCCAAAAAAATCTACGAACCTGCTTTTCACCTTGGTGTCCTGATCAATGAGAATGGCAATAGAGCCGCCTGATTTTAACACTTTAAATAACCGTACACTTTCCTTGCCTCGCTCAATGGCCACTGCGCCATAAGCATTGCGGTATTGCCATAACAATTCATTCAGCCGCTCATCTTTCAACGCAGTGCCTACTATATTTGGGTTCAGTCCGCGCAAAGCCATATTGGTAATCTGAAGATCGAAGGCACCCAGGTGTGACGTAAGAAACATTACGCCCTTTCCTTTTGCATAAGCCTTTTCGTAGTTCTCAATTCCGTGGGTGACTAAAAATTTATCGAGATCAGTTAACGTACGCACATTTAATGAACGCAAAATATCACCGGCATTTTTTCCAAGCATGACAAACACCCGCTTACTTAAAGCAAGAATCTCACTGGTAGATTTTTCTTTTCCGAAAGCAAGCCCTAAATGATATATGACCCGCTCGCGGGGTTTAGGCGACACCCTGTAGGCAATTTTTCCTAGCCAACCACAAAATGCCAACCACACCTTGCGAGGCAAAATATTTGAAATAAAAATCAGAAACCTGATAAAAAAGTATAGCGAAGTATACTTAATGCGCTTTTTAAGGGGTCTGTTATCCATATACGAATGCCAAAGATACGAGTAGCTTTGATTAAATTTATTTCGAAATACATTATGAAGACCTTATATGTGATTCGACATGCCAAGTCCAGTTGGGACGACCCAAATCAGGATGACTTTGAGCGCCCCTTAAATAAACGTGGTAAAAAGGACGCTCCCAACATGGCCAAACGCCTGAAGGAAAAACGGGTTACGCCTGATTTCATGATCACCAGCCCAGCCATAAGGGCACTTGACACGTGTAAACAGTTTGCTAAAATTCTGGACTACGATAAGGACAAAATAAAAAACGACAAACGCCTTTATCATGCTAACGAAGATCAGATATTAACGGTGATTCGTGAATTAGAAGAACGCAAACGTGATAAAGAAGAAGTGGTGCTTTTATTCGGTCATAATCCTGGTCTTACTGAGTTTGTCAATTCACTGATCGATGAGTATATCGATAATATTCCAACATGTGGCGTAGTGAAAATTCATTTGAAAATTGATCGCTGGAAAGAGATAAATGTTGGCTGTGGCGAACTGGTATTTTTCGATTTCCCTAAAAGAAAGGAAGAATAAAAACCCTTTTATAGTTCGCTGCATTACAGTCTCCTTTGAAACGATTTGGGTTCAGTCAAAAAGAACATACATCGATATGTATAATTGCAAATAGACTCTGGTAGGAAACAGATCAAGATAGTGTAAAATACACTTTTTAGCTTGACCGCAACCGAACAGTTTCGCCCGATGCTGAACATCTGTCTATTTTCAATATGTCAAAATTGATTCAATTGTGGCCTTTTGGTTTGGTTTGATTGTTGGAATTGCAAATTCAGCAATTCTACTTAATCATCATGTTTAAAAACTACCTGACCATCGCCTTACGCAACCTTACCAGAAACAAACTACACACCACCATCAATGTAGCAGGCCTTACGCTGGGTATTGCCTGTGTTTTTCTTATCACGATTTATATCAACTATGAATTGGGGTACGATCGACATGATGATCAATATGAGAATCTCTATCGTATAACGTGGGAAAATGAAAACCCACAAACTCGCACGCCACACCCAATGGCACAAGCACTCGTTGCAGACTTCCCCGAAATAGAAAGTGCCGTTAGCTTATCACCTCTTTGGGCAGCAGGATTAACCCGTGAAATATTTTCTATCCGTAACCTTGAAAAAAACTTAAAGTTTGATGAATCGAATATCCTGGCCGTTGACACTACATTTTTTGATGTATTCAGCTTCCCTATAATCCGGGGTGATGGACGAAAAGCATTGAAGAATGTGAATGGAATTCTTCTTTCCGAATCAATGGCTATGAAATACTTTGGTCACGATGACCCGATTGGTAAACACCTTGCCATTAATTCTGACTCCATGTTACTTGAAGTAATGGCCGTTTTTAAAGATGTGCCATCACAAAGTCATTTTCATTTTGATTTTCTGGTATCCTATGTACGTGAAAAAGCACTGGACCCAGGAAACAACTATTACACGTGGGCCGACTTTGGTCATTTCAATTACCTGCGACTGAGGCCAGGGGCTAACGCCAAAGAATTAGAGGGTAAGCTAATGCCTTGGATTGGTAAGTATTTAGATCTTTCTGAGGAAGATTTACGGAAAGCTACAGCCAGTAATTTCGGTTTTAGATTACAACCAATCACAGACATCCATTTAAAATCTCACCTCCGCTGGGAACTTGAACCCAATGGCAATAGCGAGTATGTATATATAATGGCTGCAGCCGCAGTACTCACCTTATTGATTGCCTGTATAAATTTCATGAACCTGATGACAGCAAAATCGACTGAGCGCGCCAAAGAAATTGGAATAAGAAAAACATTAGGAGCCATGCGGAAGCAACTTGCTATTCAATTTTTGAGTGAGTCAATGCTCCTGGTTCTTATCTCGCTGGCCTTTTCTGTTTTGATTGTGGAAGTGAGCCTGCCCATTTTCAATACTTTGTCCGGTCAATTATTCAAAATCAATTACAAAGAAGCCATCCCTATTCTCTTATTACTCGGAATAACCATTGGATTAGGTGCCGGAATCTATCCATCACTTTTTTTATCAGCCATAAAACCGCAGTCAATTCTGAAAGGAAAATTTCAGGCAACTGGCAAAGGAAGTAGGCTAAGAAGCACTTTGATTGTTTTTCAGTTTTCGATTTCTATGGCTTTGATTTCGGGATCGGCCATCATATTCAGTCAATTAAATTTTATTCAGAATAAAAACCTGGGTTTTGATAAAGAAGAAGTACTTATCATTCCTTTAAAAGATGAATCCATTATGTCACGCATGCAAACGCTAAAGACGGAGTTATTGCGTATAGAGGGCGTTACTGCTGTTTCAGCAAGTTCCAATCTCCCAGGAGGACAGTTCAATCAAAATCCGGTTTATTCCATAGAGCATCCTGAACATGCTATAAATTTCTCAGAGGCATTGGTTGACTACGACTTAATAAAAACATTAAACTTTGAAATGCAGGATGGTCGATTCTTTCTCCCTGATAACCGGGCTGATTCAACAGCCACCTTTGTGATCAACGAAACGGGAGCCAATCAGCTGAACATTTCTGTAGGGAAAGAAATACGATGGGATATTGGTGACACCATCATTACCGGTCGGGTAATTGGTGTGATGAAAGATTTTCACTTTCAGTCTTTACACGAGCCAGTGCGTCCCTTACTTTTCATAGTA
This sequence comes from uncultured Ohtaekwangia sp., assembly GCA_964349405.1. Classification (GTDB taxonomy): domain Bacteria; phylum Bacteroidota; class Bacteroidia; order Cytophagales; family Cyclobacteriaceae; genus ELB16-189. The sequence continues at coordinate 69,852 of CAYGGY010000019.1, read as the reverse complement.
TACCCGGCTTACAATCACCTGGTGATAAAACTCCATACACAAGACTTCGAAAATAAACTAGCCCAAATAGAAAAAGTATATCATGAGTTTGATGATTCTTTTGAGTTTCAATTTTCATTTTTTGATAACCGACTCAATCAACAATATAAGGCTGAACACAATACAGGAATTATTTTCGGCACATTTGCTTTCATAGCTATTGCCATTGCCTGTTTCGGATTGTTCGGCATGGCGATGCTTTCCTTTAGTCAACGAATAAAAGAAGTCAGTATCAGGAAAGTGTTGGGTGCTTCTATTTCCGGATTAATTATTTTACTGCTCAGCGATTTCACTAAACTTATTATTGTTGCCATCTTCCTTGCCACCCCTTTGGCCTGGTGGATGATGGACCATTGGTTAGATAATTTTATTTATCAAGTCGGAATTCACCCGTCAGTATTTCTTGTATCAGGCATAGCCCTAATTCTGATCTCATGGGTTACGCTCAGTTATTTTACATTTAAAACCTCAAGAATTAATCCTGCAGAAACACTTAAAAGCGAATAACCAATGAACTCTAACTAATGAAAGAATAACAAGGACAAAAAAACTTAGGGGATATTGACCGGGATATAATCCTTCATCCGCTTCTTTAATATTCCTACTTCCTGAAACCGATAACCAATCACCAATTTAACTATGGTATTAGTGTTGGCAAACTGAATATTTTCAAATCGGATGTTACGTGATTGGGCTACCAAGCTCATCCCTCCAAAAAAACGATCACTGTTATAACCCAACGACACCCGAATATCATTAAATGTGTTAATAGCAAGGTCGTAATGTTCTTTTTCCCCTGGTCGATCATACAATATCCAATTATGAGCAGGGCCAATAGACAATGCACCATTCAAAAAGAATGAACGGTATACCAAAGTATATGTATAGCCACCGGCAAGGCTAAGGGTTGTGTAACGCATTAGCTGAAAATCAGAACTGGATATTGATTGACTTTTTTGCTGCGTGACGATGAGCGAATCTGCGTTAAGCCTGAACGTATTAAGATTACCGGTTAAAATAAATGATCCACCGCTCTTTACCTGGCGTTCGGAATAATTATATGCCGACTTCAGGGAAAAACGTGTTTTGTCAAACACATAGATGCCGTTGATTCCTGTGTTCGTCAGTTCAATATCGGGCCGTTTTACAAATGTATCAGGCGAAGAGCGTGAGCGAACCGGAAAATAAAATCCTCTGTATTTTTGACTAAACATATCTAGGCCCCAACCATCACCAAGAAAATTTGCGTGAAACTCCCGCGCATCGGTATTACCATAGGTGGCTTGATTCTTTTCGTTAATAGGAACTGCAAATGTAATCTCAGCGCCAATTTCAAAAAGATAAACCCCAAGGCCTACACTAAAAGAACTGTTGGGTTTATAATTTATCTTTTGACTACCTGCATCACGCGTGCTGATATCAAAGGAAAGTGTACGTTTCTTAATAATCGGCCAGATAAAAAACTTATCTGGAAATTGCTGAATGTATTTACTCCGGGTTGAATCAGCAACATGCTGGCCAACGGTAGCTTCCGTTACACAAAAAATTATAAGTGAAACAAAAAGGTAACGGATCATCCGCTATAATATATACTCACTTAAATCCCGGTTCTTAACCAGTCCGTTTAACCGCTCCTTCACCATCTCTTTAGTGATACTTATCTGAGAGTTTGCAGGAATTTTATCAGGCACATCAAATGAAAATTCATTTAACAATCTGCTCATAACGGTATGTAATCTGCGAGCTCCAATATTTTCAACTTCGGCATTAATGTCAAAGGCTGCCTGGGCTATTTCAAAAATTGAATCCTCTGAAAAGTCTAACTGAACACCCTCGGCTTCAAACAATGCTTTATATTGTTTGGTTAACGCATTTTTAGGTTCGGTTAGTATGCGTACAAAGTCATCCTTGGTAAGATTGGTGAGTTCCACACGAATTGGAAAACGACCTTGTAACTCAGGAATAAGATCAGAAGGCTTAGCAATGTGAAAGGCTCCGGCTGCAACGAACAACACATGATCCGTTTTGATGACACCATATTTTGTATTTACCGTGCTTCCTTCAACAATGGGTAATAAATCACGCTGAACACCCTCGCGACTCACATCAGGCCCCCCGCCACCTTTCTTGCCGGAACCAGAAGCAATCTTGTCAATCTCATCAATAAAAATTATTCCGGCATCTTCCGCCTTACGCAGTGCCTCTTCCTTCACTTCGTCCATGTCGATCAGCTTAAGTGCCTCCTCTTCCAGAAGAATTTTTCTTGCTTCCGCCACCGTTACCTTTCGCTTTTTGGGTTTCTTGGGCATCATGCCTCCCAACATTTCCTGCAGATTCATCATGGACACTTCATCCATCATGCCTGCACCAATCATGCCGATACCCGACCCTGAACTTTGCTTAATATTGATTTCGATTTTCCGATCATCCATCTCACCGCTCTTAATTTTTTCGCGGAATAAACTTCGGGTACGTTCATTTAATTCAATGTCACTGGTAGGCGTCTCTTGCAATTCAGTTGATGCCGTAGTAAAACCCGCTGTATTTGATCGCATGGGTGGAATTAATGCATCCAAAATAATTTCCTCCACTACTTGTGCAGCTTTCTCCTTTACTTCCTCTTTTTTTCTAGCCTTCACCATATTGACAGATTGCTCCACCAGATCGCGTACCATGCTTTCTACATCACGCCCAACATAACCCACCTCTGTAAATTTAGAAGCCTCCACCTTCACAAAAGGTGCATCGGCAATACGGGCAAGCCTGCGCGCAATTTCCGTTTTGCCCACACCGGTTGCTCCTATCATTAAAATATTGTTAGGAACAATTTCGCTTTGAATTTCAGACTTCACACTCATTCGCCTCCAGCGATTTCGTAAAGCAATAGCCACGTTGCGTTTTGCTTCATCCTGCCCAATGATATATTTATCCAGCTCTTTTACAATTTGCTGTGGCGTAAGGTATTTAGATTCTAACATGTAATTCTTTTTATGGATTTCTATGATTACGCTTTGACATCGGTCAACACGAAAGTGAGCGGCTTGTCTACCTTTTCTTTCAGCAAAGCGATTTTCAACACTTCGTCAACAGTATCTACATAATGAAACGTAAGCCCTTTAATATATTGCTTTTCAATCTCCAGAATATCACGTTTATTTTTTTGGCTTAAAATAATCTCTTTAATGCCACTACGCTTGGCTGCCAGCATTTTTTCTTTGATCCCACCTACCGGAAGCACTTTTCCTCGTAACGTAATTTCTCCAGTCATGGCAAGTTTGTCTTTTACTTTCCGTTGTGTGAAAATGGAAGCCAGTGACGTTAGCATAGTAATGCCCGCTGAAGGTCCGTCTTTCGGAACGGCCCCTGCCGGCACGTGAATATGTAAGTCATACTGCTGAAAGACGCGATGATCAATACCTAGTTGCTCAGCATTTGATTTTAAATAGGATAATGCTGCAATTGCCGATTCCTTCATTACATCACCTAACTGGCCAGAAATAGTAAGTGCCCCTTTCCCTTTATATAAACTGGATTCTACAAAAAGAATATCCCCCCCCACTTGTGTCCAGGCAAGACCTGTTACCACACCGGCAATATTATTTCCCTGGTACAACTCTTCATCAAAAATTTCGGCACCCAATACTTTCACCACAAATTCAGGAGTAACATCTTTTTCAAACTCCTCTTCCATGGCCACCGACTTAGCAATACTTCTTACTACTGAACCAATCTTACGTTCAAGATTACGAACGCCCGATTCTCTCGTGTAACTTTCAATCACTTTCAAAAGAGCCTCTTTAGAGAATTTTAGTTGTGAAGATTTCAATCCATGCTCAGTCAATTGTTTTGGCACCAAATGCTTGATGGCAATTTGGAGTTTTTCCTCCACCGTATAACCGGTCAATTCAATGATCTCCATACGATCACGCAGAGCAGGATGGATGCTATCCAATGAATTTGCAGTAGCGATAAACAACACTTTGGAGAGGTCATATTCAACCTCCAGATAATTATCACCAAATGTATTGTTCTGTTCAGGGTCCAATACTTCTAATAGCGCTGACGATGGATCTCCACGAAAATCTGATTTTACTTTGTCGATTTCATCCAAAATAAAAACAGGATTTGAAGACTTTGCCTTCTTGATATTGAACAAAATCTTTCCGGGCATTGCTCCCACATACGTTTTTCTATGACCGCGTATTTCTGCTTCGTCATGCACTCCACCCAACGACATGCGCACGTAGTTTCGGTGTAGCGACTTTGCAATGGATTTTCCTAATGAGGTTTTTCCAACACCCGGAGGACCATATAAACATAAAATTGGTCCCTTCATATCTTGCTTCAGCTTAAGCACGGCAAGGTATTCGATGATTCGGGTCTTCACTTTTTCAAGGCCAAAATGATCTTTATCCAGAATCTTTCGTGCCTTCTTCAGATCGAAATCATCCTCAGTATATTCTTGCCATGGCAAATCGAGCATAAATTCTACATAGTTCATGGCAACCGGAAACTCTGCGGCCTGTGGATTGATTCGCATCAGCTTATCCAACTCTTTGTTGAAATGATCGACTGCAATCTTTGGCCACTTTTTTTCTGCTCCTCTTTTTCTTAGCTTCTCAATCTCCTTATCAGGCCCATCATAACCCAACTCATCCTGAAGTACTTTTATTTGCTGACGCAGAAAATAATCACGCTGCTGCTGATCAATATCGGTATGTACCCTCTTTTGTATTTCATGCTTGATCTCCAACATCTGGATTTCTTTCAACATGTATTGTAGCAACAGGGTGCCACGCTCAACAATATTATTCGTTTCGAGAATTTTTTGCTTATCGGGCACCTCCACATTAAGATTCGATGCTACAAAATGAATTAAAAATCCTGTGCTCTGAATATTGTCTAGTGCAACCTGGGCCTCCTGTGGAATCTCAGGATTAAGTTTAAGAATTTTTGATGCGGCATCTTTCAACGATTGAACGAGCGCTTTCACTTCTTTACTTTCTAAATCAAGAACGGGTTCAGTCTGCAATTCAATTTTGGCCGTGATGAATGGTTCATCGTTCAGAAACTCTGTGATTGAAAACCGATTTTTTCCCTGAATAATAATCGTAGTATTTCCATCTGGTAATACAAGCATTTTTATAATACGAGCCACCGTACCAAAACGATAAAGATCTTCTGCTCCTGGCTCTTCAGCCTGCTTATTTTTTTGTGCGATCACACCAATAATTCGACTGCCCTGATAAGCTTTCTTAATCAGGCGAATTGATTTTTGCCTTGTTACCGTGATGGGTATTACCACACCGGGAAACAGTACTGTATTTTTTATAGGAAGAATGGAAAGTTCTTCAGGTAAGTCCTCTGGTTTAAGATCAGACTCCTGCTCAGGATTGATCAATTGAATCATTTCGTCAGAATCTTCTTGAACCAGTGGGGATATTGCCAGGGATTTAAACATAGTCATGAGGTGCCAATTTGACACAAAAAAAGTGTGTATCCAATTAATTTTATGTGTACCCCCTTAGGGTCAATCTGTGTGCCATGGTTTTGCTATTCAGCCAAAATTGTGTCAATTTTCGTACTTCGATGAATTTACCTTACCCATTTAGAAGCATTTCAAGTCTCTCTATACTGTTGTTTTTAGCAATAGTGCTAACAAACCACACTTCTCTTTATGCTCAAAAAGAAAAAAAAGGTTTTAAAAAAGGTGGCACAATTGCGCTCAATGACTCACTAAGTACTTACGGCCAGTCTGACATATTTGATTTTCCAAACCTTAATAAAATCAGCTTTTATCACGATGCTGCCAAACTGAAGAAAATACAAAATCTGGATGGTGTAGGCAACGAAAAGGTGATGTATGCAGTCCTAAAAGATTATATAAAAAACTTCGGCATTGAAAACTTCCATCGAAATATTGCCATGATCTGGCGATTAGCCAAGCTTTCTGAAAAATATGGGCCTCCTGGGGAGGCACTTCTACTATATAAATTGGTACTCAAACATCATCAACAAGGGTTGGATATTAAAAATATTTACGCGTCCTATCAGAAATTGAATCCCGACAAAAAAGAAAACTACGTTCCATTGGATTTTTATTATCAGTTGGTGGACTATAGAAAAGACATTGACACGCTGCGGCCTCCAAAATCAATTTTATTGAACATGGGTGATGATATTAATTCAAGAAAAGAAGATTATGGGCCTACCGTAGGAAATACCGATGACCTGATGTTATTCACATCTAAAAGAAATGAAAAAATGGACGGATCTTATAATGAAGATCTTTTTTTCAGCACCCGAATTGACGGCCGATGGTCTATGGCACAACCATTTGAAAATATAAACACTGTGTATAACGAAGGTTCAGCCTGCCTGAGTGCCGATGGAAAATACCTCTACTTTTCAAGATGTAATGCACCCAATGGATCTGGCAATTGCGATCTCTATATGGCCACCATGAAAGCCGATAGCACCTGGGGTGATGTAAAGAATCTAGGGCCGAATATTAACAGCACAGGCTGGGACTCTCACCCTTCTCTTACACATGGAGGAGATACGCTATACTTCGCCTCCAATCGGGCAGGTAGCTTTGGATTGTCGGACATATACTTTGCTGTTAAGGACAAAAAAGGTACCTGGCAAAAAGCACTAAACGCGGGGCCCATTATAAACACCGTGAACAGTGAAGTGAGTCCTTTCTTTCATCACACTTATGAGGTTCTTTATTTCAGCTCGAACGGACATCCTCTCAACTTTGGCGAGTTCGACATTTATAAAGCCAATAAACTTAAAAACAGTTGGACCGAACCAAAAAATACAGGACCCTTAGTGAATGGTGGTGGGAGTGAATACTATTTTACCATTGATTCAAAATCGGAAAACTTATATTATGCACGCTCTACAACCGATGATTTAAAAAATCTCGATCTCCACTCCTTTCCTGTGCCCATGGAAGCGCAACCGAACGCTGTCACTACCTTGAAAGGAAGTCTTAAAGATCCAAATGGAAATCCTGAAAGTGGAATTGTTTCCATCATTGATCTTGATCAGGGAGTAGAAGTTGCTCCAAAATTTATCCGTGACGATGGAACATTTGATTTCAGTTTGATAAATAAGCGTAACTATTTGCTGATCATACAGGGCGATGATTTTTTCCGAATTGAAGAAGCCTTTTTTTTGGACGGAGATTATGAAATCAATAAAGTTGCAGAGCCTATCGAAAGCAAAATTGCTTTTCAATCGCTGGAATTTGAAAATGGCAAAGCCAACATTTTACCTGAGATGCACAATGATCTCGACAAGGTGGCCAACTTTCTCATCGATCATCCTAAATTCACATTAACCATTTCCGGTCATACCGATTCGGATGGTAAAGAAGAAGCTAACCTACAATTATCACAATCACGTGCAGACGCAATAAAAAAATATCTTACTGATCAATTCTCTATTGATCCGAATCGTATCACGGCTATTGGTTATGGAAGTTCAAGGCCAATTGTACAAGAAATTACTGATGAACATAAGCAACTCAATCGCAGAGTAGAATTTGACATGAAGAAGGAAAATTAATTAGTGCCAACTAGTTCACTTCAATTTGAATTCTTCTATTAGCAAAGAAAAGCTACTTGTCTCACGGAGGTTAACAAAGTGACAACCAATCACCTTCATCAAAGATTAATTTCAATTTTCCTGTTTTTTAAGTTTATTATTACTACTTAACCCACAACTCATGAAAAAAATACTTTTCTTTTTATCGCTATTGTCTGTATTCATTGTTCAGGCTCAAACGGAAATCAATCCCAAAGTAAAACCTGATCGTGATAAAGAATTTGTCACGACTGAATTGAATAAGAAATTTCCCATCTATCAAAAAGTAGCAAGAGATATATGGTCATATGCTGAGTTGGGCTTTCTGGAAACACAAAGCACCGAGCGCTTACAAGGCGTTTTACGCAGTGAAGGGTTTACGATTAAATCCGGGGTATCCGCAATGCCTACTGCCTTTTTGGCCTCCTACGGTAGCGGAGGCCCCGTGATTGGTATTCTTGCAGAATATGATGCATTGCCAGGATTATCACAAGATTCCATTCCTGATAGAAAAATAAAAGTGGAAAGCGGCCCCGGTCATGCTTGCGGCCATCATTTGTTTGGAACTGCCTCCGTAGCAGCTGCAGTAACGCTGAAAGATTGGTTGATCAAAAATAAAAAAGCAGGAACCATAAAACTATTTGGCACACCTGCAGAAGAAGGAGGATCTGCCAAGGTATACATGGTGCGCGATGGATTATTTAATGATGTGGATGTTGTATTGCATTGGCATCCATCCAATGACAATGATGCCAGTCCTGAATCTTGTCTCGCTATCAAACAAACTATGTTTCGGTTTTATGGAAAATCTTCACATGCTGCCGCTGCACCACAAGCGGGTCGCTCAGCCTTAGATGGTTTAGAAGCCATGAACTACATGGTGAACTTGATGCGTGAACATGTTCCGCAAGAAACGCGTATTCATTATGTAATAACAAAAGGAGGTTTAGCGGCCAATGTTGTTCCTGATTTTGCCGAAGCTGAATACATGGTGCGCCACCCGGATGCACGTATGGTGGAGGAAATCTGGAATCGTATTGTAAAAGCGGCAGAAGGTGCAGCCAGTGGAACGGAAACTACCATGAAATATGAAGTGATCTCAGGCTCTTTTAATCTGGTGCCCAACGAAACACTCGCGCGACTCATGTATAATAATCTCAAAACTGTGGGTGGAGTAAACTATACACCGGAAGAAGTTGAGTTCGGTAAAAAAATTCAAAGCACGCTTACTTTTAAAGTACCTCCGCTTGAATCAGCCACACAAGTACAGCCCTTTAAAACTGGTGGTTTCTTCCCTGCTTCTACCGATGTGGGCGATATCACTTGGGTAGTGCCCACCGCAGGATTGGGAACGGCTACCTGGGTGCCAGGCGTGCCTGCTCACTCATGGCAAGCTGTTGCTACGGGAGGCATGAGCATTGGCTATAAAGCCATGAACAATGCTGCCAAAATTATTGCCATGACTGGTATTGATATATTTAATAATCCATCCATTATCGGAAAAGCAAAAAAGGAATTAGCCGATTATGTCGGTCCCGAATTCAAATACAAATCGATGATTGGTGACCGCAAGCCTCCATTGGATTTCAGAAAAGGGAAGCAGTAAGAAACAGGTAAAATTAAAATTCCTAACCCGTCAGATTTGTTAATGGCAACCTGACGGTTTTTATTTTTAACTAATAGTTTTCTAGAATCAACGGTTCATCTCCAAAATAAAACTTACAGAAGTCATGAATATCTATGTTAAAATGAGTTGAATTGTTTATTCTCATTATGATCTCCGTCATTGAATAAAATCGGCACCTTCCTTAATTTCAATTACTAATTCAGGTTGTTATGAGAACAATAAAATTCGTTAGTAGCGACAAACAACAACAAGATTTCGCAGCAGCCGTACGAAGAAATGTCAATAATTATTTCCGGGCGAAAGGGATTTCGATAAAAGGCAATTTGCCTATGTGGATTCAGACGATAACCATGTTATCCTTTTACATCGTTCCTTTCATTATGCTGTTAACCGTGCCGATGAGTATTTGGACTGCCATACTTATGGTGGTGCTCATGGGCGTGGGCATGGCTGGCATTGGCATGTGTGTGATGCATGATGCCGTTCACGGATCCTATTCCGACAAAGAATGGGTTAACAAACTATTAGGAGGAACTTTGTATTTATTAGGAAGCAATGTGCTCAACTGGAAAATACAACACAATATCTTACATCATACCTATACCAATATCGAAGGACAAGATGAAGATATTGCATCAAGGGGGCCAATCCGTTTATCTGAGCATGCTCCTCTTAAAAAAATTCATCACTATCAATACATCCACGCTTTTTTCTTTTATGGATTAATGACCATCTCTAAACTAACAAAAGATTTCACACAACTGGCAGAATATAATAAGGCCGGAATTACGAAACAGCAACATGTCAATCCTACCGTTGAATATTTTAAAATGGTATTCGTAAAAGTTATCTACCTCCTTGTGATTATAGGTCTTCCTATACTGTTCACGGAGTTTACCTGGTGGCAGGTATTACTCGGGTTCTTCATTATGCATTGGACAGCCGGGTGTATATTAAGTACGATCTTTCAAATGGCCCATGTGGTAGAAGGCACTGAACAACCTTTGCCTAATGCAGAAGGTATTGTTGAGGGTGAATGGGCCGTGCATGAATTACGAACTACATCAGACTTTGCCAGGAATAATTTATTTCTCAATTGGTACATCGGTGGGTTAAACTTTCAAATAGAACATCACTTATTTCCCAATATCTGTCATATTCATTACCGGAAAATTGCACCGATCGTTGAGAAAACGGCCAAGGAATTTGGTTTCAATTATAATTTAAAACCATCGTTTACAGATGCGATCCGCTCCCACATTCGCAGATTAAAAGAATTGGGACGACCTATGAGTATTCAGATGTGAACTATTCACACCAAAAAAATGGACACCTCATCGATGCCCATTTTTATTAATACGATTTTGAATTTTTATTATCCGCCTGTTATCAACTTGGCAATGTCGTTATAGAACACAAACACCATCAACACCAATAAAATCGCCATACCTACTTTGATAGCATTCTCAAAGAATTTCTCTGATGGTTCGCGGCCACTGATCATCTCATAAAGCAAGAACATCACATAACCACCGTCCAGTGCAGGTATAGGCAACAAGTTCATAAAGGCAAGCACCATAGACAGGAGACCCGTCATTCGCCAGAAGCGTTCCCAATCCCATGTACCTCCGTAGGCCTTCGCCATTCCAATTGGCCCAGAAAGTGATTTCTGAAATGATAACTGCCCAGTGAAAAGTTTACGAAAAGCTTTTAACTGAACTATGATTACACCGAAGGCTCTTTCGGGTCCGATAGCAAGAGATTGACCGAATGAATAATTTACATTTTTCTCCCCTTCCTTTGGCACAATCTGGCTGGCCCCATAAAAACCAATGCCCGGTGCGTCTTTAAAATATTCTTTGAATTCCATCACCTGCTCCCCACGCTGCACTTTGAATTGAAGTGTGTCGCCTTTGAAGTTGCGGGTAATAGCCGTTAATTCATCATGATAGGTTACCGGAGTATTTTGCACTTCAATGACCCTGTCTCCTTTTTGAAGTTTGATTCTATCCGCAATGGTATTCGGTGAAACTTCGTCCACGATGGGAGGTCGTCTTGGTAATACAAAGTTGATGATCGCTTCCTTCTTATCGAACTTCTCAATGAAATCGGTAGGTATCGGGATATTAACTTCCTGCTCACCTCTCAATACGGTATAAGAAGAATTATGAGAAAGGAGTACATCTGGTTTTGCGAGGTCATCAAAATATTCAAAATCCTGTCCGTTGATCTTAATGATTTTATCTCCGGTTTGGATACCAATCTGTTGTGCCAGTTCCATGGCTTGTACGCCACCATTTTTATTTACATAATCATTCAGAATAAACCGGTCGCCTATAGAATAGACAAGCCCGATAAAAATCAATACACCCACAATCACGTTCACGATAATTCCTCCCAGCATCACGATCAATCGCTGCCACGCTGGCTTCGAGCGAAACTCCCAGGGTTCTGGTGCTGCTTGTAACTGCTCCTTATCCATGCTCTCGTCCACCATGCCGGCAATTTTCACATACCCCCCCAATGGAAACCAACCGATTCCATACTCTGTATCTCCTTTTTTGAATTTCACTAAAGAAAAATTGAGCACGTTGGCCATGGGAAAAAGAAAATCGAAGAAGAGATAAAATTTCTCCACCCGTATATTAAACATGCGCGCTGTAATGAAGTGCCCCCACTCATGCACAGCAATCAAAATCGAAAGGCTCAGCAGTAGCTGGGCCGTCATAATCATTCCTTCCATCAGTTAATTAGTTCTTTTGCTTTAATTCTAGTTTCCTTATCCGTACTCACATAATCCTCCAAGGTAGGACTAGCGATATAATTCATTTTTGCCAGGCATCGTTCCACCACATCCGACATTTCTAAAAATCCAATGCGGTCATTCAAAAATTCCGCCACAACTACCTCGTTGGCTGCATTGAGCACACAAGGCATGTTTCCTCCACGCCCCAGCGCTTCAAACGCGAGCGCAAGATTACGAAAAGTTTCGGTATCAGGCTTCTCAAACGTCAACGAAGGAAAATTAGCAAAATCAAACCGGGGGAAGTTGCCTTTCAATCTATCAGGATAAGACATGGCAAATTGGATGGGTAAACGCATATCCGGAAGGCCAAGTTGTGCTTTTATGGAGCCATCTTCAAATTGAATGAGCGAATGTACGATCGATTGAGGATGCACCACCACTTCCACTTGTTCTGTTTTCAGTCCAAAAAGCCACTTCGCCTCAATCACCTCAAGACCTTTATTCATTAACGTTGCTGAGTCGATGGTCACTTTGGCTCCCATTGTCCAGTTGGGATGCTTCAATGCCTGTGCTTTTGTAACCTGCATTAACTCATGCTGTTTTTTTCCTCTAAACGGCCCTCCCGAAGCCGTGAGAATAATTTTTTCGATGGGGTTATGAAACTCACCTACGAGGCACTGAAAAATGGCCGAATGCTCTGAGTCAACAGGAAAAATATTTACTCCCTTGCTTTTGGCCAATTGAGTAACCAATTCTCCCGCCACCACCAGTGTTTCTTTATTGGCCAGCGCAATATTTTTTCCGGCTTCAATGGCTTTTAAGGTAGGCTTCAATCCTGAGTAACCCACCAACGCAGTGAGCACAAGGTCGATGGAATCCATTTGAACAATGGAAGCAAGCGCATTCTCTCCAGCAAATACTTTAATATCCAACGGAAGCAAGGCTTGCTTCACTTTCTCGTAGGCATCCTCATTGACGATAACGACCGCATTGGGATTGAATTTCCTTGCCTGCTCAATGAGCAGATCAGCGTTATTCTGCGCAGTAAGCACTTCTACCTGAAATGATTCGGGATGAGCCTCAATTACTTCCAGTGCCTGTGTGCCGATGCTTCCCGTTGAGCCGAGGATGGCGATGTGCTTTTTTGTTTGATCCAAAGAAAAGTTTTTTATAATAAATCAGGCAAAGATCACATTATCTGAGGTATTGCAAAAATGATGATTGATTCTGTCTTCAAACACCATGGGCGGCCTGCCCCGCTGAAACAGCGGTACACCGGGCTATCCGCTACAAGTCCGTCCGCACTCAGGTCCAACACGCTTCGGGCTTTCCGCTACTATCCCTTGCCGGTTATCCCAACACGAAAGGGAAATCGATTCGTTATAACCTACACCCTCAAAAACACATTCTTCTTATACAGAAAATATAAAAACGCCCACTTCACCAATACATATAACATGGCGGCCATCACAATGTTGTACGGATCACCCACCAGTTGCACAAGCCATTGAAAAATCCCTTCCGTGGTGTAGCTCCACTTAATAAACCGACCCGACATATAAATCAAAATCGAATTCATACCAATGACGCTAAAGAAGAAAGCCCATTTTTTATACCCACGCACATCAATGATATAATAGAACAATGACAATAAAATCAGGCTCCACCCACCCACGTGCAATACAAATGAACTTGACCAAAGATTTTTATTAATTGGAAAAACTAAATTCCACACCTGGGCAAGTAAAAGAGAAACAACTCCCATCACCAACAATTGAAGGGCTTTTCGTTGCATCGTTAGCGGACTGTTCTTTAACAAATTACCGGCATAAATTCCCAACAACCCAGTACCAATCGCGGGTATAGTAGAAACTAACCCTTCCGGATCATGGATACCTAAATACAGTTTACCAGGAAGAATTAAGGTATCAAGATAGGAAGCAAAATTTCCTTCCATAGTTAAATCACCGGCAGCAAAACCCGGTGCTGCATTGAAAAGAAGTAAAAACCAGTATCCGATCAGTAACGAGCAAAACCAAATGATCTGTCCCCGTTGTTTTGTATATAAATAAATAATATTAGCAAACATGTATGCCAACCCGATTCTTCCCAGCACACTTCCAAATCGAATATCCGAAATGGGTTGAAGTTTAAGACCATTATTATATACGATTCCCAAAAGCACCAATATTAATCCTCGCTTAATAACACGAATTAACAATTGATTCTTTGACTTCCCTTTATCCAGTTCTTTTCCCAGGGAGTAAGGTGTTGCTACACCCGCCATGAACAAGAACAATGGAAAAATCAAATCATAAAAATGAAAGCCATGCCATTCCGGATGCGAAAGTTGATTAGAAATAGCCTCCACCCATGGTGCACCCGTAACCTTGGCCAGGGTATGAACAATCTCTTCTGCCCCCATAATCCAAAACATATCAAACCCTCGAAGCGCATCCAGAGAGTATAGTCTGTTCGATTTGGTCATTTGTGTCATGTCAATAATTTTTAAAAACTGATTAATCTGCTTGAGAAATTTCTATTTCCTCTTTATTAGGAAGAGCCTGATACAAAACATAATGTCCTTTATCATCGGACGATGAATGAACGGTAACCGTTTTCGTTCCCTGCTTAACCGACACATTTTGCCAATCCGTATCCACATACGTCTTTAATGTTAATGGAAAATCATACCATGTCGGATCGAGTGAATGCTTAACACTAACTACAATTTTATCTGTTGCCGAAATCGTATTCACAGTAGCACTGGCTCGTTCGCGCAAGTACTTAGTTACCTCGCGAAAAGGGGCCACCCAAATATTTTGCTCATGTTGTTTCATGTAACTGAAATATTCTTTCAGGTCTTCATGAGGCTTTGCTTCCCAACCTATACCATCAACTCCATGAAAAGTCAGCACGAGCCAAACATTATCATGCACTAATAAGGTATCCACCCACGACTTCATATCACCCATAGTAGTTTTTTGTAACGGGCCCCGTTGCCATTGCACGTATTCCTTATTGGAAGCTGCAGGTGTCATTTTACTAGCCCGATTATATTCTTCCAGAAATGGTTCAGGCATTCTGTTTCGCAGCGCAGGATGAATTTTATAAGCATACTCCATCACCCGTTCGTTCTCTGTTCCGAAAGGACACTCGGCTGAAAAGGTATGTTCAGTACCCAGTTGGTTCCGAATTTCCTCTTTGCACTTTTCCATTTCATACAACAGGTTCTGTTCATCTAACACCGCCAGCCTGGGGTGCGAAATGGTGTGACTTCCAAACTCATGTCCCTGTGCGACAAATTGTTTTATTTCGTTCCAGGTAATCAGGTCGCCCGTAAGCAGCACGGGTCTTACTTCATGGAAAGCCTTTTTCTTTCTGGCCACCGCAAACGCTTCATCCACTTTCGCTATCGATTCTGAAATCTTGCCATTTTCAAAAAGTGAACCGGCACTATTATGAAGCTCGATGGCATTTTCAACATCCAGAAAACGAACAGCGGATGCGCGTTCAAACAAATTTGCTTCTGTAGTCGGTATGTTGGCCGTTTCTTTAATTATGTCAGCTATCGGTCTGCCAATAAACTTTGGTGCAAACTGAGAGCCTGCTATGTCTGCCGTGTTAATATAAAACGTACCACGAAACCCAAGGTCGTTCATGATGGGTAGCGCATACCGAAATTGATTGATGGTGGCATCATCATAGGTTATGGAAATGGCCGCTTGTTTATCATCCTGCCATTTTGTGATTACGGTTTCGCTTTTGAAATCCGAGCACGAAGAGATACCAATAAGAACTAGTAAGGTTATTGAGGACATTCTTATCATGTCGAATTTCATTTTATAATGTGTGTTATGCTCAAAACGAATTAAAGGCTATCCGTTATTTTGATAATTCTTTAATTCTGATACTTCTGAATTTCACTACTGATCCATGACCCAAAAATCCGATATGCCCAGTGTGTCTATTTAACCCAGGGTGATCTTTATGATCGAGCGTTCCCTTTTTTGAAGCCTTCTTCATATCGCCTTCAAGGATGATGGTTCCATTCAGCGTTACTTTAATATAATCACCTTTTACGTACACCTCTTCCTGGTTCCATTCACCCAGTGGTTTCAAAAACCCACGCTTTGCAGGAATTACTCCATACACTGAACCATGATATTGATAAGCCTCAAGCTTGGCATACACAGGAGCATCGTTATCCAGTATTTGAATTTCCTTGCCAACGTAAGCGACATCTCCTTCCAGGGGGGCATGAATGCCCAATCCATTATTGGCACCGGGTGTTAATTGAAATTCAAATCTGAAGATAAAGTCTGAGTATTCTTTTTCTGTATTCAGATTACCATGACTTTCTTTGGTTGGATAAATAGCGATCGTATTATCTTCAACAACATAATCTGTTTTATTGCCTACCCAATTGTTCAGATCTTTGCCATTGAACAATAACTCAAAGCCCTGCTCCTTCTCTTCTTTAGAAAGTTCATAGGGTTTGGATCCCAACTCTTTTACATAAATATTTCTGAAGGCGAGGTCAGTGCCATGCGCCTGCAGCTCAATAGCTTCTTCTGAAAAAATGGGAAGGTTTCTATCCCAATAATTTTCCATCACTACATTGTCCACCACCAGCACGCCATTCAAATACACTGTCACGCGATCGCCAATCATTTTAATGTAGAAGGTATTCCACTCACCAATTGGGTTATCAGCTACCACCAATGGCGTGCTTCTTTCTTTTTTATTGTTGTATAACCCTCCGGACCCCACCTGAGCACCATCTTCCACGCGTGAGATGTCCCATATCTGAACTTGAGGTGAGCCACGCAAGTAAATTCCACTATCACCGTTTTTGGAAATCTTCCAATCAACAATCATTTCAAAATCTCCATAAGGGCGGGTAGTGCAAAGATTCGCGCCATCTCCCTGAAACACGATCATGCCATCTTTTACGCTCCAATTATCTTTTACTTTCGCATTAGCTTCCACTTGTTTCTTGGCGAATACCTCTTTCGTCATTTTAGCGCGGGCAATGGGATTCTCCACTAACCCTTGCCAGCCACTTAAGTCCTTACCATTGAAGATCGACTCATATCCTTTTGTACGAGGAAGACCTTCCAGGTACGTAAGGATATCGATGCGCTCATACTGACTATCCTCGCCTTTTAACTTATCGAGCATGCGCTCCAATGTGTTGCGTACCTCAATGCCGGTGAGGCCAGGTTTGGCATCAGAAGTGGGCAACGCAATTTGCATCGCTGCGCGACTTGCTGCGCTACTTAATTCCGGTTCGTCCAAATATTTGGATACAAATACGAGCGACAAAAATGTTCTTACGCTACCTGCTGTCCTGATCACCGCTGCTTTTTCCTTATTCTCTGTCGCCAACGTCATGATCTCCTTCAACATCAAAAGCTTTTGATCATCTGGCCACGTAGATTTCGAGGTTTGGGAAATAAATGCCTGAAGCGCCTGCTCGTGATATTTCTTTAAGCTCTCATTTTTTCTGATCGCCAACAACGTCCTCACTGCTTCATTGTTTTGCCAGTTCTTGAGCGCATCGAATGCTACTTCTTTTTCCTTCTCACTTCCATGATAAAAGGTAGAGACAACTTTTTCCAAAGCACCTTTATCATCCAAATAAGGCAACACGGGAAGCAGCTTTAATTTTTGCGCGGAAAAGGCTTCGTTGATTAATGTACCATTGTTCTTATCAATCGAAGAAATAATGGCAGTCTGGATAGCTTTTACTGATTTGTCGTTTTCTGTGCCGGCAAGCATTTTCAGGAGATCACCCACATTAGCTCCTGATGATACATTGGGTAATGCATCATAGGCAGCATCTTTCACCGATGCGTCCGTGGAGGTGGTTTGTTTCGACACGGCCTCGAAATAATTTGTTGCTCTGCGTGCAGCCAGAATTTGTAATAAGGCTACTTTATTTTTTGATTGTGCGGCCTCTAACTTTTGTGTGATTAATCCATCAGTGTCTTTATCAGCCACCTGCAGAAGCGCATCTTTAGCTGCTGAAATTTCGGTAGCATCCGTTGATCGTAATAAATAATCTAACAAAGCAGGCGTAAACTTTTTGTTTCTATGACTGGCAATTTCTGAAACGGCTGCTACTCGCGCTTGCTGATTAGCAGAGGAAAGAGCTGGCACCAGCATCGTTTCAACAAAGCCATCAGTGCGGTTAGCTTTCGCCAACATCGATAAGATATCTGCCTGAGCAGAGCCTGATGCTTTCTTATATTCTTTATTCCATTGTTTAAGTGCCGTTGCAGAACCAGCCGATGGAACTGCGATTTTCAACACTTCTTTTTGATACTCAGCATCAAACCGACTTCTTTCTTTTATCAACGTTGTCACCGAGGCTGCGGCATCAACTTGTGCAAGACCTTTTAACCCTGCCAATCTGAAATGTTGCTGTGAGGCATCCGGTGTGTTATCAAGAATTGATTTACATATTTCTTTAACTAATACACCATTGCCGTTGCTAGTCATCTGATGTAAATACTCCACCAGTGAGGTAGTGGCTTCGGTAGGATCATTCTTGAAGCCAACATTTTTTGCTTGTTGCAAAAGCACGCTGTATGAACTGGCATCAGCTATTAAGGCTACTGACCATAACGCTTGTTTTTTTAACAGGACATTATCATTTGCCGTAAATACCGTGATCGCTACTAAGGCTGGTTGGTAGTTTAATTCACCTAACGCTTTAATCAATCTCACTTGTGTGGGAGCTGGTTGATTTGGTAGTGCGTTCAGCAAGGCCTTGCGTGCATCTTCCGTGCCGATACGTACCA
Organism: uncultured Ohtaekwangia sp.; assembly: GCA_964349405.1. Taxonomy (GTDB): domain Bacteria; phylum Bacteroidota; class Bacteroidia; order Cytophagales; family Cyclobacteriaceae; genus ELB16-189. The sequence continues at coordinate 51,038 of CAYGGY010000019.1, read as the reverse complement.
ATGTTGATATGGCCGGATCAAAGGATTCTTTGTCCCCGATATATTCTTTGAGCACAGCCACCGATTCATTTGAACCTACTAATTTCAGATTATGCATGAAGTAGGACTTCACTTCTGCATTGGTTGACATCTTCAGTGCGGCAAGATACGCACGTTCGATTTTTGCTTTCTCCTCTTTTGTGGTAGCATAGTGCGTGAGCAACGATACCGCATATCGTGAAGGTATTCCTTCTTCAACGCCATTAGGTTGCACCCCTTCTGTTAGTAGCAATAAGCCTTCATCTCCAAGATTAATAATCTCCTTAAATAATCGGGCGGCTTGCTGATTATCAGCAGCGGGCAGTAAGGCCAATACATCGGCTACTTTTGTTTTTACTAATCGTTGATCCTGTGCTGGCAGTATTTGTGCCGCAAGTACGAACAACAAAAAAACTATACGTGTAATCTTATTTATTTTCATTTCTATGTATTCTATAATTGGTGATTATATTTTCCAAGGGCCTCTCATCGGTTGATTAATCAAGCGGTTGGCGGCTTCATCATTGATGAACTCCTGTTTAATTGGATCGAAATCCAACGATCTGCCTAATTGAAGTGCAATCTTACCCATGTTCACTATAGTGGCGGAACGATGGCCATTCAGTTCATTCAATCCAAACTTCTTGCGGCTTTTCACTGATTCAGAAAAAACTGACATCTGTGGTTCAGGATCAGGGAACGTATCGATCACTTTCAGAATGTTTGGAATGTCAGATTTAAAGCCACGATAGATTTTTCCATTTGGCCCCTCGATATAGGGAACGTTGGTGTCCTTGTTTTCTCCATCCAGAATAATTTTACAACCATCGGCATAGGTAAACTCAATGCGTCTCCACGTACCTACTGCATCATCATGCTGTTGAGGACAATCTACATCAACCCGTATCGGGCTGGTATTATCTTTCCCTAAAATATATTGCACCGGATCAATATAGTGTTGACCCATATCACCAAGACCACCTCCATCATAATCCCAATAGCCTCTGAACGTGCTATGTACACGATGCGGATTGTACGGTTTATATTGAGCAGGACCCAGCCACATATCATAATCCAATTCCTGAGGAACAGGCATAGGATCGAGGTCCGTTTTACCTACCCAATAAAATTTCCAGTTAAAACCAGTAACACCGCTGATCGTTACTTTTAATGGCCAGCCTAAAATGCCACTATCCACTGCTTTTTTCAATGGCTTCACTGCGGTGCCAAGGCCATAGAAATTATCTTTAAAACGAAACCAGGTATTAAGTCTGAACATGCGACCGTATTGTTCCATGGCCTCTACTACACGCTTCCCTTCTCCAATGGTACGTGTCATCGGTTTTTCGCACCACACATCTTTTCCTGCCTGTGCCGCCATCACCGACATGATTCCATGCCAATGCGGAGGAGTAGCAATGTGAACAATATCAATATCGGGTTGTGCCAAAAGTTCTCTGAAATCAGAATAGCCGCGCACGTTGCCACCGGCTAATGCGATGGCATCCTTGAGATGTGTTTTGTCAACATCGCACATGGCCAGCAATTTTGTGCCCTCATATGGAATGTGTCCTCGGCCCATGCCGCCTACACCAATAATGGCTTTCGTGAGTGTATCGCTGGGTGCCAAAAATCCTTTACCTCCCAGCACGTGGCGAGGCACAATGGCAAATGCTCCCAATGCCAGGGCCGACTTTTTAATAAAGTCCCTACGAGAGTTGTTCTCTGAACTAACGGTTTTGTTTTTATTGATTCCCATATTAATAATGAATCTGATGGATAAGATTTAGTTAGATATGAATAGACAAACGGATATATAAGTACATGATGAAACCTTTAAGCATGCGATCTCGAGTACGAGAAGGCGCGGTCAATGTACTTATTTAATTGATAAAATTACACGGAGCTTATTCGTCCGGTAAAATATTTTTATTGCCAATCAGAATTTTAATTTGATCAACTCTTCGGCAACCTTTCTGTCATTGGAGAGTCTGGGCACTTTATTCTGCCCCCCTAACTTACCAAGCGATTTCATGTAGTCGATGAAGGCATTTTTGCGAAGTGATGTAATAACGAGTGTTCGTAAAATATTTCCTGAAATCAAATCATCATAATAAACATTCAAGGCGCGTAGCTGGCCATCCAACTCCAACGAGAATGCTGCTAAATCTTTGGGAGGATTTGCAAACTCCATCAGCCATTCATGATGTGGCATGCCTTCTGCAGGCGCCACATTAGGCGCTACAGTAAATTCTACTAACTCCACCTCAGGAAATTTTTGCATGGTGAACTTCATGGCTTTCTCCACTTCTTCGCCAATCACGTGCTCACCAAATGCAGAGATAAAATGTTTGATCCTTCCGCTCACCACAATCCGATAAGGATTTTTAGAAACAAACTTAACCGTGTCTCCAATAGAATAACCCCATAAGCCTGCGTTGCTGTTGATGATCACCGCATAATTTTTTCCAAGCTCTACTTCTTCGATAGAAAGTCTGCTTGGATTTACATTGAAATATTCTTCGGTGGGAATGAATTCAAAAAATATTCCTGAATTCAAAAGTAAGAGTAACCCTTCGGCATGCTGCGAATCCTGATAGGCAATAAATCCTTCTGATGCCGGATAGGTTTCAATCGAATCAATTTTCTTTCCAATGGTTTCAAATAGTTTAGCGCGATAAGGTTCAAAGTTGACACCTCCATATACAAACATTGAAAAGTTAGGAAACACATCTTTTACTTTTTTGCCTGTGCGTGCCACGATGCGATCAAAATACATTTGCGCCCACGGAGGGATGCCCGAGATAAGGGTCATGTCGGCATGAATCGTTTCATCGATGATTTTATCTAGTTTCGTTTCCCAATCGTCAATACAATTGGTAGCATAACTGGGTTTTTGATTAGTACGCAAATAGCCCGGTACATGATGATTAACAATACCTGAGAGTCTTCCTGTTTTAATTCCTGCTTTTTCATCCAACTCAGGACTGCCGGAAAGAAATATTAAACCTCCATCCAGGAAAGATGCGTTTCCCGTTTCATGCACGTAGCTTAACAAGGCATTGCGGGCGCTGTTAATATGATTAGGAATGGATTCCGTTGTGATAGGAATATACTTGGTGCCCGAGGTAGTTCCAGAGGTCTTTGCAAAATATGCAGGTTTTCCTCTCCAGAGAATATCCGACTCACCATGTAACACCTTTTCCACATATGGTTTAAGTTCTTCATAATCCCGGATAGGCACTAGTTTTTTAAAATCTTCATGTGTTCTGATGGATTCAAAACCATGATCCTTCCCGAAAAGGGTGCCCTTACCTCCTTCAATAATTTGATCAAATACTTTGTGTTGAAACTGAAACGGCTGTAGCGACCATACTTTGGTTTGTTTAGCAATGTAGGCCGCAAAGGGCTTTGCTAGCACTGAACGTATTCCCATAGTATACAAAAGTAACGGTATCCTTTTGAGGCTGCAAACCAGAAAAAAATGCTGACAAACCTTCCGGTTTTTATTTTTGGGACAATTTTTGAGTTGATACAAGCCGTTACGCAAAGTAACATCTAGCTAAATTGAGCGTTGGAATACTAAAATTCAGGTTTATGAATATGCTTAAGACTGTAGTTATTGGATTTATTGCTGGTTTGGCCGGAGCCTATACATTATTCTCTTATCAGGAGGAGAAAGTTGCCCGGGAACAAAAAGAAAAACAATACGAAGTGTCTGACTATAAACCATCAGAGACGTACAGGCCTAACATTATTGAACCTTCCACAGCAGAAAATAATATTGCTGATGTCGTAGATTTCAGTTTGGCGGCACGAAAAGCAACCCCCAGTGTAGTCTATATTAATAGTATTTCGCAAGGAAGCGCTGCCTACTCTTATTGGGATCTTCTTTTCGGTGGCGGTGGTTCTCAAACCCAGGTAAGCAGCGGATCAGGCGTAATATTTTCATCCGATGGTTACATCGTCACCAATAACCACGTGATCGAATCTGCTGAAAAAATTCGCGTGCTCTACAATAAAAAATCATATGAAGCCGAATTAATTGGCACCGATCCATCCACGGATCTGGCGGTATTAAAAATCAAAGAAACCAACTTGCCTGCCGCTACCATCGGAAGTTCAAAAAATCTCATGGTTGGTGAATGGGTAGTGGCTGTTGGCAATCCATTCTCACTTTCCTCTACGGTCACCGCTGGTATTGTTAGTGCCAAAGGCCGCAAAATCAATATTGTTGACGATCGTTTTCCGATTGAATCATTCATTCAAACCGATGCAGCCATTAATCCGGGTAATAGTGGCGGAGCATTAGTAAATAAAAATGGTGAATTAGTCGGAATAAACACCGCTATTCTTTCCCGCACGGGATCATACACCGGATATGCTTTTGCCGTGCCGATTGACATTGCAAAAAAAGTAGTAGACGACTTAATTAAACACGGTGTTCCTCAAAAAGCGATTTTTGGCGGTAGTGTGATTGAATACGATTATCAGAATGCACAGAAGTATGATATCAATGCCGATATAAAAGAATTTAAAGGGGTGCTCATAGGCAAAGTTGATCGTGCCGGTGCAGCCGATGATGCCGGCTTGCAGGAAGGTGACATCATTACTAAAATCAACAATACGGAGATCAACAGCGAAAGTGCTTTTGAAGAAGAGTTAAGCTATCATTACCCGGGTGATAAAATTACGGTTGCGTTCCTGAGAAATAATAAACCAGGCACGACTACCCTTACCCTTCTAAATAAAAATGGAGACACTAGCCTGGTGAAACGAAAAATCTTTAGAGATACACCCGTGGGTGCGAGTCTAGAGGCCGTTGATTATGGCGTGAAAGTTTTCCAAATAAAAGAAGGCGTTTTTAAAAAGCTTGGATTACAAGAAAATTTTACCATTGTGTATATCAACCGTCAGCGCGTGAAAGACCCACAAGATGTAATTGATTTCTTTAGTAAATATAAAGGACGTGTGTATATGGTAGGGATCAATAGCTTAAAGCAGGAAGTTCCTATTTCATTCTACCTACAATAAGAAATCAACGATGTAATTCTTACGATGCAGTCATGCGGGACTTGAACTTTTTGGTCAGTTCCTCCACGCTGTTTTTGAAATTCACATCCGTCTTCATCATGTCTTCAACTGATTCCAGCGCGTGTATTACGGTGCTGTGATCGCGGCCTCCAAAGTTTACGCCAATGAGAGCGAGTGTAAGTTGTGTATAACGTTTACAGAAATACATGGCCACCTGGCGTGGAATAACAATCTCACGTTTCTTCACTTTGCTTTTCATTTGCTCAAGCTCCACTTTGAAATAGTCAGCAACCGTTTTTTGGATGAAATCGACACTTACATCTGCCTGAATTTCCTTCACAATGTTTTTCAACACCTCTTTGGCCAATTCAAGGTCGATATCTTTTTTAAGCAGTGTAGCATGAAACAACAATGAATTGAGCACACCTTCCATATCGCGAAGGTTCGTATCAACACTGTAAGCGAGGTATTCGGCAACTTCCGTTGGAATTTCAATTCCATCGGACTGCATTTTGTTATGAATGATCGCCAGTTTTGTTTCGAAGTCAGGTTCCTGAAGATCAGCGGTAAGACCCCATTTAAAGCGAGATAGCAATCTTTCCTGAAATCCTTTTAAATCTCTGGGGGGACAATCACTGGTCATGATGATTTGCTTACCTGATTGGTGAAGCTGATTAAAAATATGGAAGAACATCTCTTGTGTCTTCTCACGACCAGCTAAAAACTGCACATCATCCAATATCAACAAATCAACCTGCAGATAATAATTTTGAAATTCCTGAATCTTATGATTTTGAAGTGCATTCAAAAACTGACTGGTGAATTCATTTTGATCTATGTATAAAACAATCTTTTCCGGAAGATTTCTTTTTATTTCGTTACCAATGGCTTGAACCAGGTGTGTTTTACCTACACCAACTCCACCATAAAGCATCAAAGGGTTAAATGAAGTAACACCCGGTTTCTTTGCAACAGCCACACCCGCTGATCTCGCAAGACGATTACAATCACCTTCTACAAAATTATCAAAGGTATAATTAGGATTCAGTCTTGAATTAACCGTTTGTGGGTTAAGTGCCTTAAAACTAAAGGGCGAATAGTCTTCAAGCGCTGCATTACCATTGGGTGATTGGAAAGGATAGCGTTTCGTTCCATTTCCATTTGGGTAATTTACCAGCAATGGAGGATTTTTTTGATTCCCACTATCAACTACAACAGAATATTCAAGCCTTCCATTAGGGCCCATTACCTGATGAATGGCTTTTTTCAATACGGGTACATAATGCTCTTCAAGCCATTCGTAGAAAAATTGTGATGGCACTTGTATCGTAAGCACATCGGCATCACTCCTAAGTGGACTAATTGGTTTGAACCATGTATTGAAGTTTTGTTCGTCAACTTCTTGTCGAATTACTTCGAGACAATCACTCCATACGGTTGCACAGTCAACTACCATTTATAAAAGCTTGCGATTTTCGATAAACTAATCCTCTTATTTTTTGGAGGGAGAAAAAGGTGTAAAAAAAATGAAGAACAAAAAATAAAAATCAGGCTTGCATAATTAGATTTTATTTTGGTTATAAAGTGTGATTAAAATCATAAAATAATTGCATTACTCACAACTAAAATTCAACTTGAAAACAGTATTACAAATGCATACATGACATCCGGAACATCCGAAAACAGGCCCAATTTTCCGTTTACTGTTTCTTCTTATGAAGATTGGCTGGAAGTTGCCCGTCAAGAATTAAATGGTGCGGATCCAATTAAAAAATTAAGTCTCAAAAAAGGAAACCTTGAAATCCTTCCCTATTACTCAGCCTCGCCAATAGAATCTCACAGAAATCCAATGCTGAAAGCCTCATCCGATCTATATCATGGGGCCAGAAGTTGGATGAATACTCCAAAAATTATAGTTTATGATGAAAATCAGGCTAATGAAACTGCTTTATCCTGTTTAAATGCAGGTGCCGATGGCGTTTTATTTGATTGCCAGGCTAACCCTATCAACCCAAAAATTTTACTTAATAAAATTAGCCTGACCGATTGTTCTATTTCTTTTCTAATGAATGATATGTCAAAGAAATGTTTGCATGATTTTCAACTTTTTGCCGAAAGTAATTTCAATAAAAACGAAATTAAAGGTTGTATCTTCTGGCGAAACATTACTGACATAAGGTTGGAGGTTGTGCAGACCTTTGCTCAATGGCCTCAATTCTATGGATTGGGCATATTCATAGAAACACAAGAAGATGCTATTGATGAAATTGCTCATTCGCTCAAGCAAGCCGTCCAATTGGTAACTACTTTGTCAGAAAAAAAAGTGAGCACTCAAATTGTTCTTGATCAAATTTCGTTTTCACTTTCTGTGGGCACCGATTTCTTTCTTGAAATTGCTAAAATGAAATCCCTGCGTAATTTATGGTATCAGATCAAAGGCGCTTATGAGGCTGGTAATAGTAAACCACTTCATATTCATGCACATTCAAAAGCATGGGTTAAGGATGACTATCAACCTCATAGCAATATGATCAAAGCAACTACCGCTGCAATGGCCTCCATGATGGGTGGCTGTGATAGTTTAACCATTGACCCTGAAAATGAAACCAATGTGATGATGAGTCGCATTGCACGAAATGTTTCATCCATCTTACGCGAAGAATCTCATTTTTCAAAAGTGGCTGACCCCACCGCAGGATCGTATTATGTTGATTCCATCACTGATCAACTTTCTGAAAAAGCGTGGAGTAAATTTCAATCCTTGATGAAATGATGATGCCTGACTTTTCAAAAATAACATTCAATCAATTTAACGCTGAAGTAAAGTCAGCACATCACGAGCCGTGGGTTTCTCCTGAAAAAATTGAAATAAACCCGGAGCTTGCTTTTGAAGAGGTGAAAAATAATCCACTAAAATATTTTACAGCCGGAATAGCTCCCTACTTGCGCGGACCCTATGCCACTATGCATACCGTAAGACCTTGGACGATTCGCCAGTATGCAGGTTTTTCTACAGCAAAAGAATCCAACGAATTTTATAGAAGAAATCTTGACGCGGGTCAGAAAGGATTATCTGTCGCCTTTGATCTTGCCACACACCGCGGATATGATTCTGATCATCCACGTGTAACCGGTGATGTTGGTAAAGCAGGAGTTGCCATCGACTCCGTGCTGGACATGAAAATATTATTTGATCAGATTCCGCTGGATAAAATGTCCGTGTCGATGACGATGAATGGTGCCGTACTTCCGATCATGGCATTTTACATTGTGGCGGCTGAAGAACAAGGTGTGAACGTATCACAACTAAATGGCACCATTCAAAATGATATATTGAAAGAGTTCATGGTGCGCAATACGTATATCTATCCGCCTGCACCATCGATGCGGATTGTATCTGATATCTTTTCGTATTGTTCGTTACACATGCCCAAATTCAATAGCATCAGTATCAGTGGCTATCACATGCATGAAGCAGGCGCACCCGCCCACATAGAACTAGCCTACACATTAGCAGATGGATTGGAGTATATCCGCGCAGGAATAAAAGCAGGTATTGCCATTGATGATTTCGCACCGCGTCTTTCATTCTTCTGGGGCATTGGTATGAATTTCTTTATGGAGATTGCCAAGATGCGCGCAGGCCGTGTGCTGTGGGCCAAAATGGTTCAATCCTTTCAGCCTAGAAATCCTAAGTCGATGGCATTGCGTACACATTGTCAGACTTCCGGTTGGAGTTTGACTGCGCAAGACCCTTACAACAACGTGACACGCACCACCATTGAAGCACTGGCTGCCGTGTTGGGCGGCACTCAATCACTACACACCAATTCACTGGACGAAGCCATTGCTCTTCCCACAGATTTTTCAGCACGTATTGCACGCAACACACAACTATTCATTCAAAAAGAATTAGGCGTGACACAAGTTGTTGATCCACTAGGAGGATCTTACTATGTTGAATATTTAACAGAACAACTGGTTAATAAAGCATGGGCACTTATTGAAGAAGTAGAAGAATTGGGAGGCATGACCCGTGCTATTGAAAGTGGCATTCCTAAAATGCGCATAGAAGAAGCTGCCGCAGCCAAGCAAGCAAGAATTGATTCCGGACGAGATGTTATCGTAGGTGTAAATCGTTTTTCAACGGATGATGTTCCTGATTTTGATATACTAGAGGTAGACAACACTGCTGTGCGCCAGGAACAAATTCAAAAACTAGAGCAATTAAAAAAAGAAAGAAACCAGGAAGCTGTGAATGCTGCACTCCTTGCTATGGAACAAGCGGCAAAAACCGGAACCGGAAATTTGCTAGCACTTGCTGTAGTTGCCGCACGAAGCCGGGCCACACTCGGTGAAATTTCATTGGCAATGGAAAATGTTTTTGGACGGTATAAAGCAACCATCCGATCTATTTCAGGTGTATATTCAGGTGAAATGAAAAATCAAAAAGAATTAGAAGAAGTTCGCGCACTATCCGATCGCTTTGCCGAATTGGAAGGTCGCAGGCCTCGGATTCTAATCGCCAAAATGGGACAAGACGGTCACGATCGGGGCGCTAAGGTTATTGCAACTGGTTTTGCGGATTTAGGTTTTGATGTAGACATAGGACCGCTTTTTCAAACACCAGAAGAAGTTGCAAAACAGGCAGCTGAAAACGATGTCCATGTGATTGGCGCTTCCAGTCTTGCCGCAAGCCATAAAACGTTAATTCCGCAACTTATTAAAGCACTGAAGGAAATCGGCCGGCCTGATATTAAAGTGGTAGCCGGTGGTGTAATTCCTCAACAAGATTATGATTTTCTCAATCAACGTGGAGTGATGGGAATTTTTGGGCCAGGAACTCCAGTTTCAGAATCCGCAAAAATTATTCTACTGAATTTATTGGGGGAATAAATCAATCTGTTTAATCAAACTTTTATTTTTTCGCAGTTTGTGTATCGTTTATTTTGGATAATTCAGTTTGCTTAATTTCAAAAGTGGCTCTTGCCAAAAGAAATGTTTAATTTTAATTTGGAAAAATTCACACTTATGAGACGTATTCATTTCTTGCTCTTCATCCTTTTATTCAGCTATGCCGAAGTATTAAGCCAAAGCAAGTATGATAAAATGCTAAAGGCTGCAGAAACCAGTTATGAACTTGGCGATTATTCCAAAGCGATGGGTTCCCTGGAAAAATTCAAAACTAAAACGTTCAAAAAACTGGGCAAGCACAATATTTATACACCCACTTATTATTTACTTAATGCAAAGTACAATCTGGCGTCCGGCTACATTTCAGAATTTGAATCAAATCTGTTTACGGCTGTCAACACAAGCATTTCAATAAATCAAGAGAATAGTTTAGAGCACATCCTCCTCCTGATTGGTGGAGCTGAACTACATGATATAAATGGTTCCTATCTGGAGGCGAGACATTATCTGGATAACGCCAAAAAATTATTTGAAGGCGGTGCTCATATAACTGATGTTATCAAGGCCCGATGGAACCTCGCACTTGCCGAAGCTCTGACTGGACAAGGATATTTTAGTGAAGCACTGGATATATTGAAAGAACATGAAAAATTCTATGTAGGCCGTGCCGTAAAACAGGAGACATTTATTGACAACAAAGGAGGTCTTAAAAGCAAAAAACTATCCGATGAAGAAATTTCCGTCCGCTATAATGATTACGCAAGATGCTTAACCTTATTAGGTAATGCCTATGGTAAACAAGGAAGTCTTAAAAGTTCTGACTCGGTATTTGTATTTGCCGCTAACTGGATCAAGAGATACATGGGTTCGTCAACCATGGCATTTATAAAAAATCAATTTCTTAACGCAAATATCCTGATTGAAAATGGTAGCGAAGATTTACCAAGAGAACTGGAATACAGCACCATATTGGGTAATCTCAAAACAAAACACAAGCCTACACACTATCTCGCTATGGGTATTTTTGAAGAAACTATTAAGCAGTTGCAAAGGGATGAAAGATTAGGCGCTTTATTCAACACCAAGCTGGAGTATGAAAAAATGATCAACAAAAATTATAAGGAATCCAGTATTTACCGTGTGCGGCTGAAAGCAGTGGAATTTGATTCCCGGCTCGATAAAAACAAAACAAAGACATTAGAAACAGACGCCAATAATCTTGTAGCAAACACCACCATACTCCCTACCAATAATATGGTAACGGCTAACGTAACTGAATTTTTGTATGGTCTGGCTCTTCACAATAAAAATTATACGAATGCAGAAAAATATCTCAATAATATCATCGATATCAAAATCGGTCTATTTGGGAGTGATGCCCCGGAAGTACATCTGGCGCGATTGAAGCTGGCCAATTTTTATCTTGATAATACAAATAAAATTAATGAAGCGTCCCGAATTTATGATGAGAGCTACACGAAAATAATATCCAATCAGATTGGAGCGTGGCATAAAGATCACCTTGAAATCTTAAATCACATTGCTGCCTTGTATGAACTTACCGATAAATATGCGGAAGCCAATCAAGCGTTGGAAAAGGCAACCTTCGTTGCTCGTTCCAAATATAGTGATCAAGACTATCAATATGGGATTGAACTGAATCATATTGCCAAGCTTCAGATTAAACTCGGCTTATATGAAAAGGCCGAAGAAAACTTAGCTAAATCGTTGACTATTCTGGAGGGATTCAGAAAAGAGGAATCAAAGAAGATTTATCTGATACAAGCCATAGAAACGCAGGCTACACTGTTTGGAATTAAAGGTTTATTTGATGAGGCCGAGGATGCACTTAGTCGCACCGCAAAAATTATACGTAAAACAGATAAAATCTCAGGATCAGATGATCTGAATACCGCCAATGAATTATCTAGTTTATATATTCAATTAGGAAGATATTCCGCCACGCAATCATTACTACTTAAATTGATCAGCGAATACGAGAAGCTATACGGAGTAAGTTCAGTTCGCCTGATTGAACCATTAATTAACATGGGCAAGCTTTCGCTCGCAAAAGGAGAATACACGGAAGCCGCAAAAATTGCCGACCGTGCCAACAAAATAGCCATCAGCGTATATGGTGAAAAATCGACTAAAACAGCGCCAACACAAAAATTGCACAGCGATATCGACTACTCAATCGGAGATTATGAAAATGCTGAACGTAATATTCTTAAAGCCCTTGCAAGTCAGGAAAAACAATTTGGTCGCAATCATATTGAAGTTGCCAAATCATTGGCCCAGTTAGGGATTATTAAATTTTACAAAGGGGATAAACCAGGTGAAGCCGAAAAGATCATGACTGAAGCACAGGAAATCATGGGCGCGAAACTGGGTAAAGAGAATCCACAGTATGCAGACATTTTAAAAAATGTAGCGATTATAAAAATATCAGAGAAAAAATTTCCTGAAGCGGTAACGGCACTTACCCAGGCAGAAGCCATCTGGAGAAAGAAAACAGGCACGAAAACCAACATCAATGCAGCGTCTATTTATACCCTTACAGGAGATTTGTTTTATCAAACAAGAGATTACAAAAAGGCGGAAGAGTTTTATACCAAAGCGCGCGACATCTATGAAAAGTATTTCAGTCGTAACCACCCCGAATATGTGAAGATACTCTCCAAGCAGTCGAAAGTATATTTCATGGAGGGCAACTTCAAACGAGCCAAATCAAACATAGAACAAGCGCTCAATGATTATGACCTTTTTATTAAGCAATACTTCCCCGCTCTTAGTGAACGCGAAAAGGCGAAGTATTGGAACACGATAAAGGGCGACTTTGAGTTTTATAATACCCTCGCCTTCGGTCAACTTGAAGATTTTCGTGACCTCACCGGAAAAGTATACGATTATCAATTGCTCACCAAGGCATTATTGTTAAGCTCTTCTATAAAAATCCGCGAACGCATTTTAAAAAGCAATGATGAGAGTTTGAAAAACTCATACCTGCAGTGGATTCAGAAAAAAGAATTTCTAACCATCGCCTTATCGATGAGTATCGATCAACTTATAGAAAACGAAATAGATCCTAACACGCTTACTGCGGAGATCGAAAAACTTGAACGAGAAATCAGCGAGAAATCAGAGTTATTCAGTCAAAGTTTTGACAACAAAAAAATCACCTATCAAAACGTTGAAAAGGCATTAAACAAAAATGAAGTAGCCATCGAAATGATTCGCTATCGGCACTTTGATCATTCCTTTACCGATTCGATCGTGTATGTGGCCTTATATGTTAAAAGTGATAACGCGCGCCCCAAAGCGATCATTATGCCTGATGGGAATCGGATGGAATCAAGGTATTTAAGTTATTATCGCAACGCCATTTCTAATCAGATGAATGATCAATTCTCCTTTAAAATATTTTGGGAGCCCATACAAAAGGAAATAGGAACTGCCGCCACTATTTATTTATCGCCTGATGGCGTTTATAACCAAATTAACCTGGAGGCCATTCCTACACCTGATGGAAAATATGTGATTGATAATTCAAACATTGTACTGGTGAGTAACACCAAAGATTTACACATACGCAAGATTAAGAAAAAGCAAGCTATTACTTCCAACAAAGCAACCATGTTTGGAAACCCAACCTTTTACTTATCAGCCTCCACACGTGGAAATGTTCTTTCGCTGCCAGGAACCGAAAAAGAAGTGGAAGAGTTAGAGACACTACTCAAAACAAATGGATGGACTACTAATGGATATTTAGAAACTTCGGCAAGCGAAGATCAGGTGAAGAGCTTATCCAGTCCTAAAATTTTTCATATTGCTACTCATGGATTCTATACCCCTTCGATGAGTCAGGATGAGCTCGAAGAGCTTACAGAAAGCGAGGCACAAATGACAGAAAACCCTCTTATGAAAACAGGTCTGCTCCTTTCCGGTGCGGGTGATATCTTAAACAAAACCAATTACAATTACAATTTGGAAAGTGGGATTCTCACTGCCTATGAAGCAATGAGTTTGAACCTTGATCAAACAGATCTGGTTGTGTTGAGTGCGTGTCAGACCGGACTAGGAGATGTTTCATTCGGAGAAGGGGTGTATGGATTGCAACGGGCTTTTTTGGTGGCCGGAGCAAAAGTGCTTATCATGAGTATGTTTAAGGTAGACGATACAGCCACACAAAAACTTATACTTAATTTTTATCGGAAATGGCTTTCCACCAACAACCTTCGTCAGAGTTTCATTGACGCAAAAAAGGAATTGCGTGTGGAATTCCCTGAACCCATTTACTGGGGTGCGTTTATTATGATCGGATTGGAAGATTTATAAGTAGCGGGTTTTACGACAATCCCAATTTGTATTGCCACACTCCGGCAATACTTCGAGCTCGATCTTTAACTTCGATTGCCTTATCCCCCATAAAACTTTCATCTACCGTTTGGTGAAACAGTTCAAGCCATCGATCAAAATGAGATGACGTAATCGTTAATCCAACATGTTTTTGAAATGGATTGCCTTGATAGCTCTGTTCACCTAACAACATGGATGACCAAAATTTATACATGGTTGGCAAATGATTGGGCCAATCCACATGGGCAAATAAAGCCCCTAATAGATCATCCTGTTTCACTTTTTCATAAAAACTGTTCACCAAGTGAACGATATCCTCACGGTCTGTAATTTCTTTCATATTAATTACTATAATTTAACTTCATACGCAATCTCCATCGAATTCTAAAAAGCACAAGATCCAACCAATTTTTATTACCCATTTATGACTTGTGTCATAAATAAGGAGGAAAATGTAAAATAGCTTTACGACAAATCTACAGGTATGCAAGCTAACTTTATTCAGTTTCTGATGAATCCACGAAAGTGGTGGATCCCTATTACTTTTATTTTAGTTATCAGTTTAGCAGGTGTTGCCATGATAGGCTATGAAACTTATTATAAGGCACCTCCGATTCCTGATTTTGTTAGTGAGGGTGGAGAATCTGTTTTCTCACAAAAAGATATCCTGGATGGCCAGGCCGTTTTTCAAAAGTATGCCCTGATGGAATACGGCAGTATGTTTGGTGATGGTGCCAATCGCGGGCCTGACTACACGGCTGAAGCACTACATCAGGTTGCTTTTTATATGCGAGAGTTCTATGCCAATCAACCCGACATGACAAAAATGGCGTGGCTTGGAGCAAGCACCATGGTTCAACAAGAGATAAAATCAAATAAATACTTATCGGCCAATAACCAGGTAAAACTTACGGAAGCTCAAGCTTATGCCTGTGAGCAACTGACAATCTATTACCTGGATATTTTTAAGGGAACCGGCAAAAAGTCATTTGCACCAGCCAACTATATTAAAAGCGATCTTGAGATCAAACAACTCTCTGCTTTCTTTTATTGGGGATCATGGGTGTGTGGTGTAGAAAGGCCTGGGAAAGACTATAGCTATACGCACAATTGGCCGTATGATCCTGATGCTGGCAATACACCTTCTCCCTCGGTAATCATTTGGACAATCATAGGATCATTAGGATTGATACTCGGTTTAGGAATGGTGCTTTATTATCATGGACGTCTCGAAAAACTAAACGATTTTGCCTATACGGAAAACTCTGGTCCTTTGATGACTCAGGAAGGTGTTGCCAATTTTCAACCTACTTCATCCCAACGAGCCACCTTTAAATACTTCTATCTTGCTATTCTCCTTTTTATAGTTCAGGTGTTGGCAGGAATTTTAACGGTACATGATTTTCTGAATTTCACTACGTTTTTTGGTTATGATCTGCGTAACCTCTTTCCCATTACGATTACACGCAGTTGGCACGTACAACTTTCTATTCTTTGGATTTCTACCTGCTGGATTGGAGCTTCACTTTTTATCGCCCCACTTCTGTCACCACAAGAACCAACCAATCAACGCTCCATCATCAATTTTATATTTGCTCTGATTGTAATATTAGGTGTCGGCTCAATGGTAGGGATTTATGCAGGGCCACTCGGCATTTTTAAAAACTGGTATTGGTTTGGGCATCAGGGATGGGAATACATAGAACCCGGCAAAGTATGGCAAGGCTTACTCTTTGTAGTATTGGCAACGTGGTGTATCACTTTATACAGAGCTTTGAAACCTGCCATTAAAATTGGACAGCCATGGCAACTTCCAAATTGGTTGGTGTACTCCACCGTAAGTATTCTCATCTTGTTACTTTCTGGCTTTGTTGCAACCCCCAAGACCAATTTTGTGATTGCCGATTTCTGGCGCTGGTGTGTAATTCACATGTGGGCCGAAGCATTCTTTGAAGTATTCACTACCGTACTTGTCGGTTATTTTATGGTCTTGATGGGCCTTGTTAGCAAACAAGCTGCCATTCGGGTGATCTACATTGCGACACTACTTTTCCTTGGATCTGGGTTACTGGGAATTTCACACAACTTCTACTGGAATGCCAAACCGGTAGGCACTATGGCATTGGGTTCAGTCTTCTCAACACTTCAAGTAATTCCTCTAATATTACTCACCTTAGAAGCATGGCGATTTCAAAAGTTACCTTCTTTGGTAGAAGCATCCTTAACTAACGGCCATGGAGCAAAAGGAAAAAAATTCGGAATGCCAGAAGTATTCCTGTTCCTTATCGGTGTGAACTTTTGGAACTTTTTTGGTGCTGGTGTGTTAGGGTTTATTATAAACCTTCCATTAGCTAATTATTACGAACACGGAACTTATCTCACCGTCAACCACGGACACGCTGCATTGATGGGAGTTTATGGGAACCTGGCACTTGCTACTATCTTGTTTTGTTGTCAACTGATCACAGACAGTAACCATTGGAAAGGTAAAGCGTTGCGAGTTTCATTTTGGTCTATCAATATTGGCTTGTTGCTTATGGTATTCCTTGATTTGTTCCCTGCCGGCATTCTGCAATTCCAGGCAGTAGTAGAAAAAGGACTTTGGTTTGCACGCTCTGCTGAATTTATAGACAGCGATTCGTTTCAAACACTTACGTGGATGCGAATAATTGGTGGAAGTATTTTTGTTTTAGGTGGTGTAATTCCACTTACCTGGGCCATTAGTTCTGTTGCGAGGCATTTCAAAAAGCCGGCAACCATTTTTGATTCCGAAAAAAAAGAAACTGTACTTGAAAATATCGAGCGTTAGTAATTATCATTTTTATTAAAAACACATTATGCAAACAGGATTTCATTCCTTTCACATCCCGGTTATGGGCTTAGCCTACACCGTGGACTCTCCCATTAAAGTAGCCCGATATGGAATACCATCCGTAATGTCTATCATAGAAGATCGTCTCATTGAAATGATGCGGAAACATTATTACGGAACTATCAATGAAGAGTATGTTCCTATCCCTACCCACGAAATAGACTATCGCGCCAAGCGCATTACTGACTATCTTAATTTAGTAGCAAGAATAGTTAATGATCAGATTGATAGTCTCAAATCATCAGCCTTCAAGGCAGGCACAGAGCTAGCTAAATATTTTGAAATGCTTCCCACCGAAAATAAGTTAAGGGAACTTTATTTTCAAATGATTCATACTCTTGACGAATCAATAAAGGAATCATTACAATATTATCTAAAAAGTCAGATCAAACCGGGAAGCATCGATGTTAACATCATGACTAAATTAGACGGCAACAATTCTAAGAACAAAGGAGCCTTGCAAGAAGATGGCACCGATGCCGTATCTGCATTGAGAGGGTATGCGTTGAGTGATTTGACTAATTCTTCCATTATTTTTTCGGCAGGACTTAATCCCAGATTGTTTAACTACCTCGAAAAATTTACGGCCTTCGATGCCACTGCCTGGGGTGAATTCAATAAAAAGGTGGTGATCAAAGTAAGCGATTATCGCTCAGCACTTATTCAAGGAAAATATCTGGCCAAGAAAGGAATCTGGGTAAGTGAGTTTCGCATCGAATCAGGATTGAATTGTGGCGGACATGCCTTTGCTACCGATGGATATTTGATGGGGCCAATCCTGGAAGAATTTAAAACGAAAAGAGAAGAATTAACAACTGCGCTTCATTCGATTTATCAACCAGCCATTAAGGCAAAAGGAAAACTTTCGTTCGATACACCACATCCGATTAAAATCACAGCACAAGGAGGAATCGGCACCTCGGAAGAAAATGAACTACTTTTGCAGCATTATAATATCGATAGCACCGGTTGGGGAACACCATTTTTACTTTGCCCTGAAGCAACAACCGTTGACGAGAATACGCTTCAACTATTGAGTCGCTCCACCGAAACTGATGTTACACTCAGTAACAATTCACCGCTTGGAGTTCGCTTCCATCATTTAAAAGGCACTACTTCAGATAACGAAAAACAAAATCGTATTGCGCTAGGTAAGCCAGGTAGTCCGTGTACTGAAAAACATCTGGCTTTTAATACTGAATTTACCACCGAACCCATTTGTACTGCCTCGCGTAAATATCAAAGTTTAAAAACGAAACAATTAAAATCACTGAACTTGCCCGAAGAAGAATACATCAGCCAACTTAACGATGTACATGCCAAAGAATGTTTATGTGTTGGATTAAGTAATTCTGCCAGCCTTGAATACAAACAACCCTTTCTTAAAAAATTAAATAGTGTTACCATTTGCCCTGGCCCTAACATCGCTTATTTCTCTGAAGTGGTCTCTCTTCAGAAAATGACCGACCATATTTATGGCCGGGATAATCTCCTGCAAGGAGTTAATAGACCACACATGTTTATAAAAGAATTAGGATTATACATTACTTATTTAAAAGAACAAGTTGAGCGCGTAAACCAGGATGAGAAAAGCATTCAATATTGCGTAAAGTTTGCAGGTAATTTATTAGAGGGGATTAACTATTATATATCCACTGGATTTTGGAACGAAAACTCTACCTTCCTAAAGGATTTGAAAACGGCAACAAGTCAGATAAATAGTTTGATGGCTCCCTTGGAATTAAAAGAAGAAATAGTAGTCACAAATTGATTATTGAAAAGATGATTTGCATTGGTAATATGGAAGAGGCTATCGAATTCTTTTAATAAGTGTATTAATAAAGATAACCCCTACCCCGGATGCAATCATTAATGAAAACAAAAAGAGAAGATGCGAAGAATTTATTAGCACATTGCCCGTAGGTATTCTGCTTATCAAGGTTAACTCCATACCAACAAAACCAATCAGAAAAAGTGCGGTCACTAGTTGTGAGGGTTTCTTGATCCATTTTTTTTCAATACTCCAACCTAAAAGAAAGCAGGAAAATATTCCTAAAAGAACCAAATGAAGATAGGCCATAACATAATTACGGTTTTCGTAAGCAAGTTGTGCAATCGATGAATGAGCTGATAATGTTTGTAAAATGAGCTTACTAATAAAGGCAAGAAAAGCCACCATAAAAAGTAACCGTGCTGACTGCGAAACATTCCTTATTATCGTTATAGGAATTGACCTCACTATTTTTAGAAAATAAGTTAAGGCTACTAATTGCATGAGTGTAGCAACCAAACCAAGCACATTAAAAACCAACCCTGGTGTTGCCCATAAGGTAGAGAGTGAATAGGCTAGAAAACATGAAATCAACATAAGATAACCAAAACGCTTAATTAAAAATTGAATCGGGATCATTCCTCTTTCTCTAAGCAAAGAAAAAAACAAACTAAACACACCGAAAGTAAATACCCCATTATATTGAAAGTGTAAGTAATAGTACACGGAAAAATAATACCATTTCGTTTGTGCAAATCCATTCGCCATGAGCGCACCAAGAGCAAACGGGCCAATGGAGGATACTAAAAAAAATATCAATGATATGCGGGCAAACCATCGCGATGGATCAAAATCTATATTCTTTGTATCTTGAAAAAACCAAAATGAAAACACGCCAACTAAAACAGTATGAAGGGTGGATAAAGCTATTGAATAAACTCCGTATCCCTGCAAAGGAAAACTAATAAGCATACCCATTAATAACACTTGAATAATCATGAATAGAATTGTATATTTTTTCCTGTGATCTTGCTTAATATTCTCCTGTACAAACGCTATACTTAGTAAATTAAAAATCCATCCCAGAAACATAAGATGAGAATGAGCATGCAACCAAAAGGGAAACGTTAACCAGGATATCGGATTAATGAAGTGCCACCGAAGCAATAAACCTATACAGGCAGCCAGAAAAAAATATAAAAATGAAACTCTAATGTACTTTTGCATGATTTCGTTCGCGAATCACGAGCGCAATCAAAGAAACAAAATATAGTAGAATTCCCATACCGGTAAGAATGCCACTTAATTTACGAGCTTCTAAACTAAGTAATGAATCTGCAATAAGTCTTATTAAAAGTGAACCTTGTACCAGGAAGAGCCATGCATATAAAACCGGGTGATAAGGCTTACTGGTAATCCCTAAAACGCCAGGTAAAATAATAGGTCCATGTGCAAAAATCATAGCAAATGCATAGCCTATAAAAAAACTGTGTATCAATATATCATACGAGTAAGCGGTATCAGGCATCGACACTAACAACACGCCATGGATGATCAACCACCCGTTGGCAATCAAAAGGGAAACTGATGAAAATCTGGTAAGGCCTTTCTTTTTTAATCCGATACGCATCACATCATGCTTCAGCATCCATAAAGCAACACCAATCATAGCGAAAGAGGAGAGGTATTTCCCGACACCATGAAAAGGAATCAATAATCCTGAAAGGAATAATATCAGAAAACTTAATAACAAGTATTTAGCGTTAACTGAAACAGGCAAAAATTTTGACAACTCAATTCGCTCTGCGGTGATTGTGAACAATAAAAATCCCATCCACCATGGAAATGATGCCGGATAAAATTGAGTCTCAATTAACATGGCATTTCCAATAATCAGGCAGCCAGCACCCAGCAACATTAATATGATAGAGCGATCGCGTGGATGCAGGTATAAATAATAAGCATGAATCAGGAACAAACCTCCACTTCCTGCCACCAAAAAATAAAGTCCCGTATAATAGAATCCAGGCACCACCATCATCAAACTTAATGCACTGATAACGGGTACCACTAAAGCTAATTTATGTTTTAGTGGGATCGCTTTTTCAAGTGCTATTAATGTGCTTAGAAAACCGCCCACCATGATAGCTCCATGATGCACTGCCACAGATGTAACAGGTAAATCCCAGCCCAGCCGAATCAACCCAGCCCACATACCAGCTATCAAATTAAAGACAGCCAATAACATAAAAGGTATACGCCAATACGACATAAAGAATTGATTTAAAGAATAAGCCCCTCTCCAATTACCTTACAAATCCTTCTTATTAAATATTCTCAGTGCACCCAAGAGGGGAATTATGGCCCAAAGGAAAAGTATTGAGGAAGAAAATAAAACGCCAAAGTTGCTACCAAAGAAATTCTTGTAAAACGCTCCCGTATATCCCATTAAAGCTGATATGTCCAGTTGTAACAACATAATAATGCGAGCAAGATCAACGGGATTAAATGCGATGAGTGTTAAGGTTACTTTTTCAAGGGGATAATCACTAAAACTGTAAATTATCCAAAGCAGTAATCCATCATAAATCAATGAAAAATAAAACCAGAAAAGTAGCGCTATGCCAATGGCTTTGGATTTATCCCGTGTAAGTACAGAAGATAAAAATGCAAGCGAAACAAACACGAGCGTGAGAAAAATACCAGTGAATAAAAGTGGAATCGCATTTTGGCCGGCACCAAATAAAATAAAAGGAACGCCTACTCCTATTAAATATGAAATGCACAAGGAAGAAGCTACCGCTAAATATTCACTCAGGAATATAACTTTTCGGTTAATTGGTTGTGCCGACATCAACTCAATAAATTCATAGGAGCTAAAAAAATGAATGGTTGTAAAGACCACACTCACCAGAGGCACCACCATCAATACTATGTTCAACAGGCTCAAAACTACTTTACCAAAATCGCTGTCGAGTTGAAAAAGTGCAAACGTGCTGACTAGTAAAAAGAGCGTATAAAAAAGGATGAACCGGGTTTGTAAAATGTCTTTGAAGATATAACGTATAACACGTGTCATATTTGTTCGGTAATGGAGTTTAACAATTCCTTCTGTCGTATCAAGGTAGTGACCGCTTTGTTCAATTTAGTTTCGTTCGTTTCTTCCTTCAACGCTTGAATGGAATTATTGTATTGAATTTTCCCTTCATATATATATATCATCTCAGTTGCTAATTCATCCAGATCACTGAGTATATGGGATGTTATAATGATCAGTTTACCCATTCGTCTTTCATGCAATATCTTTTCTTTCAATATTTCAACGGAGATAGGATCCAATCCTGCCGTAGGTTCATCCAAAATCAATACAGGTGCGTGAAAAAGAAATGCGAGTGATGCGCTCACTTTTTGGCGAGTGCCACCCGAAAGGGTATGCATCTTCTTATCGTAAATCTTATAAAGTTTAAACGCATCAATCAACTCCTCATCTACTGTTTTTACTTCCTGGCGAATGTTTTTCATCATATCGATCAACTCACCTATCCGCATGTTTTCCGGATATCGACCAATCTGTGGCATATAGCCAATCTCCTCTCGGTATTTCCATTCGTTACTAATATCTTTTCCTTTAAATTGGATCACCCCTGCCGTTGGCCTCACCATCCCCAAGATACATTTAATGATGGTGGTTTTACCAGAGCCATTAGGCCCTACCATCGCATAACTCTTACTCGCATTCAAACTCAGGTTTACCTGATCGAGTACAGTGAGTTTGCCGAATTTCTTAACTAAATCATTAATTAAAATCATAAGCCTTCATGGATGGTAAGTTGTCTTTCAAATTTTCAGGTGTGATCACCGGTATTGCTTTTTCTGCACGGTCCAATAAGAACACGAGAAAACTGCGCCATAACAAAACTGCCGTAGGCATCCTTTCCACAATCATTCCATACATACTTATGGGTCGATACGGCACATCCCCAACCTGATCTCGGTCAAGGTCATATCCTTCGTAACGGTCCCAATAATTACTTTCTATTTTATTCAATACCAAGGTGCCATTAGTAACAAGGTCAAATGTGTTTTGCTGGAAATTATTCCGTTCAATGACGTTATCATCAGAATTAGCCTGTAGCTTAATAGCATAACCATTGCGTACGAAATCATTCTCCTTAAACTCAATTCTACTTCCACCTTCAATAAATATTCCAATAGAGTTTTCCGAAAACTCATTGCCTACAACAAAACTGTCGCTGATATCTTTTAATAAAAGTCCATAGGAAGAAGCACCCCAATTATGAATAAAATGATTGTTAATCATTTTTACTCCTTTGGTATACATCACGGCTACACCCGCACCATTATTTATAAAGGTGTTGTCGCGATATTCATTGTTATGAGAAAACATAAAATGAAGGCCATAACGCTTGTTACCTTCACTATAATTACTGGTGATTATAGAATTGGTAACAAATTCAAAATATATTCCATCACGATGACCTTTAACCGTGTTATTATTAATGGTCATGTTATTACATTTCCACATATGAATACCATTCCCGATTTCGTTTTCTTCTTGTGCTATTGATTGAAGGTTGTTATTGTCAACCCAACATCGGGACGAGTTGGCTAAGTATATTCCAAAGAAGTTATTTTCAAATTTATTATTCTGAACCCAAACCTTAGTAGACTCAATTATTTTCACAGCGGCAAGATCATGCATGCTAGCCACTCCGGTATTAATAAATTTAAGACCTTGTACGATTACATTATTTGCCTGTATGGTGAGTATTTCATATTTATTTTCTCCATCGAGCACCGGAAAATCTTCACCAATCATGATGATCGATTTTTGGAGATTAATATTCCCTTCACGATAAATACCAGCGCTTACTAAAATGGTATCGCCCTGATCGGCTATTGAAATGGCTTTCTTTATTTCCGTGACCTTTTCTTTGGCGCCTACACGGATTGTCTTGCACACCGAAGATTGAGAAAGTAAAAAGAATACAAAAAGAAAAAATATAAATTGTCCTTTCATCGTTTAGATTGGTGCTTGAATTGCAAACTACACTATTTAAATTGGGTAACCACTTCACCCCAACTCATTAATATACCATTATATTTTTTTCTGACTTTTGTAAATTCTTTGTCGTCACCAAAAGCGGCAATGCCACTGGCCATTGGACTTCTTATTGAATCTGACTTTACATAATATGAATTAGTGGCATCGATGAATGTTTCAGGTTTTGCGTAATCAACGACTAACCGATAGGCCATATTTTCTTCCAGTTCATCTCCTGAGTTATGAAAATCCAGCATGCAACTAACATCATCAAACTTATAAATTTTTCCTTTTTTAGTGACGATCTCCGCACCAAACTTTTTATCCATTAATGTCATTTTACAAGTATAGCATGCATCTTGTCCGTAAACCAATGGTTCCGGCTCCACGGTGCATGCAGAAATAACAATACCAACCAGCAAGGCAATCAAAATTCTCATGCAGATTTTTTGTTTTTATATATCTCAAAAATAAGTACACCAATTGCCAGTATGGCTGAGATAACAAAGATCCATCCACCTATATCAGGTCCTGAAAATGCGGTGAAATTTAAAAGTTGTTTCGTGCCAATCAGCGGAGGTTGATAGGACATGCCTGGAACAACAATAGCGGCAGTTGGATCAAGATTGTGTCCGTAATCGTAACCCCACATATAAAAATCAACGAGTGCAGCAATACCAGTCGAAAATAGCAACAATATGAATGTCCATAACATAAAACGTTTATTGACCAAGACTACCAGTAACCCGAAAGCAATGAGCGCACCTACGATATAAATCATGTAGTGAAATTCAGGAAACATCTCGACTTCGATATGTTTCATGCCGATG
Organism: uncultured Ohtaekwangia sp.; assembly: GCA_964349405.1. Classification (GTDB taxonomy): domain Bacteria; phylum Bacteroidota; class Bacteroidia; order Cytophagales; family Cyclobacteriaceae; genus ELB16-189. The sequence goes on along the minus strand of CAYGGY010000019.1, from coordinate 26,175 downwards.
TAGTGATTGAGGGCACTGATGATCTTTACGTCACCTGTTATATTATTTATCCAGATCTCCATTTCCAATCCTTCAGGGTATTGTGGTGCCCACATTAGGATTTGCCAAAGCGGTACAAAATAGGCACTGATCATGAGTAGTGCCGAGATTGCAATCAGGACACGTGATATGGGTTTTAATGACTTCATATAAAAAAATTTAGAGTAGCCCCGCTCCGTCCTGACCTAATGTCAGGACGGGTGGGACCTTCAACCTGTAAACTATGAAAACTACATACCCGAAGGTAAGTATGATCTACTGACCTGCGCCACCTGCCTGGCCTTCGATTATACCGGTTGAAAACTTTAATGGAACTTTACTGCCTGCAGGAGAAATACGAATATACCCAGACATTTCCTGGTGTAAGGCGGAACAGAAGTCTGTGCAATAAAAAGGAATTACCCCAGGCACTAATGGTTTCCACTTCAGAGTCTGGGTTTCACCTGGCATAATTAATATTTCCGCATTCAACGCACCTCTGATAGCAAAGCCATGAGGAACATCCCAATCTTGCTCAAGGTTAGTCACATGGAAATAAACATCATCGCCCACGCGCACACCTTCAATATTATCAGGCGTTAAGTGTGAACGAATAGCGGTCATATAGACATGTATTTCATTTCCTTTACGTTCTACGCGTGCCTGACCTTCACCTTTTGCAGCATAGGGATTTTCATTTTCTTCAATTTTATAAAGCTTGGTGGAGTTACCGGATATCAAACTCGCAGGCAACGCTTCCGCATAGTGTGGCTCACCCACGGTTGGAAAGTCTAACAACAACCGCATTTTATCTCCACTGATATCATATATCTGTGCTGATTGAGTTAACTCAGGGCCGGTAGGCAAGTAACGATCTTTCGTGATTTTATTATAAGCAATCACATATTTACCATGCGGTTTAGCTGTTGGACCGCCCGGAACACTTAAGTGACCAATTGAATAATAGGTGGGCACACGATCTAATACTTCTAACGTTTTTACATTCCATTTTACAATTTCAGAAGAAACAAACATGGAAGTATAGGCATTTCCTTTTTCATCAAACTCGGTATGAAGAGGTCCGAGGCCTGGCTTTTTAACCTCACCATGCAATGCAGCTTCATACTTAATCACAGGTATACCACCAAAATCGCCTTCATAATCTTTGTTAGCAATTGCAGCTTGAATTTTAGTAAATGAGAACACTGGCATCATAGCCGCTAGCTTTCCGCTTCCAACAATGTATTCACCAGAAGGATCTACATCACAACCATGTGGAGACTTAGGGCAAGGGATGAAATAAACGATATCGGGTAATTCCATTACGTCCAACACGGTTACTTCTTCTTCTATAGTCGAAGTTGCAGAATGAGTTTTGTCGCTATATACATTGTGTGCATATTTTGCCTTCTCCACTTTTCCTTTTCCCTGAGCGATGTACTCTTCGGCCTTCTTCCAGTTTACAGCCATAATGAAGTCTTTATCATTTTGTGAAGCGTTTACTTCTAAAAGCGTATATGCCTGTTCTGTATTGTAGCATGAGAAGAAAAACCATCCATGTGATGGACCTTTACCCGCACGGCTCAAGTCATAATTAAAACCGGGTGTACGCAATTGAAAAGCAATATTCATACGCCCACTTTCCTGATCAACCTTTATAAAACTGATCGATCCCTTGAAATTTTCTTTAAATGAGCTGATGGGCACATCTTTATTGGCTCCCATTGGCACACTGAAACGAGTGCCTGCAACCAAATACTCTGTATTTTCTGTAATAAATGGCGAAGAGTGATTACCGCCACTATTTGGTATCTCCAGGATCTCTTCGGTGCGGAAAGACTTTAAACTTACACGGGCAACGCGTGGAGTATTATTGGCATTTCCAAAAGCCCACCGTCCGTCATGTTCACCTTTTGTGGTCGACAGCGCGATATGGTGCAAATCATCCCAAGGCACAAATCCATGTGAGGTGTTAAGCATTGGTTTGGTTTCTTCACTATATCCATAGCCGCTTTCGGGAAAAACTGAAAACACGGGAAGAATTTTAAACAAGCGACCTGAAGGAATTCCGTAAACCGACATCTGGCCATTGAAACCACCGGAAACGAAATTATAGAACTCATCATATTTTCCTGGCGCTACATAAACTCTGGATGCAGCATCACCTACCGTCACACTATCAGGTGCCTTGGGTTTGCATCCCTGCCAAAGACTAAATGTGGCTACCATTACGAGCACGGAAAGCACCCGATTTACTATTCTTGTTTTCATAGTTATTTATTTAAAGTTGATTTAGTTATTTTTTATCGGGAGGGAGCAATACAGCATCAATGATATACACTATTCCATTGGAGCCGCGGGCAGAGCCCAATACATTGGCTCCATTTACAGTGATCTTGCCATCCTTCTTGCCAAGTATCACATTATCCAAATTCACTTGATTCAATTTCATACCATCTTGAATCATTGTTTCTGTGAGCACGCCTACATAAACATGATACTCTAATATGTTCCGTAACGCATCTTTACTTTCAGGTTTTAATAATCCTTCCACGGTTCCAGCAGGAAGTTTATCAAAGGCCGCATTGGTAGGAGCAAAAACAGTAAAGGGTCCTGCATTGGAAAGCACATCCACATACTCGGCAGTTTTTAATGCAGTCACTAAGGTGGTGTGATCCGGTGAGCCAACGGCAATATGCACTACATCTTGTTGTGATACATCATCCTTTACGGCCGATTGTCCGGCTCCTGGTGCTTCATCGGTGGTGGCGCTTTCCGTAGTTGCGGTAGGTTGACCACAAGAGAAAGCAAGCATGGCTAGTATTGGTAGCAAAACTTTTTTCATATGTTTGAGTTTTAGGTGAGTGATTGGATTTAGTTTCTATAAGGAGTTGAGGTGAAATCAAGAGATTATTTTTCACCATCATTTTGACGCATGAATTCTAATATGTCGCGCGCATCGCCAACCGATACATTCTGATTAGGCATGCGGGTAAGACAAAGTTCAAGAAGTTTCTGTGCTTCAGGATCCTGATCCAACATTACTTCCACATTTAAGACCATGTTCATGATCCACTCAGGCTTGCGGTTTTTTGTAACACCTAACCATCCAGGACCAACTACACGTTGATCTGTGAGTTTATGGCATGCTGAACATTTCATTTCATAAATAGACTTCCCCCGGCTCACCCGATCCAATTCGATGGGTGTATGGAGGGTTACGTTTTTAATTTGACCAATTCCCTTCGTGGGATCAGCAACAGCAGCTACTGGATTTCCGTCCTTAGTTGCGGTATCTTCTTTGGGTTTTCCTGGATTGCAGGCTAAAAAAAGCAAGGCGGTGGCGGTGAACAATAATAGTTTTTTCATAGATTTTAGTTTTGAAGGGCACTTTTGGCGCTTTGTTAATGTCAGCAAATTAGATTAGAAGTGGGGCTTCTCTTTATGATTCAAATCATATAAACAAGGTGATCTTTATCAGTGAAAAAGATAATAATCCCCATAAATTATTAATTTCAGAGTTACTATACTTTTCAGATCCCCTTTTAAATGAAAATTTTGTGGTCTTGAATCTGAAGCTTTCCAGCTTCTTCCATACGCTTGATGGTACGGATTACAGTCTCTACTCTCATGCCACTCATATCTGCTAATTGCTGCCTTGTTAGTGGAACCTGAAATAGGTCATCTGATGATGTCGATTTTGATTTGAGATACTCTAACAAACTATTGATACGATGCTCAGGGTCATAAAAGGAAATCTCGGAGAGAATCATGTTTTTGTATTTGAGTCGTTCGCACAAAATGCGATCGAGCTGAACATGGATTTCAAAATGATCTTTTAGCAAATCAAATAACCGATCTTTAGGAATGCGTATAATCTTTGATTCAATCAATGTGAGAGCCGCACCCGGATATGAAAAATTGCAGAACAATGGAGGCTCCCCAAAACTATCTCCCTGATAAAAAAGACCCTGAATAAATTCTTTCCCATCAAGGCTATAGGTCACCATTTTAACAGCTCCTTCTTCTACCTGGTAGAAAAAATTAGCCGTATCACCCTCACGAAAAAGAACATCATCTTTTTTCAATGACAAAATAGATGCTCCATATTGAAGAGCGACATGTTTCTTTATCAGACTCATTTTTTCTTCTTGTCATCAAATAGCATACGCACTGAAGGACCGTACGTATCATCAAACTGGCCTGATTTTAAGCTCCATAAAAACAGGCCTAAAAAAATCAGGGCTACTGTAAGGCTTATGCAAATCAGTGCAATAATGATGTTCATGACCGTAGGGTTTTATTACTTACCAAGTTAACAACTATCGTTGAAAACCCAACCACACTTATACTTGAAATAGGCATTAAAATAGCCGCAATAAGAGGAGTGAGATGACCACTGACAGCAAAAGAAAGAGCGATGATGTTGTAGAAAAAAGAAATACCAAAACCAGCCTTTAAAATAACCGTTGCTGATTTACTTAATGAGATAAATTTATTAAGCTGACCTAATTTACTTCCTTCTAAAATACCATCACAAGATGGCGTGAACACACCTGTATCGTCAGTGATGGCCACACCGACATCACTCTGTTTCAACGCTCCACTATCATTCAACCCATCTCCCAGCATCATCACCTTATTATTATGAGAAGTCTGGAGCTTACTGACATAGTCTAATTTGTCATGAGGATTTTGATTAAATAATAAGGTCGCCTTTGCTGGGAAAAATTTTTCCATTCTATCGCGGTCAGCCTCTGAATCTCCGGAAAGCATGGCCACCTTCATATTATTCAGTGACTGCATTAATTCTTCAATCCCTTCTCTCACGGAGGTAACAATATTAAAATATCCACGAATCTGATCATCGATTGATACAAATACCTTCGAAGAAAGTTCGGGCAATATCCCATAGAAATTCACATACGTAGCAGAACCCACCACTATGCGATGCCCCTCAATCTTTCCTTCGATGCCACGACCTGGTTTTTCAAAAAAATCAGCAACCGGTGCCATTGAATTAACCTTTATCGATTTCGTGATTAAATTACTAAGCGGATGTGACGATGAGGATGTTAGTGTTTTCACCCACGCCAATTCCTGATCATCCATCACTCCTACAAAATCAAGTTTAACTGCGCCACTTGTAACCGTACCTGTTTTATCAAAAACTACTGTATCAATTTTTGAAAGCCGTTCGATCACGTCAGCATTTTTTAAATAAAATCCATGACGACCAAAAACACGTAGCATATTGCCATACGTAAATGGTGCTGCCAAAGCCAGTGCACAAGGGCAAGCTACCATTAATACAGCGGTAAGCACTAACCACATTTGCGATGCATCCGCCCAATACCAATAAACGGCTGTGATCAATGCGACCACCAATACTGCCCATGTAAAACGTCTCGCTGCTAAGTCAATAATTTTCCTATACCGACTCTCCTCAGGCTTTTGAAATATTTCCTTGTTCCACAAACTAGTAAGATGACTTTGTGATGTTTTCTTTTCTACCACCATCAATACTGGTTTACCTACCAGACGGCCACCGGCATATACTAACTCGCCTGCTTTTACTTTTACCGGCTTGGATTCACCGGTAACAAAACTGTAATCAAAGTATGCTTCTGTATCCAATAACAAACTATCTGCCGGAACAACTTCCCAGTTGCGTACCCGAATCATATCACCTTTTTCCAAGTCATATATGACAACCGGCTTCCATTCTGCACCATTTTTCTTTTGCACTGCCAATGGAAAGTAGGAACGAAAATCGCGATCAAAGGCAAGGCTTTCATATGTTTTACTTTGAAACCATCTTCCAATCAATAGAAAGAAAACCAAGCCTGCCAAAGAATCAAGATAACCCGGGCCGGTGAAACTTAGTATGTCGTAGGTACTTCTGAAAAACAGAGCAGCCAGCCCCACTGCGATGGGCACATCAATGTTAATTTGTCGTTGTCGGAAACTTTGAAGGGCATTACTGAAATAATCCCAACCACTATAAAACGTTACCGGAATCGCCAACGCCAGATTGAGATAGGAGAAAAGTGTTTTAAGTCCTGTTTCTGTACCGTCTAAACCCAGATATTCAGGAAAACTCAGCAACATGATGTTACCAAATGCAAACCCAGCTATAGCCAACTTCATGACCAAACTTGTTGAAGATACTTTTTCCTTTTTCTCTTCACTTAAATTGATCTGAGGTGCATACCCTAAGGAAGTGATCAATCTGGCAATTTCACTTAATGTTGCTACAGATGGATTGTAATCGATGATTACACGCTTGCGGGCAAAATTAACTTCAGACTTCACCACGCCTTTGTTCAGCTTCTGAAGATTCTCCAGCAGCCAAATACAAGAAATACAATGAATTGACGGCACAAAAAAATTAACTCTCGCAAAAGAATCTGAATCGAATGCCAGCAGCTTCTTCCTTATCGATGACTCATCCAGGTAAGCGTATGTTTCTTCGCTAACATATTTTAAATTAACACCCGGAGTTGATTCATAGGAATAGTATTCGCAAAGATTATTTTCGTTTAGTATCTCATAAACGGTGCGACAACCATAACAACAAAAAATTTTATCTACACTTTTGAATTCCTGCTCTTCGCAAACCTGACCACAATGATAGCATGCCAATTGCTCCTTAACCTCAATCGCCATGCTTAGTGGTTAGAATAAAAGATTGACATATGCTGATCGGCCATTTTCGTGGCGAGTTGATTATTCTTTAGCAAGTTAACTGCCGCACGACCCATTACCAATAATGGTTTGTTTAATTTTTCTGCATATGCCACCAGTTGATCAGGCAAATTCTTATTGCTAAATGGCACAATACCAACATCGTCAAATACTTTTTGCAGATAACTCACTAAATATTTCTCTAAATGAATTTCAGGTGCATCGTCCGGGTTAACTGTAATAATAGTTACTTTTTTATTACTCGATACTTTCCCAAACATTGTGAGGAAAGATTTCAAGGCGACAAGGCCAGATTGATCATAATCAAACAACACCAGTATTTCCTCATAAGAATGCATCAAATCTTCTGTTAGAAATATCGGACAGCCCATATCTTCAAAAAAATGATCTGGAAAAGATTGAATTAATTGCCCCATATTTTCATGTGTAATCGGGCTGATAATAGCAAGATCGGCAAACTTACTTTGATTCATCAAGCTACTTGTATTCGACTGGCTGTTAATAAAATTAATATCAAGATCCAGGGTTATTGCTTCTTTTTGAAGTGAATTTTGCAGTACAGTTTTATCTTGTTCATTGATTGCACTGCTTTTTCCCTTGGCCGATTTCGTAAAATCTTTTAAGAAAAACGCAGAGAATCTTTTATTATCTACATGCGATAACAGATTGGCGTAGTCTGACAAATGATACTTGGTTGGCTGCAAGTCTACGGGAAATAGTATATGCTTTTTCACAATGAATAGCTTTTTAATTGATCTTATAAGTCCAAATAGGGCAATTGATATGATTTACCGCATCTTCTGCGATACTGCCACTCATGAGGTGATTAAGGCCTCTGCGCCCATGAGTAGCCATCACTATCATGTCTGCCTTGGTTTCATGAACAAAATTCTTCAATCCTTCTTCTTCACTATAATCGTTCCACACGTTCAACGTGAAATCCTTTAGCATAAAGTGTTTTGCAAAGGCCTTCAATTGTGGTTTAATTTCCATATCCCGTCTAAAGGAAGAAGGTGTATTCACATACAGTATGTGAAGGGTGGCTTTAAAAAAGTTTTGTAACGCCTTCACATGCAAAATCAGTTCTTCTCTATTGATTGCTCCGGTTGTAGGAAACACAATATTTTTTATGGAGGCTAGCTTAACTTGCTTTTTTATTGACATTACCGGAACGCCAGCCGTGCGAACAATCTTTTCAGTGTTTGAGCCAATAAAAAATTCTTTTACGCCACTGGCACCGTGTGTTCCCATCAGAATAAGGTCCACTTTCTTATCTTTTACAAAATCGCGTATCGTGGGTGTTGTGCCACCAAACTCGACAAACGAAGAAATTTTTGGCCCATCCTTAGCCCACTTCTCCTTCATCTTTACAAAGTTCTTTTCTGCATGCGCTTTCATATCTTTGATGAAAGTCTCTTCAAATGTAAGCGTTGGCATGAGCACACTTTCGTGCATTACGGGTAACTCAACAACATTGAGCAGTAGAATTTCACCTTTGCTTTGAGTTGCCATTTCTACGGCCATCTTGAAGGCCTGAACCGCGGGATCGGAAAAATCGCATGGAACTAAAATCTTTTTCATGACTGTAGCGGTTTGTTTGTAATTCAAATGTAGAACAAACAACCCGCCTCCCTTAATGATGGGTATCAACGAAAAAGATGACTTTTGTCAGTTTTGAGGATCAAAAAGAACTTGTTGACCGCATATTTATATAAAATCAGGCTACGATTAGGTCAGCCTGTTTGGCCAGTTTTTTAGGTTCGAGTACCCGTATCTTCTTACCCTCAAAAGAAATAAGGCCTTCGGATTTAAACTCAGATAACAAGCGAATCACGGTTTCTGTGGCCGTACCTACAATGCTGGCGAGGTCTTCGCGTGAAAGTGCCAAATCAATTAAGAAGCTACCTTCACCCTCCATGCCATAGGTTTCTTTTAACATTAATAGGTTTGCGGCAAGTCGTTCGCGTACAGATTTATGTGCAAGTTCGGCTAGTTTTTCTTCCATGATGCCCATTTCGTGACAAACTGCCTGCACGACACGCTTCATAAACACAGGATTTTTTTGAAGTACTTCAAAAAAGCTCTCCTTGGGGATAAAACAAATTTTCGCATCCTCTAGTACCGTAGCCGTAGCCTGGTAAAATTCTTCACTTAAAAGAGCACGATAACCTAAAAAATCACCGGGTTTTGCTATGTATATGATAAATTCTTTACCCTGAACATTGTTTTTATACACTTTTACTTTGCCCCCATTCATGCAATATAACCCTGTAGGTCGGGTGCCTTCATAAAAAATATTCTGTCCTTTTTTGTATTGAATACAGGTTTTATGATTATTAATTCTACTTAAATCTTCTGGATTTAAACCTGTGAAAAGCGAATCTTTCAAATGATCGCAAAGTGTGCACGCAATATTAAACTCAACTTTAGCCATAATTCACCAATTTCATGAAAAATATGATCGTTTCAAATTATTAAGCCATTAAACCAATCCCAAACAAAAGAACAAATAATAAGGTAGAAAAAGCCATTTGTTTCAAAAAAGGATCAAGGTCAGAAGAAGGTTTTTGGTGTATAGCCATTCCATTTTTTATTAATAACGGAGCTGTTAATAAAAAAAGAAACTGCCATGGTGTATGATAATTCAATAACGAATAGACCATGGCGCTCAAAAGTCCTGCAACAAGAAGTATCCAATGATAAATAGAGGCCTTTTCTTTGCCGATACGCACTGGAATGGAATATTTCCCGGCAATACGATCCGAATCAATGTCGCGGATGTTATTTACATTTAATACTGCAATGGAAAAAAAACCACAGCTTAACGCTGGTAATACCTCCAGCCAAGAAATATGATGGGTAAACAGATAAAATGATCCCATCACACCCACCAATCCAAAAAATATCAGCACAGATATATCACCCAAGCCTATGTATCCATACGGTTTCTTCCCTACCGTATAACCAACGGCTGCGAGAATACTTAAGAGCCCCAATCCAAAAAAGAAAAATATTACGCGCCAATCATTACCAAAAGAAATTATCAGAAGGCCAATGCCGCACACTAAACTTAGCAAGGCAAACACAATAACAGCCTTGCGCATTTGTGATAACGAAATTGCGCCAGACTGTACTGCTCGACTTGGACCTTTACGTTCAGCGTGATCGGCACCATGTATGGAATCCCCATAATCATTGGCCAGGTTGGATAATACCTGTAGAAAAATCGTAGTGAAACAACATAGAAGAAAAATAACCAAATCAAATTTATCTATTGATGCGGCCAAAAAACCGGCCATGCCAATACATGACAGTGAGAGAGGTAATGTGCGTAAACGAAATGCGTGAAGCCAGGCCTTTGTGTTCATGATTAAAGTAACAAATCAAATAGAAATATGTTGAATTTGATAGCTTACTTTATAGAATTTCTCTGATTGTATGAATTTGATGAGTGAACGTAAACTGATCCCCCAAATGTAAACCCATTAATATACGACCAATGGGTGTGGCCGGTGCAACAACAAAGTAATCAACATCAGCGACTTGCTGTTTGCCTGCACTGATGGCAATAAAAAAATGATTTGTATCTGTAATAATTAGACTTCCCAATGAAACCTGATCGTTTCTTGGTTTTAGACTAACCATACTCAATGAGTTCTTAAGTATCATAGCCTCATTCAATTGCTGAGCTGCCTTATCTCTTTCAATTTGTGCCATAGCCCTACCTGTCTCATACTTATCACCGGCACTACTTTTCTCTTCTGTGTTGGCCGATTCCTGGGCTGCATTCATTGCCTGTTTTGCATTCGCAATTCGTTGCTCTACTAACCTAAGGCAGTTGTTTAGCAATTCTTGTTTGATATTTTCTGTTTTATTCATCAGATCCCCAGCACCTCTTTAAGTTTCGCATAACCGGTTTTACTTACCGGAATTTGTTTTCCATCACGCAAGATAGCGAGATGAGATTCTTTCTGATAAGGTTCAATCTTGGTTATCTGATTTATTTGCACCATGTAAGAGCGATGCACCCTTACAAACTGTTGTGAATCTAAGGTTTGCTCATAGAAGCTCATCGTTTTATTTTTTAAAAATGAACCTTCCGCAGTCGTTACTTTTACAAAGTCATCATCCGCTTCGATATAGTGTACATCCTGGACGGAAATTATTTTTACTTTGCTTCCTGTTTTTACTACAATACGATTTTGCTGAGCGGTCGTGGCCGACATGGTGTTTAGCACACTGTCAATTTGCCGGGGAGCAATGGGGGCCACTTTACTTTTCCATTTCAGCACTGCCTCACGAAATCGTTCTTCAGGCACCGGCTTAAGCAAATAATCAACGGCATTCGCTTCAAAAGCTTTGATGGCATACGAATCGTAGGCGGTAATAAAAATCACAGAGGGTTTCGCTTCCAATATCTCCAGCATTTCAAACCCATTAATCTTAGGCATTTGAATATCCAGAAAAATCAAATCGGGTTGATGCTGCTGAATGGCTTTCACTCCCTCAAAGCCATCATGGCATTCCTGCACCACTACCATTTCATCGAAATGCTTTAAGTATGTCTTAATCACTTCGCAGGCTAACGGCTCATCATCTATCAAAATAACTTTAATCATACTTTTCAGGTAGAATAAGTCTAACAATAAAATTATTATTCTCAATGTGTGTAGTCAACAAATCATTTCGGGCATAAAGCAAGTAAAGCCTCCTGCGCAATCCGTTCAAACCGAAACCACTGCCTACGGCTGGTTGCATGTCTTCATCAAAGGGATTTGCTATTTCAATTACCAGTGATTCCTTTTCGCGTTGTGTAGCAAGATTAATCATCACCTGACCTGTGGTACCATATAAACCAAATTTAATAGCATTCTCTACCAACGGTTGCAACAATAGTGGTGGAATAAGCCATAATTGAATTTGATCATCAAGATTCAATCGTACATCTAACCGATGACCAAAACGAACTTTTTCTATGGACAAATACAGTTGAAGGTATTCCATTTCTTCGGCCAAGGTTATCCACTGCTCATCTGCCCTCTTAATTGTTGTGCGTAAAAATTCAGAAAGTTGCTGTACCATTTTGCCCGCTTTGTCAGGTTGTGCAATAATAAGCGCATTAATTGAGTTGAGACTATTAAATAAAAAATGGGGCTGAAGCTGCAATTGAAGCTTTTGCAATTCTGCTTCCTTAACCATCACTTGCGTGGAGGCTTCGCGATCGTGTGATTCCTGTACTTCTTTCCAGCGATGGTAAAAAAGATTGATTAATCCGGCTGATGTTATCAACACGAATGCCATAGCCCAACGAATCGGCTCTGATTGATGAAGAAAATTAAGATAGGCTTCATTTCCATCTTGCAAAGGTTGAAGCGCTTGTTCGGCCATCCATTCGACAAAAAATGCCAATACCAAACTTACTCCGACTGTAATTTGAAATACTCCATTTTTGGGTAAATAAGCAGTTAATAAACCACTCAATACACTGGCACTAAATAAGCAGAGATTAAAAATAAAAGAATCCCACGCTGCTGCTTCCCAATCCAATCCAAAATATTGATGAAGTACCCAACCATGAAAACCCATCCACAAAAAAACAAATCCCAGGATGGGTAATCGGGTTGTGGCAGATGAAACTTTTATATTCAAGAATTTCTTTGCTTAAAACATGAGACATCAGACCGCTCAATGCGATCAGGCATCTTGATTTACCAAATTTAACTCGCTATTTCTTGCCAATGAAAATGCTTTTTGAGATTTTAATTTTATCTGCTCTATGTATGCCTTTGCATCCATAGGTTCTTTTGTGGCAGAAAAAAGTTGTGCTCCATCTTCCAAAGAACCGATCCTGTGAATATCTGCCACTTCAATGAATTTCCAATCCACCGTTTCCTCTTTATGATTAAGGAAACTACTTTCATCCAATCGACCGAGCACCGAAGCCTTTTCGTAAGCCCATGCCACTTCATCAGCACGTATCAATCGCCACTGCTCGTCAAACTGAGGAGTGTGAGCACCCCCACCACTCCTCACCTGAAAAATCAATTTAGCCAGATACCAGTTCATGGTAGTTTAGTTGTTAGTTGTAACTTTTGATATCCACACCACCAAACATAACAAAACCGGTAAGCACCAATTTCTTGCCTGAACCATACACTTGCGGAGTAGTGCGCTTATCATCAACACCACCCAATATGGCAGTCACTTCTGATTTTAATTCCCAGTTGGAAGGTACGACTAACTTAACACCACCAAAAAGTTGCACCACATCAATTACCACAGTGCCATTGATATCGGCTTGCGTAAGGTCTATTTCGGTGCCGCCAAAAATACAGGTGGTCTCTCCACCTTTAAAATTTTTGGAAAACACTTTCCGCTTGCTTCCTCCAAATACCGTGGTGAGATCAAAATAATCTTCCCCACCTTCTTCCGTACTAATTACTCCATCGCCCCAGTTTTTTTTCCTTGCCTCGCGTGAAGCTGATCCAGCCACCGCACGCCCCAGGATAAATAAACCCACAATGATTACGCCTACCGGAAAAGCATAGCGATCAATATCATATGGGAAACCCGGAATATCATCGATCAGAAAAAAGGAACCAACTAATATCATCACCAACCAACCGATGCCTTCAAAACTTTTTTTGATGCCGATGATCACACCGAGGGCAATTAAAAATGTTTTCCATGAAAAGAGCCAGCCAGGAAAGTATAATAAATCCATGCGATCAAGCAGCAATAAACTACCGATCGCGAGAATAAGAGCGCCCACCCAGAAACTGCTACTTAATTTTTTTCTATCGTTACTCATACCTTTTGTGTTTGTTGTATCAAAAGTAACGGATCAGATCACAACAGGATGATGTAAAAAGGTTATCGACAGGTGCAAGTCGGTGAAACCGGGATTTTTGTGGGGTGAAGCCGGAACCTAATCAACCTTATTGATTAGTTCTTCTATTTGAGTCGGTAATGCATCGCCCATACTGGGCCTGGCAGCAGTACTTTTAAAAATTTTACCTGTCTTATCAATCAAAACATACCGTGGTATGGCTCCCTGAAAATCACCAATCACATTCCACATGTCAGTGATAAACTTTGAGTTGGCCCTGAAATGATGTCCCGCAAGTTGGTTTATTTTAATACTCTGCCTCCACCGATCATCCCACTCAGATTTATCTATTGAAATATAAAGTATTTCAATTTGATTTCTTTCAATGAAAGGTTGAATACTACTTTTGAATTTAAAATCTTCAATGCATGGATGACACCACGTAGCCCACACATCCACAAATAAATTCTTGCCTTCAAACCGCTTGATCAGATTGTCAAATGAGTTGTAGTTGGGTTCAATAATTTTTCCCTCATCAAAAGTTTTCTGTACTGATTCCAGGTTGGCTTTCAATTTTTCAATACGGGGTTTATAAAAATCTAAGTTAACCGACTTTGGGTATTTAGCCTGCAAATCATACACAGCATGAAGAAGTGCCGGTGAATAAAAGAGCTGATCATTCAAAAATCGTTGAAGTCCACTGAGTTCGTAGGCAAATCTTGATTTTTTATCGGAGAAAAGAATCGTATCATACTTAAACAATCGATCGATTACTGTTTCATCTAAGGAACTTGGTTTTTGAGGGAAATCATATTGCTTATATGCGGATAATGTATAAGCCAACGATTCCATAAAGTCATTGTAGTCACTGCTATTGGGTGTCGGTTTCAGATTTTTAACTGTTTCATTAGTCAACTTCTCTATCTCTATTTCCCAATCCCGATTATAGATATCAATGATCCCAGAAGAATCATTCATGCTTTTGAATACCTGTTCCTTTCTTTTTAGAAACATCCCGTTGAGAAAGATGCCATTATAAAATGCGTGAACTTCATTAATAAGAAACTGTCTATTTTCATCTTCTTTGTTCAGAAGTGCTTGATTTTCCGCTTCCAATCGCCACGGCAACTGATTGATTTGATTCAATTCCAAACGAATCAACGAGTCAATAATCAATATGGCCCGTTTAGGAGAAGGCGCTTCGTAAATCAGCTTAGAAAAATAGTTACCTCCTACTGCTCGTGTAGTCGAATAGGAAGTTCGGATTGAGCGATTATAAAATTTATTGATACCTTCATGATCACCACTGATCAGTTTTGTAGCCACTTGTTTGATAGAATCGATGATGAAATACCGATCCGTAACATCAACTCCATGAATACGTTTAGGCAAGACAATTTTACTTTCATCAATTTCTAAATTTATTTTAGAGTTACCATCATGAAAAAACCGATAAAGGATCGATTTGTAACCTAATGTAATGTTCCCAATCCCCTCACTTTCAAATTCTATTAAAAATGAGCCGGAAGAGCTTGGCTTTATCTCCTGCCCATACGGGGTATATATACCTTCGATCGTAGAACGATAGTAGACTCTAGAATTTCCATCGTAATGAAGAATTTTACCACGGATAGACACTTTGGCCTCGCCTGGAAAACAGAAAAATAAAATAAGCAAGAAGAAAACACCGCGCAGCATCATCTGAGTTTTAACCTAAAATAGATTTAATTGATAATACCCTCAAATTAATTTATCTTAAGCTTCATCCATAACTACTTCAACAACCAAAGTTTGTTTGAGTACTTATCAATTCTGTTAAGCCTACCTCGTCAACCGATAAATCAAAATAGCCGCACGTTTCGTAAGGTCTTTGAATGTTTTCAAGTCCAGTGTTTCTGATAAGGTATGTGCGCCTCTTCCCATGCCACCCAGTCCATCAATACCACTAACATAAGGTGCCACATAAGCAATGTCACCGGCACCACGTTGACCTGGGTCCCACGGCTTTACTTCTCCCAATCCCATATCAACACTTACTTTGCTCAACACAGAAAGTAATTGATAATTACCATCAACAGGAGGCATAGAAGGAATTCCATCTTCAAAGGTGATCGTAGCATCGGTCACCGGAAGGTGTTGCGCCACAATATTTTTCATTTTTGTTCTTGCCTTTTCCTTTTGTTCTTCAGAAATAAATCGCAGGTCGCCTTGCACCATCACTGTTTCGGCCACCACATTGGTTTTACCAGAAGCAGTACCTTCACCATCATTCATCGATGCTGTAGAGCCACCCACAATTATTCCGGGATTATACGTGAGGTATTGCTCCTGAAGTTGTTCATAAAATTCAGACAGAATGCGTGATGTTTCATAAATGGCCCCTGCGCCCGTGTTAGCATTAAATACACCCGAAGAATGTGCACGCTTTCCTTTGACTTCCAATTTCCATCCGCTGGCGCCTCTGCGCGCTACGGTGCTATAACCAAAACCCGTGGCTGTTTCAAACGCTAATGCATGGTCACTACGTTTTGCTGCATCCATAATATCCCTGCGACTAATTGAATCCGGATCTCCACCATGTTCCTCATCGCCATGAAGCGCCACAATAATTTGAGCTTTGTCTAACACTTTCGCTTCAACCAACGCCTTGAGTGCATACAGAATAATCACATCACCACTTTTCATGTCATTCGTGCCTGGTCCGAATGCGATAGAATCATTGGCACTCCATCTTTGAAAAGGACTGTCTGGTTCAAACACCGTGTCAAGGTGACCGATCAACAAAAGTCGTTTACCTTTTGTGCCTTTATGCTCAGCAAACAAATGGCCGGCCCGTTTCATTTCTTCAGGCATGTCGATCCAGCGTGTATCAAATCCTATTTTTTTAAACTCAACATTAAACAAAGCACCTACTTCGCGCACTCCTGTTATGTTGAATGTGCCACTATTGATATTTACTGCTTTCTCCAGAAAGGCCAGTGATTGATCATAATTGGCATCAACGTGTTTCAATATTTCATTTTCCTTTTTTGACAGCGTTTGTGCATGAGCAGAGAAAAAGAAAACAGAAAGTAAAAGGAAAAGGAAAATCAATTTCTTCATAGGATAAATTTTTGTGTGTCAAAGTAAGCGAATACACCAAATAATACAATTCGCATGCACTTACTTTCTTTCTTATATTTGGTATACGTCAACAAATCGACCCTAAACTCTTTATGCGTTCATTTAATTTCAACATACGATTATGAAAAAGAAGCATATCATTTTTCTCGCCCTCTATCTTATTGCTTATGCAGTAGCTTTCGCGCAACCGGTAAACACCTTCATTAAAGTTATCGTAGCCCCCGATCATAGCGACTGGCTCTACAAAATCAATGAACCCGCCATTTTTAAAGTGACCGTGTTGAAAGATGGTAATCCCTTGAAAAATATTAAAATCAAATATCAGGTGGGGCCTGAAAAAATGGAACCTATGAAGAAAGATTCAGCGGTGTTATCTAACGGAACTTTCACACTCGGTGCAGTAGCATTAAAAACCCCAGGGTTTCTTCAATGTATTGTTACAGCCAACTATGAAGGCAAAGAATACCGCGGTCTTGCCGCTGCAGGCTATGAACCCAACGCAATTAAACCTACGATTGAAAACCCGAAAGACTTTGTTGCTTTCTGGGAAAACGCTAAAGCAGAACTCACGAA
The DNA here is from genome assembly GCA_964349405.1 of uncultured Ohtaekwangia sp. GTDB lineage: Bacteria > Bacteroidota > Bacteroidia > Cytophagales > Cyclobacteriaceae > ELB16-189. The sequence goes on along the minus strand of CAYGGY010000019.1, from coordinate 8,924 downwards.
AGTTCCGTTAGATGCACGCATGACGTTATTGCCAGAACGATGCACCGAAAATGTAAATGTGTATCATGTAAACATTCAAAATTACAGAGCGGGCAGTCGCCTTTATGGAATACTTTGTGTTCCTAAAAAAGAAGGAAAATATCCGGCCTTGTTGCGTGTGCCGGGAGCAGGCACACGTCCATATGGTGGTGATGTTGCCACTGCAGAAAAAGGAATTATAACATTAGAAATTGGGATACATGGAATACCTGTGAATATGGATCCCATTGTATATAATAATCTTGGCGCAGGTGCCCTCAATGGCTATTGGTATTTTAATCTAGAAAATAAAGATCGCTATTATTATAAGAGAGTATATATGGGCTGTGTTCGTGCCAATGACTTTCTTCAAAGCCTGCCACAATTTGACGGTGTAAACTTAGGTGTAACAGGAGGTAGCCAGGGAGGCGCATTATCCATCATTACGGCTGCACTTGATTCGCGTGTAAAATACCTGGCTGCGTATTATCCTGCATTGAGTGATGTAACGGGCTATCTGAATGGTCGTGCTGGCGGATGGCCACATTTATTTGATAAGAATAATCTTTCATTCAACAACACGAAAGACAAAATTGAAACCTGTGGATATTATGATGTGGTGAACTTTGCACGACAATTGAAAACTCCTGGAATGTATACCTGGGGGTTCAACGATGAGACATGTCCTCCCACTTCCATGTATGCTGCTTACAATATGATAACAGCGCCCAAAACATTATACCTGGCATTGGAAACCGGACACTGGACTTATCCTGAACAAAATGAAAAAATGAACAATTGGATTGTTGATCAACTTAAAGGATCGAAGAAAAACTAAGTTGCCCCATACTTGTTATTTTGTTTTTTTTGGTTGAAAAGCACGGGTAACATTAAATCCGAAATGGATGCCCCCTTTGAAAAAATTATCAGCTGTTTCATTGATGAAGGTTCTTTCCACCATTCCTTGTGAATTTGAGAATACAAGTTGAAATACATGGCCTCCGGTTTCAATATCTAGGCCAATGCCTAATGAATTAAAATATGGAGTACTAGGGTTCGGATCCAGACGATGAAAGTATTCAGCATTAATGGCCAGGCTCCGTGTTAATTTATAGCGTCCTCCAATACCGATAGCGATTTGATCATTGTTCATAATAGTTTGATCCACCCGGTTTGAGTGAACGATGGTAGGTGATACCTGCATGGAAAACTTTGAAGAAAATTTCCGTGCAATTAATAGTTGATATGTGTATGTAGCTCTGTCTAAAAAATTCAGAGTTGAATCATACTTTTTTTGAGGATACGCCTGGATGCCCGTGCTGGCAAAAGCAGTAACCGTTATCGGTGAAGTGCCAGTACCTTTACCCTGCTTTAAGATTTTAAATTTCAAGTAGCCATCAAAAATCTTGTTGTATGAATTTCTTCCCACGCCAATTCCCAACCTGCTTGTTAAACCATATTCAAGCCCAATCCGAATGTACGCTTGATCTAATCCAAATAAGTTATAGGCACCGGAGTTGATTGCACCGAAACGATGCGAAATAATAAATTCTAATTCACCAGCTCCTTTTGTTTCAACTGAATGACCATTAATAATTCGTGTGCCTTTAAAAGTGGCAATGGTAAATTCTTTTTCTTTTTTTTCACTTTTCTCCAATTCATCCAAAAGGTCCTGGGCTTGCGCGGACAAACCCATCATCACGGACAATAGCAAGAGAATAAATCCTGACCGAAATACAGTAACCGTAAAAAAGCTCATATCATTTCTGAATTAATGTGAAATCAACGTTAACTTCTATCTGCTCCGCGATATTTTGCCAAACAAGTTGTGGTATGGTTATCTTATAATCTTTCAGCGCTATTGTAAACGTTGAAGCTATTTTAATTTTGTTATCTTTTATTTCAATCGCACCAGGCAATTCAACATCATTGGTTACACCATGAATAACTAATTTGCCTTTTACAGAAACATTTTGGCTTCCATTTTTCTTTGGATCAAACCCCGTCATTATCCCCTGAAAGGTTGACTTAGGATATTTTTCTGACTCCATATACTTCTCATTGAAATGTTCCTGCATCAAGGTCTTCTCAAACTCAAATGCGGATATAGGTATCGAGAAGGCAACCTGGTTACTTTTTAAATCGATGATTCCGATCGCTTTTGTGTTTTTAGCGCTTATGTCTTCAAGCGGAGCATCTGAAAAAAAAGTAACCAGACTTTTTTCTGATGAATATTTCTGTGCCTGCAACTGAATGGAAAGCCCCGCAAGCAGGCATAGCAAAATTATTTTTGATTGGATTCTCATAGTGTAGTCTTGTTTTCAGTGAGCTTAATTATTCAGCGCTCCGTCATCCACCCAGCAAGCGATCTGCTTGATTTGGTCCGCTGTTAGCGAGCCTGTCTTGGGCATGCTGAAATTGCCAGTCCTTGTTTTGATATCAACCGCATTTGCATTAACTAATACCCAAGTGGTTAAATCTCCACCTGGTTTTTTTTGCCCAGCGGCATGACATTGAGCAGAGGCACATTTCGTTGCAATGATATTGGATATGGTTCCGCTATAAGTTACACCAGAAGGTGCCCGCGCCACAGTTACTCCTATAGAAACTTCGCAACCGGTACCATTATTGTCAATTGCCTTGGCTGTATAAGTTCCTGCTACCAGCGCAGTATATAAAGTAGTTGTGGAATAAGCCGAACCATTGAAACTAAACTTATACGGTGGGGTGCCCCCTGTTGCAGCCAACTGCACCTGACCGTTCGGAGTAAGACATGCTGAATTAGCCGTAGGACTAGCTGTGGCCGCCAACGTATTTCCTGCATTTGTAATAGCTATCCCATTCAACACAAAACTGCAAGGATTAGCATCGTACACAGCTACCGAATAGGTGCCTCCGGCAAGATTGGAAAAGATATTTGAACTCTGCTTAACTCCTCCATTCAAACTATATTGATAAGGCGATTTACCACCTGATGCACTAACGGTAATACTACCATCAGTTTTACCACAACCTGTGGTATTTTGTACGGTTGTAAGAGTAACCGATAAAGTGGATCCTACACACAAATTCGGATCGATTGGTGTAGTCGAACTCCGGGGTATATCTTCATAGTAACAGGCTTGTATAAGCAAGAACAAAGAAATAATAATGTGGGATTTCTTCATATAGCTATATGTGATCGTTTATTGGTTTGAAAAATAGAATAGATAAAAAAAAAGCGAAAAAAATATTTTTCGCTTTTTAGTTTTAGTATCTGTTCACTACTTCAGAATAGTTACTGTGCCTAAATCAGTAACACTACCCAACGTAACTGAAACATTTTCCTTTTGTTGTGACACGTATCCGGTTTTCGGATCAAAACTTATTGTATAAGTGCCTGCAGGAATTGCTCTTAACATAAACTTACCAGTAGCATCGGTGTAGGCTGTAGCTACCGTATCGCTTCCGGAAATCGCAAACACAGCAGGTGATGCTTCTAATGGGGTAACCATGCCCTTAATCGCACCGGTGGTTGCTGTCTCCAAAGCCCGTATTACAGGCTTCAAATTGTAACCACCATTTCCTTTCCTTACGATAGAGCGAGCTGCATCAAAATCAAGCGTAATCGTGTAGGTGATCCCTTCTGTCAATACAGCTTGAAGGTTTAACTTGAGCCCCGATTGTTGTGCTGAAGGAGTGCTAATTGGTTTGGTGATACCACCCACTTTTACAGAATTATTATTACCGAGAATCAAGCGAATTTGTGAAATCCGACCAGCAGGAAGTTCTGCTGACGCGAGCAACGTATCTAATCCATTCGTTAATTTAAGGATATTGTAAACACCGCTTTTCACATCCAAGATAGTCCAACCAGAATTTCCCTCACCACTATTAATCTCAACACTTTTAATATCAATGTTTACCTCCTCATAATCTCCTGGGGCATCCGTAAGTCTCACATTAAGCCTTGCCGTTTGTGTATTATCAGTACAAGCAAACCAAAAAACAGACAACATTAAAAATCCTGCAATTCTTTTCATAAAGTATTTATGGTTTAATTAAGCTGCGTTTAGACAGTAAAGCTACCACTGGGTTTAATTAACTCTAAAAAAAAGTAACTAAACAATTCAAATCATCTATAAAGTGCCGTTTAGAGGTATCAAGCGAATTATTGCACGTTAAAGTGCAGTGTTTGATACGGGATTTCCGTATAAATCACCTACTGTATCAGTGAAATAATGGAATTGTCCATCGGTTGCACACTCGAATTGAAAAAAGTGACTTGTTTACCATCTTCATTTACAAGGTATTTGCTAAAATTCCAATCAGGCCGTTTACCTGTTTTTGCTACCAGCCACTGATACAAAGGATGTTGATCACTTCCCTTCACCGATACCTTTTCAAACATTTGAAACTTAACCCCGTAGTTTTTTTCACAAAAGGCAGCAATCTCCGAGCTTGAACCCGGTTCCTGCCACAAAAAATTATTGGCAGGGAAACCCAATACAGTCACTTTATCCCCAAACTGCTCATGTAATTTTTCTAATCCGGCATACTGAGGAGTTTTACCACACTTTGAGGCTGTATTCACGATCAACAATTTCTTGCCCTTATACTTCGAAAAGTCTATCTCCCTTCCTTCAAGGCTTTTGATTTTAAATTCATACATAGAATTTGCTATCGGCCCCGAAGGTTTTTTTTTACTTCCAAACTTATTGGTCAAAAATGCACTAAGCCCCATCGTAATCAGGATTGATATAATGATTTTCAATTTCATAAACATTATCTAAAAATCACAACCTCAACCCGTGAGGTGTGATAATTATAATTCACTAATAATCTTTTCATCCATCGGTTTTACTGATGCCTTAAAAAATTTGACAGTGCCATCCGGCTTTACCAAATACTTACTAAAATTCCAATCTGGCTCCTGTCCGGTCTTTTCTTTTAGCCATGCATATAGTGGATGCTGATCCTTTCCTTTCACCGAAATCTTTTCAAACATTTGAAAAGTAACCCCATAATTTTTCTGGCAGAATGAAGCTATCTCTGAATTTGAGCCAGGCTCTTGTCCGCCAAAGTTATTTGCAGGAAAACCAAGTATAACAACTTTATCACCGAATGTCTCGTGAAGTTTTTGAAGATCCGAATACTGAGGCGTATTGCCACACGCAGAAGCTGTGTTTACAATTAAAAGAGTTTTGCCTTTGTACTGATTGAAGTCGATGAGTTTACCCTCCAGTGAGTTCATTTTAAAATTATACAAGGAATTGGCCGATGATATCATAAGGAATAAGAAGATTGCTGGTTTCATGAGTCAAGGTTTAACATAGTAATAACAAAAAAAACTTAAAATAGTTGGTGCCGTGGAGATAAAAGTCAACGACCTAAAAACTTCAACTAATCATTGATACCTGACTTACTGACCTTTCGAAAAAATAACTGATTTTTTCCATTACGTAAATATTACATTTTTTCGGGCACATGAATGCCTAACACCCTCATTGCTTTTTGAATGGTGCTGGCTGTTACTTGTGAAAATGCTATTCTGAATTTCAATTTAGCCTGATCGCTTTCATTGAAAATAGGGATTGCCTGGTAAAATTGGTTGTATTCTTTTGCCAACTCATAGGCATAGTTGGCAATAACTGCTGGTGAGTATTCTCGTGCAGCTTCCTGTAATTTGTTTGTATACTGATTGATCTTATAAATCACTACACGCTCAGCAGGTTCCAGTGCAGTAACAATTTTCAATGAAGTTGCATCTGCATGTATATTCATCGATTCTGCCTTCCTTAAAATTGCTTTGATGCGTGCGTGTGTATATTGAATGAAGGGGCCTGTGTGCCCCTGTAATTGAATGGATTCATTAGGGTCAAACATCATACGCTTCTTCGGATCGACCTTCAACAAGAAGAATTTCAATGCTCCTAATCCAATCATTTCCGAAAGTTCTTTGATTTCATGATCAGTAGAATCATCTATTTTCCCTAATTCCCGTGTTTGCTTCTCAGCCTCCACAACCATTTCTTCCATCAGGTCATCGGCATCAACCACCGTTCCCTCACGACTTTTCATTTTGCCCGTGGGCAAATCAACCATACCATACGACAGGTGATAACATTTCTTCGCCCACTCATAACCGAGTTTGCCCAGAATCAAAAACAATACTTTAAAATGATATTCCTGTTCATTACCTACCGTATAAATCTGGCCTTCAATTTTCGGGAAATCGCGGAAACGCAAAATGGCTGTTCCTATGTCTTGTGTCATGTAAACAGAAGTACCATCAGACCGCAACAATACCTTTTTATCAAGTCCGTCCGAAGTTAAATCAACCCACACCGAGCCATCTTCTTTTTTAAAGAACACTCCTTGTTCAACTCCGCGCATCACTTCATCCTTGCCCAGTAAATACGTAGTTGATTCATAGTATAGTTTATCAAAGTCAACACCCATGCGCTTGTAGGTAGCTTCAAATCCGCTATACACCCAGCCATTCATGGTGCTCCAGAGTTTCAAAGTCTCTGCATCTTTTTGTTCCCATTGTTGCAGCATCTGTACTGCGAGTTTCATAATGGGGGATTGCTTCTCTGCGTCCTCTTTACTTACTCCTTTCCCCTCAAGTTCTTTGCACTGTGCCTTATAGTTTCTGTCAAACTCAACGTAATATTTGCCTACCAGCTTATCTCCTTTCATTCCGCTGCTTTGCGGAGTTTCTCCGTTGCCAAATAATTTCCAGGCAGCCATGGATTTACAAATATGAATACCACGGTCGTTTATGATCTGAACTTTATGAACCACATATCCAAGTGCCTTATAAATTTCAGCTACAGAATATCCAAGGAAATTATTTCTTAAATGACCCAGATGCAGCGGTTTGTTGGTATTGGGCGAAGAATACTCCACCATGATCTCCCTTCCGGTTGGAGATGTTATTCCAAAGGAAGGATTGGAATAAATAGATTCAAAGACTTGTAACCAAACAGTATCGTTGATCACCAGGTTAAGAAAACCCTTCACCACATTGAAAGCGCTGATCATTCCAGAATGTTGCTGCAGATACTTTCCAATCAGGCGAGCCGTTTCTTCCGGTCCCTTTTTAGAAATTTTTGTCAAGGCAAAACACACCAATGTATGCGAACCTTCAAACTCAGCATTGGTAGGTTGCAACTGCATTTGCTCTACATTCTGATTGAAGAGGGCAGTGGTGGCTTTTTGTATTTCGGATTTTAGTTTATGCTCTAGATTCATATTTAACCGCAAAGTTCGCGGAGATTCGCTGAGTTAAAGTTTATTCACAACTCTTTTAATGCCACCTTTTATAAGTACAACATTAAAATTCATTAAAAGACCTAGTTTGCATTTGGACAATTTCAAGTAGGTAAGAACTTGCGCCAAATGAATATCATTCAACATTTCAACTGATTTAACTTCTATGATTACTTTATTTTCAACCATCAGATCTAACCGATAACCACAATCAAGTTTTACTTCCTTGTAAACTAGTGGCAGCGCTTTTTGCTTTTCCACAAACAATCCTGACTGAAGTAATTCAAAATAAAGACATTCCTCATAGGAAGATTCTAAGAGTCCGGGACCAAGTTCTCGATGCACTTGAATTGCACATCCAATGATCTTCTCTGAAATCTCGTTCTCTGTCATAGATACTTTGCGAACCTCCGCGTCCTCTGCGGTTTATAAATCTAAAATATAAGCAAACATCAATGGCGCCACGATGGTAGCATCACTTTCTACAATAAACTTCGGTGTATTGATGCTAAGTTTTCCCCAGGTAATTTTTTCATTTGGAACAGCGCCTGAATAAGAACCGTAGCTAGTTGTTGAATCACTGATCTGGCAGAAGTAACTCCAGAAAGGAACACCATCGCGTTCCAAATCCTGATGTAACATGGGCACCACACAAATCGGGAAATCTCCGGCAATACCTCCACCAATCTGGAAGAATCCAATACCGTCTTTTCCTGCCTGGTTGGTGTACCAATCGGCCAACCACACCATGTATTCTATACCACTCTTCATGGTAGAAGCTTTCAATTCACCGGTCAGCACGTAAGAAGCAAAAATATTACCCATGGTGGAGTCTTCCCAACCGGGCACTACCATTGGCATGTTGCGCTCAGCGGCCGCGATCATCCACGAGTTCTTCGGGTCGATCTCATAATATTGTTTCAAGTCACCGCTGTTGATCATGCGGAACATGAACTCATGCGGAAACAAGCGCTCACCGTTGTCTTCTGCATCTTTCCACACTTTAAACAAATGCGCCTGCAACCTGCGAAAAGCCTCCTCTTCGGGGATACAGGTGTCCGTCACGCGGTTCAAATGATTTTGCAACAGATCCCACTCCTGCTCAGGTGTTAAATCACGATAATTAGGAATACGCTTGTAATGCGAATGTGCCACCAGATTCATGATATCCTCCTCCAGGTTGGCACCCGTGCAGGAGATAATATGCACTTTATCCTGACGGATCATTTCAGCAAAACTGATACCCAGCTCACCGGTGCTCATAGCACCGGCCAGGGATACCAACATCTTTTTGCCATCGGCAATATGTGTTTTATAGGCTTTTGCTGCGTCCACCAAGGCGGCCGCATTAAAATGAAGATAATTCTTTTCAATAAACGTGGAGATCGGTCTGTTTTGGCTCATGATTTCTACTGTGAATTTTGGTGCGAAAATACGGAATCATTATCGGCTTAGGATAAAATATTTTACAAAACTGCAGGAGCTCCAGATGACTATTTCTGTGAGCGTATACAAGTATCTTAGCGGGTATTTGCCACAATGAAAAAGGCCTTTATTCGTTTATCGAATGTATTTCATTATATCATCAGGGTTTTTTCTATATGGATTGTCCTGACATATAAAAGTAAAGTATCTTTGACATAACCATAATT
>CAYGGY010000018.1:11672-93903 GCA_964349405.1 uncultured Ohtaekwangia sp. | reverse complement strand
ACTCATAAAATTCATCTTTATTAAATTTCAATAATATAGATTCATCATTGGATACTATTGCGTTTGCATTCAATCTGCCGGGATCAGTCAAGCGTTCTCCTAAAAACTGTCCTTCTGTAAAATCTGATTTATATTGACCCAACTCATAATATCTCACAGCACCCTTATAGACGATCAAGAAATCATTGCTTTGATCTCCATCTAAAGACAAGGTTTCATCCCTTTTCAAAAAAACATTTTTGGACATATCAGCTACATATGAGATAGTTAAACCCGCCAATCCTTCGAACAAATTAATACGTTGTAAGAAAAGTATTTTTTCATACAATAGAATTGATGCGCTACTACCTTTGCCTAATATGGCAACGTCTAATGATTTCTTTATATCCGCACCAATCCTCCTTGAGTTTGTGTGATAGAGATCTGTATCTATTTGATGTAATGCCCATCCTGCAGTCTCGCGAATTAATTGATCAGGGTTAAATAATTGGGAAATCAGATCAAGCGTAAAATCATCAATTCTACGGACGCCAATTTGATACAGTACACAAGCCTTTGTCCATCTGTTGCTCTGTGTAAAATCACGATTAATTAAAAATTTTAAAACCAGCTTTTCATCTAATCTTATTCGTGGGTAAAACACTTCCAGTCGATTTATTTTTTCAGAATTACTGACATCATCTAGCACAGGTATTACCCTTTGCTTCAATTGCTCTGATAGGAACACATCAAGTAATTCGACAGCATAAGTTACCCCTTCCGCTGTGCCGCTTTCAATACTCTCTTTGACTAGCTGGATTAAGCGTGTATCATACAACATAGCCAATAACATATAAATATGTTCTACGTCATTCTGGATTTCACGTTCAAGAGAAAGCTTTACAACTGAGGCTCCCTGATAATTCCCGATCTCCTCGATTGCACCCAGGTTCCAGGTTATATCAGAGATATCCGAATCAATTGCATATTTAATTCGACTCACCTGGGCAAGGCCGGCTTTAAAGCCGGAATTTCCTAACGCTAAAAGGACCTGAGAAACAATAACCTTATCCGGATAATCAATCTTACTCCATAGGAAGTCTTTCGCTTTAGGACCTCCTATCAATCCAATTATTTGAACGATTCTGATCATCACCTGTGTACTCTGCCCAGATCTATAAAATGAATTATCTAATAATTGAAGTGATGGTTGGCCAATTTGAATAAGCGCATTTACTGCTGCGTTGCTATATAGTGAAATACCGAGGTTCTCAATTAGTGATGATATAACTTCATTATTATACTTCTTCACAGCAGTCTTAATGGCCACGAGTCTAACTTGTGTATCAGTATCATTTAAGAGTTCAATGAGAAAGGAAATATTTTCTAATGTTGTTGTATGTAAAAGCAATTCAGCTGCATAATGTCTGTCCTTGGGATCCTGAGATCTTGTCAATCGCTGAATTCGTAATTTCTGAATATCCCCTCCACTTGTAAGCAATAAATCTAAATCTATTTTAGATAGAATGTGCTTTGCTTCTGCATTGGAACGATCTGCATCCATACGTATCACGTAATTCTCAGAAACAGACAATCCCTTAATCTCATTCATTCTTTTTTGAGCATAGTCTCTTGCTTTTTCATCGGGTGATTTCATTAAGGTATTCACCCAACTTCCGACCTGCACCGGATTAATTTTCTCTAACAATTTGAAAGAAAATATAGCCCTTGATGCTTTTGGGTAGCTTAAATATTCTTCAAGCCTTGATATAATTCTTGAATATCCAACTTCAAGTACGTCTTGATGAAAGCCGGTGTTTTCCAACTTAGAACGAATCTTATTTTTATATTCAGAATAAAGATTATTCGAAACCAAAAAGTAGACAAGTAGCAATCCCAATACTATAACCGGTATCCACAACAATGTAAAAAAAGGAATCAGGGCAAAGAGAAAAATGATTATACCTGCAATTAATCTTCCTGATTCATTGACAACGCCTTCTACTTTGGCTTGAATACTAAAACGGTATTTGCTGTCGATGGGAATAAACAACAACTTATAAATCGGATTTTCAAGAGAATCACGAAGCATACTATTAAATAGCCTTGTTAGCGCTACAAATAAGAAAAAGTAGATAAAGGTTTGCGGATTGTTCTCTAGATTATATCCAAAAATGGAACCTGTTAATACAGATCCTACGGACAGTAATCCAACGACAGCGGGAAGGACAAAAAGCGATATCCGAATTCCATAGGTGCTTAGTATTTTATCATTCACAAAAACCTGCATGAGCAAACTCAGTGCATAGATTGCACCATTGAAATATGCGAGAAAATTGGTTAAGTCCCGTTGATTTGGATATTGTTTGTTGATCAGTGTTTGAAAAGTGAATTGATTAAAAATGAAGGTCACCATGGATGTAATCAAGAACAAGCTCAGCAACACAACATACCGGTCTTTAAAAATCTCAGTAAACTTAGTTTTACTACGCACGTTCTTGTCAGTGCTTACTCTGGCCAAATCAAACTTTACTGAAATAATAATTAAGGATATCAGGGTACCTAAAATACTAACAATACAAACCCATAAATAATCTGATGTGTCTGGAAAAAGATTGGAGGTAAGCGGTATCAGGAAGTTAGCTGTAATAATTGCGATTAGCTGACCCGTATCAATCCAACCAATGATTCGTTTTGATTGCTTAAAATTGAATAATCTTCCAAATATGCCCCAGTAGCAAAGTAGTAATATGGCGGTGATCGGTCCAATGAGACAATACATTAAGAACAACGTGTTGTCTTGTATTTCTTCAACACCAAAATGATAGAAATAATAGAGACCCAGTGTGGATGCTACAATAATTATAATGCTTACTATAGAGAGAACTATAAAACGAATATAATTCTGAAAAAAAGAAAATAATGCTGTAGTTAGTATACCCAAAAGACCAGAAACAAGAAAGGCTTTATTGAGTTGATCACTAAGCTTATTTAGAAAGAGAGATTCGGCAGTAACCTGGTAGGTCGCCAAAAATATCCCTATAAAAAAACCAGTACCCAGCATGAGGAACACTTGCAACTGCTCATCATGTTTTACTCCTAAAAAACCTAAAACATTTCTTTTCACAATTTGAATATAAAATTATAATCACCTAAAACAAAAAAGCCGGGCAACTCTGGCCCGGCTTTTTCACGAATGAACTTTATTTCTTTATGGAGGTAGAATCAGGTTTAGTTACCGGTTTTGATGCCTCAGCCTTAAACGACTCATTTAAACCCTTAATTACATCTTGAGTTATGTCTATTGTTTTGCCACCATAGAGCAAATCACTGGTTGGGTCATATTTTAAAACAACTTGCAAACCCTTCTCTTCACCGTACAGTTTTAAATAATCAGTAATCTTGCTATATAATTCTTCATTCATTTTTGATTGATCTGTCATTATTTCCTGTTCCAAACTTCTTTGATAAAGTTGAAGGTTTTGTTGTTTTTTGCCCAGGTCTTCTTCAACTGCTTTTGCCTGACCAATGGTCATACTGCCTACATTTCTTTGATAGGCACTAATATCATTTTGAAGGCTTTGTGCACGATTTCTAAAGTCCTGATCCAATTTTTTGCCCTTCGCTTCCAGTTTCTCCTTATTGACATTGAAAAATTCATAATACTTCAATACCGAGTCTGAATTTATATAGGCAATCTTTAAATCATTGACGCTGGAAGTACTATCTCCTGCCACCGTCTTGCTCGTAGGTGAAAAATGTAAATAGTATAAAATTGCCACCGCTACAAAAAGGATGGCATTTAGAATTAAGGAAAAATTTTTCATGAATAGTTTATTTAAGGGCGCAAATATATGCCACTATTAATGAAAATACATGGATTTATTAAAACAAATCAAGTTTTGGGCATATCTGCCTGAGTTTGAAATGAGTAATACCCTGGGTCCAGAACAAGTTTATCCGCATTAAAATCACGAATAAAACTCTCAATAATGTTGGATGTAACTTTATCGATATGAAGACCAACATCTAACCCAATTCCACAATCGTGCTGAAGATCAAGATCCACATGCTCCTTAACTTTCACCTCCCCTTCTTCCTCTAACTCCATCATTACCTCTGCCATATAAAGACCAATTTCTTCTTCAAGATCGTCCAGGGCCAATAAATTCCCCTCTTCGTCCTCTTCATATTGAATCTTTTTGTAGTGCGGGAAATGCTCGGCTGCTTTTTGTTCGGCTATTTCAAACAACTCACTTTCGTGTTGCAGGCGCAACGTATAGAGCACAGCATCAAATAACACTTCTTTTTCATCATGTAATCCTAAGAAATAGAAATGCGCATACTCTTCTGTATTTTCATCTTCAGCATCATAAATATAAAGCTGACCACCAGACTTAATTTTCTCAATTATGCTTTGCTGACTTTGTGTTGTTGAGCTTGTCTTTTCTGTTTTTTTCATTGACGATTTTCTATTGACAAATAAACTTTATTACAAATAACAATTCTATGATTTTTATCAGCTCCTTATAAAATATTCATTTCTATTTCTGATCCTCTGCAAACCACTCTGCATACATTGGGTAATTCCTGGCTGTGCGTTGAATTACTTCTTTCATTTCTTCACCTGTTTCTTTTACCTTTTTTGCCGGTACACCTGCATAAATACTACCTGGCTCAACGTGTGTTTTGGGTAGTATGATTGCGCCTGCCGCTATCACAGAACCAGTACCAATCACGACATCGTCCATAATAATTGCTCCCATTCCAATCAAAACGTTATCCTCAACAATACAACCATGAACTACCGCGTTATGGGCGATTGATACATTGTTGCCTATGATGGTTTTTGACTTTTGATAAGTACAATGTATAACTGCACCATCCTGAATATTAGTATTATTGCCAATGGTGATTGCATTCACATCTCCCCGCACCACTGCATTGAACCAAACGGTGCAATTATCACCCATTTTTACCTCTCCCACAACCACGGCATTGTCGGCTAAAAAGCACTTTTTGCCAAACTGAGGAGAAAACCCTCTAACTGTCTTTATAATTGCCATATTATCTTTTAATCAATACACAAATTACATGAAAAATGAGCTAGAATAGCTAATTATTAAATCCATCATAAAACTATCTGACAAGATGTCACGATTATTTTAAATATCGTAAATTTGCCATTTGAATTGAGAAAATGGAGAATTTGATAGTAGACATTGGGGTTTTTCAAGAATCAACCATTGAATCTTGTGAAACCATGCGCGTTACGCCCAACCAATCCACAGGCAAGGCTAGAAAGCTTTATATTGAAAGCTATGGCTGCCAGATGAATTTCTCTGATAGTGAAATCGTTGCCTCCATCCTTCAAAACGCAGGATTTGATACCACATCAGAAATTCAAGAAGCCGACCTCATTTTTTTGAATACCTGTTCTATCAGGGAAAAAGCAGAACAAACAGTACGCAATCGGCTTAATCATATTAACGGTTTGAAGAAGAAAAAACCCGGAATGATGGTAGGTGTGTTGGGTTGTATGGCCGAGCGATTGAAAACCAAACTACTGGAAGAAGAAAAAATAGTTGACCTTGTTGCTGGACCTGACGCTTATCGTGATCTTCCGAATTTAATATTTCAAGTGGATGATGGAGATAAAGCCGTTAATACTTTTTTATCACGCGAAGAGACGTACGCAGACATAAGCCCGGTTCGATTGAACTCCAATGGTGTAACAGCATTTATTTCCATCATGCGCGGCTGCGATAATATGTGCTCCTTTTGTGTCGTTCCTTTCACCCGTGGACGTGAGCGCAGCCGAGACCCACATTCCATCGTTGCTGAAGCGAAAGACTTATTTGATAAAGGATTTCGTGAAGTAACCTTGCTTGGACAAAATGTTGATTCCTACAAATGGAGCGCTGTCGAAAACAACAAAGCTCGACTTGAAAAAAATGGCATTGATGAGGTTATAAATTTCGCAAACCTACTTGAAATGGTAGTGCAAGTAAGCCCCAGCTTACGGGTACGATTTTCAACTTCACACCCAAAGGATATTACAGACGAAGTGCTACGCACGATGGCGAAGCATGAAAATATTTGTAAGTACATTCACTTACCAGTGCAAAGTGGCAGTACCCGAATCCTGGAATTAATGAACCGCGGTTATAGTCGCGAATGGTATCTGGAAAGAGTCAAAAGCATTAGAGAAATCCTTGGTGATGATTGTGGCATTTCATCGGATATGATCACTGGTTTTCCATCTGAAACAGAAGAAGAGCATAGCGACACGCTCACCCTCATGGATATGGTGAAGTATGATTACTCTTATATGTTTCATTATTCCGAACGCCCCGGAACGTTAGCGGCAAAAAAATTACCTGACGATATCGCCTTGGAAGTAAAAAAGAGAAGACTTGACGAAATCATTAAAAAACAATCGGAACTATCCTTGCAGCGAAACAAGTTGGATGTAGGGAATGTTTTTAATGTGTTAATAGAAGGACCTTCGCGCAAATCTCCAGAATATTTACAGGGTAGAAACTCACAAAATAAAGTAGTGATTTTCCCGAAGGAAAATAAAAGGAAAGGAGAATACGTCCATGTGTTGATAGAAAGTTGCACACAAGGAACGTTGATTGGAAAAATTGTTGAATAAAGTATGGTTATTACAGATTCAGAAATACAAAGTGTAAAACAACGCTACGGGATAATTGGCAATTCCCCCTTGCTAAACAATGCTGTGAGAGTAGCCATGCAGGTTGCGCCTACAGATATGTCAGTGTTGATTACTGGGGAAAGCGGAAGTGGGAAGGAATCCTTTTCAAAAATCATTCATTATCAAAGTGCGCGCAAGCACGGTCAATTCATTGCCATAAATTGTGGATCTATACCAGAAGGAACCATCGATTCTGAATTATTCGGACACGAGAAAGGCTCCTTTACAGGCGCACATGAATCCCGCAAAGGATATTTTGAAGTCACGAATGGTGGAACCATGTTTCTGGATGAAATTGGTGAGATGCCATTAGGCACACAAGCCAGACTTTTGAGAGTTCTTGAAAATGGTGAATTTATTAAAGTAGGTTCATCAAAGGTTCAAAAAACAGATGTGCGCGTAGTTGCTGCCACCAATGTGAACTTATTGGTTAAAGTGGAGCACGGAAAATTTCGTGAGGATTTATATTATCGTCTCAGCACCGTACCCATTTATGTACCCCCCTTGCGGGAACGAGGAAAGGATACTGAACTACTTTTCAGAAAATTCGCATCTGACTTTGCCGAAAAATATCGTGTGAAGCCCATTTCACTTACAGACGATGCAAAAGAGCTTTTGTTGAAGTACCGGTTTCCGGGAAATATCCGTCAACTCAAAAACCTGGTGGAACAAATTTCTGTACTTTCCTCAGAGAATAAAGAAATCAATGCAGAGGTATTGAATCAGTACATTCCAAAAGAATCAAATTTACCGACACTCTATAAAGACCAACATAAGCAAGAAAATTTTTCAGATCGCGAAATACTTTATAATATCCTATTCGATTTAAGAAAGGATATGAACGACTTAAAACGACTTGTCCTTGACAGCACTGCCAATCCTGCGCAGGCAGCACAAATTTTAAAAGACCATGCCGGATTATTTGAAGGGATGCAAGATGACATTAAGCCTTCACCTGAACCAAAAGTATTGAACATCAAGTCAAATGCTGTTGTAACCGAAGAGGATGAGGAATTCCAGGATATTGCTCATGAGGCTGAAGACGAATCTCTTTCTATAGTAAAAAAAGAAAAGGAGTTAATCATGCGTGCATTGCAAAAGAACAACAATAAACGAAAATATGCCGCGCTTGATTTAGGTATTTCCGAACGTACATTGTATCGAAAAATTAAAGAATACGAACTTGAAGAATAAAATACTTTTCGCTCTGTCCCTTATCGTTGTCATTTTGTTATTGCAAAGTTGCCATTATTCAATGAGTGGTGCCTCAACGAATGCAGAAACGATCCAGGTAGAAGATTTTTTTAATAACACAGATTTAGGCCCAGCTAACTTAGGACAGACCTTCACTAATAAGCTCAAAAATTATTACCAGCAGAATTCAAACCTTCGAGTTGTAAAAGAAAATGGTCAACTTGTAATCGATGGGATGATCACTACCTACCAAATAAGTCAGGTGGCTCCTGTGTCGGGAGGCTCTAATCAAATTGGAGACCTCGCTGCACTTACGCGATTAACAATTGGCATCAAAGTAAATTATACGGATACTATGGAGCCTAAAAATAATTTTAAAGATCGTCCTTTTAGTTTTTATGCTGATTTCCCCAATACACAGGATCTTAATAGTGTGCAAGAGGGACTTGAAAAGAAAATAATGGATCAAATATTTATCGATCTATTTAATGCTACCATCGCGAATTGGTAAGTTTTGCTCTAAGTTGTATTTTACATTACTTTTACTTGTCCCTCTTTGCTGAATTTTGGAAAAGAAGAAATTTCATGTTCTATTAAATAATTACTCTTCACTCTCGGAAGAAGAAGCACAGTTATTGATTTCTATCGAAAAAGAATTCCCGTACAGTCAGGTAATACATAGCCTTGCCGCGAGAGCAGCTCAAGACAATAATTTAGCCGAAAAAGAAGAACAATTACATCTGGGAGCAATCTATACAACCGATCGATCAGTTTTCAAATCGATTATGACTGTTACGTCACAGAAGAGAAGACATGAAGTGGCAGAAAATATTCAGCCCGAATTGCAGAGGTATGAAGAAATAAAAGCAGAAGTAACAAATCAAGTCACAACAGTAACCATTACCCCGGAAATGGTTACGCCTCCTTTTTATTTAAATCCTGAACATACTACCGATGATTCATTCTACGATGAGATTTTTCACGATCTGGATAAATTGAAAGAATTAAAAAATAGATTCGAAGAAACCGTTAAGCAATTCGAAAGCGGAACACTCTCTTCTGTAATTGAAGCCGATAAAAATCAGAAGATAAACATCGACCCAATAGATTCTACCGATGAGCTTTTAATTGAAATAAAAAGCACCAAAAAGAAGATAACCCCAGAGGATCCAAAGCAAAAAGAACAAATTGAAATTATTGAAAAGTTTATAAAAACACAGCCTTCCATAAAAGGCAAGGTTTCAACAGAAGAAAAGTCGGCACCCAAAGACGATTTATCAGAAAAAAGTTTGACGTATAGTGAAAATATCATTTCCGAAACTTTGGCACAAATTCTTATAAAACAAGGTAAAAAGGAGAAAGCAATAGAAGTGCTTAAGAAGTTGATTTGGAAGTTTCCACAAAAAAAGGCTTACTTTGCGGCTCAAATAGAAGACCTTAAGAAGTAATTATGTATATCTTATTTATTAGCCTCGCAATTTTCAGTTCAGTATTATTGGTTTTGGTGGTTTTAGCCCAAAACTCAAAAGGAGGTGGACTATCCAATCAATTTGGCGGATCTGGTGCCAGCAATTTAATCGGTGTTAAAAAGACAGGAGATTTGCTCGAACGCCTTACCTGGGGCTTTGCTATCGCCATTATGGTTTTCAGTTTGGCAACAAACTTTTCAACCCCCTCTACCGCAACCACGGATGAAATTCTTGAGAAAGCAAAAGAGCAGCAAGGTGTTGGCATTGATTTAAAGAAGACCGATGCGCCTGCTCAACCTACAGAAAATAAATAACCAGAAAGGAATTTAAAAAACAAGCCCAGTCTTAAGACTGGGCTTGTTTTTTTTAGGCAGCTTTTGTGATTTTTTTTACCAGCAACCGCTTGGCTACTGGCATTAACGTTTGCACAAATGGAAACTTCACTCTGGATAGAACAAGATACACCGAAGGATTTGGCAACTCCACAAATTGTTTGATAAGATGTAGTTTCAAATTCTCATAAGAATTACTAATACTGCGTTCTGCAGTTAAAATAAATTCTGTATGGATGCCGCGTAAAGGTTCTGTACGTTGATTAAAAAAAGTAGTTTGGTAACGGTAAATATTAGTTTCCGTTTCCGGAGGTTGGCTTATGAATAGGTAACCCTCGTCCAGGTATAATGAAGAAAGGCCGACCGGTGAAATCTCACACTTTGACTCTACATATTCGTAAAGATCTGAACCCTCTTCTAAAGAACCCTTAAACAGAGGCAATGCATAATCCATGATTGACTCAATTTCCTGCATAACTAAATCATCGTCAATTATTCTTCGGTAATTAAGAACCAAATTCCTCAAACTTTCCGTTGTTAATTCCTTCGGAAAAGATTCCTGAATCAATGTCTTATTTTCCTTAAGCAAGATCAGATTACGGTAATGGAAGACCAGATCTGAAAGGAAAGGATACAATTCATAACGATTAAATGATTCCTTTACATTCTTAAAAAAACCTAGCAACTGATATTTTTTATATTCAAAATCAATCAGTCCATCAGTAAGCCAATTATCCTTTAATTTATCCATAGGCTTCAATCACTTAAAAACACCTTTAATTATACGAAAAAATTGATTTTTCTGCCAATCTGCCATTTTGTTTGTCACGCATGCGACAGGTCTGACAAAAATTTTCATCTTTGCGGCCATAACTGGGTAAAACTGTCAATAATAACCTCGGAATACCGAATGGCATAGAAATCGATGGTTGCATCAACCAGTTTAAAACTTGTTTACTAAAATTTAAAATCCTTTATGGCAAAAATTAATTTCAAACCAAATGAAGACCGGGTGCTTGTGGAAGCGGCTCCCGCTGAACAAAAAACAGCTTCCGGATTGATAATTCCGGATACCGCAAAAGAAAAACCACAAAAAGGAAAAGTAATTGCTGTTGGCGATGGCTTGAAAGACAAGCCTGTTACAGTTAAAGTTGGCGATGACGTGCTTTACGGAAAATATTCTGGCACTGAAATCACCATTGATGGCAAAGAATTCCTGATCATGCGTAATTCTGATATTTTCGGAACGGTTTAATTATCATTATAAACTCACAATTTTTTAAATACAACTATGGCTAAGGAAATTACATTTGATACCAACGCCCGCGACAGAATCAAAAGAGGCGTGGATAAATTAGCAGATGCAGTAAAAGTTACGTTAGGACCAAAAGGTCGTAATGTAATTCTAGATAAGAAGTTTGGTGCTCCAACCGTTACTAAGGATGGTGTATCAGTAGCAAAAGAAATCGATCTGAAAGATCCCATCGAAAACATGGGTGCGCAATTAGTAAAAGAAGTTGCTTCAAAGACTGCCGATGCAGCCGGTGATGGAACAACTACTGCCACGGTGCTCGCACAATCCATCTATGCACACGGTATTAAAAACGTTGCTGCTGGCGCCAATCCAATGGATTTGAAACGCGGTATTGACAAGGCTGTTGATGCGGTTGTTGAAAATCTACGCAAGCAATCTAAAAACATTAAAGGATCACAGGAAATTGCTCAAGTGGCAACTATTTCTTCCAACAATGATGTGGAAATAGGTAAGATGATTGCCACTGCCATGGATAAAGTTGGTAAGGATGGAGTAATCACTGTAGAGGAAGCAAAAGGTACAGAAACTGAAGTGAAGACTGTGGAAGGCATGCAGTTTGATCGTGGATATCTTTCACCTTATTTTGTAACCAACACGGAAAAAATGGAGGCTGACTTAGAGCAACCTTACATTCTTATCTATGACAAGAAGATTTCTTCTATGAAGGAACTACTTCCTGTATTGGAAGCAACGGCTCAAACAGGAAAACCACTTTTAATTATCTCTGAAGAAGTAGAGGGCGAAGCACTTGCTACTTTGGTGGTAAATAAAATTCGTGGTGCCCTGCGTGTAGCGGCTGTGAAAGCTCCTGGTTTTGGAGATCGCAGAAAAGCCATGTTGGAAGACATTGCTATTTTAACCGGTGGCAAAGTTATTTCAGAAGAAACCGGCATGAAGCTGGAGGATGCTAAACTGGAATACCTTGGTCGTGCTGAAAAAATTAATATTGATAAAGACAATACAGTCATTGTAAATGGAGCTGGTAAGAAAGCCGAAATTCAGGGACGCGTAAACCAGATAAAAGCTCAAATTGAAGTAACTACCTCTGATTACGATAAGGAGAAATTGCAAGAGCGTTTGGCTAAGCTTTCTGGTGGTGTGGCCATCCTATACATTGGTGCCGCTACCGAAGTGGAAATGAAAGAAAAGAAGGACCGTGTTGATGACGCATTACACGCAACGCGTGCCGCAGTACAAGAAGGTATTATTCCCGGTGGTGGTGTGGCATATATCCGCGCTATCGAAGCATTGAAAAATCTACCAACTGACAATGAAGATCAGTCAACTGGTGTGAATATCGTGCGCCTGGCGCTTGAGTCTCCTCTTAGAACGATTGCTGAAAATGCAGGCCAGGAAGGTTCTGTCATTGTTAACAAGGTTCGTGATGGAAAGAAAGACTTTGGATACAATGCCCGCGACAATAAGTTTGAAGACTTCTTTGCTGCTGGTATTATCGATCCAACTAAAGTTGCTCGTCTGGCTTTAGAAAATGCTGCTTCAATCGCAGGATTGTTGTTAACTACAGAGGCTGTAGTTTCTGAAATCCCTGAAGATAAAGAAGCTCCTTCTATGCCTCCTGGAGGTGGCATGGGTGGAATGATGTAAATTCCAATCTCTTCAACAAAAAAAGGCTTTGCACATAGTGCAAAGCCTTTTTCTTAATTTTAAGCGATTGAATAAAAGCAATGAATTTTCACGAAAGTTTTAGCGATTTTATACTCTTTCTCTATATCCATCTAGCACTCGCAGATGGCACGCTGAATCCCGAGGAAGAAATTGTAATCCTTGATAAACTGACTAAACTTTTTCCTCAAGAAGGTAACCCTAAAAAAAAGTTTGATCAAGCAGTAGCATCCTACAAAAAATTTGATTCATCAACCCTCGATGAATTCGTGCGTCACTCTTTCAGGCATTTCAGTCATGTGAAATTTGCGCAACGCTATAAAGTGTATACTGATATGTATGACATTATTCACGCAGATGGAAAAGTTGATGAATCCGAAACCAACGCTATTAATGAACTTAAAAAAGTCATTGATCTTGGTGCATCCGAGAATTAATCCTCTATTCTTTTTCCTTCTTTATTCCAACCAAGTATAGCATGAGGCCCATCCCTGCAAAACACAATACTCCTAGAATATTATACCCCTGATGTCCAAAAATATCCGCCAGTGCATGTTCTGCACTCACTAACTTAAGGCCTTCAAATATTTTATCATTTACGGATAGTAATGCCACAATCACTCCAGCTAATGCCCCACCCGCAATCAGGCCCGTGGCAAATAAACTTCCCCTTCCCAATTCTTCGTCTTGCTTTTCTTCCCCTTTCTTCTCTGCTCTCCAATCAATAACTCCTTTGATCGCACCTCCTATAAAAATAGGTAATGTTGTGGACAATGGTAGATATAGACCTATCGCAAATGCCAATGCTTTTATTCCGCAGAGTTCAATCATCACAGCAATAAATACTCCGACCATTACAAACTGCCAATCCAGATTATAAGACAAGATACCTTTAGCTAACGTTGCCATCAACGTTGCCTGAGGCGCTGAATAACGTTCGCTGCCAATTGCATGGGTGATACCTTGTGCAGCCATATCAGCCGTTGGGGTATCCAATACTTTTACCACAATGCCAATGGCTATTGACGAAACGATTGCTCCAATAAATAAAGCTAATTGTTGATATCGCGGAGTCGCCCCAATGATATAGCCTGTTTTTAAATCCTGTGAGGTCGCCCCTGCGTTTGCCGCTGCAATGCAAATCATACCACCCACTACCAGCGCCAGGGGTTCATATAATTTACCACTCCATCCTACGGCAGTAAAAATTAAACATGTTCCCATTAAGGTAGCAATCGTCATTCCTGAAATAGGACTGTTGCTTGACCCTACCAAGCCTACAATACGACTCGCCACCGTTACGAAAAAGAAACCGAAGATAATGATCAGAATACCAATCAATAATTTTTCTACAATACTATCGCCCGGAATTACCTGATCTGGCAGTAAGGCAATGAGACCTACCAGAATTACACTACCGATTATTACTACCTTGAATGACAAATCTCTATCCGTGCGGGCAATACTTGTTTCGCTTTTCTCTTTTAATGAAGAAACACTTTCTTTGAATGAACTTACAATTGTTGGCAATGTTTTTATCAGTGTTATCATGCCTCCTGCTGCAACAGCGCCAGCTCCAATCTGGCGAATGTATGCGAAATAAATTGCAGGTGCCGGATTGGAAAATGTCTTTGCAATGGGATCCCAGCCTCCTCGTCCTCCAGCTGTATTTATATCAGCCAAATAGCCAAGCTTCACTAATTGAGCCGCGATCATACTACTATCTACCAAAGTGGATAACAATGGAATCATCGCCCACCAGGCCAGTACCGAGCCGGCTACCAACACCCCTCCTATTTTCGGCCCGATGATATAACCAACCCCCATATATTCGGGGGTGATTTCTCCATTAATAGTTGCTGAAGGCCAGAACTTATTTACCTGGCTGGTAACGTAGGCAGGTGCCTCTGCTATTACATGAAATACTTTTTGAAGTACTGCGTATAGCATCGCGATACCCATACCAGTGAATGCCGTTTGTGCAAACACTCCACCTTTTTCACCCGCTTGTAACACCGAAGCACAAGCTGTGCCCTCAGGATAAGGAAGAGTTCCATGTTCTTTTACGATGAGCGATCTCCTTAACGGAATCATCATCAAGGTTCCTAGCATTCCGCCAAAAGCAGCGAGTATCAAAATCGTGAGGTAATTAAAGTAGCCTTCTCCCACACTCGTTCCATTTTCACCAGGTGATAAAAATAAAAAACCAGGCAGTGTAAATACGACACCTGCCGCAATGGACTCACCCGCAGAACCAGCGGTTTGTATGATGTTGTTTTCTAGAATCGTAGTCTTTAGAAATTTTCTACCCAATGTAATGGCGATCACCGCAATTGGTATGGACGCTGAAACAGTAAGGCCTGCTTTTAGTGCCAGGTACACCGTTGAACATCCGAACAGAATACCAAACAAAGCACCAAATACAACTGACTTGACGGTAAACTCAGCTATATTTTTCTCAGGGGAGATGTACGGTTTGAAAACTTTTTCTTCAGACATAGTTTAGGATTTTAATTACTACTTGGTTTCCGGTTTTACAAAGAATGTATTATAAAGAATCATGAGTAAGGTAGAAACAACACCAATCCCGGCAATGGAATACCACATCATTGATGGATTCGTTTCGAGATAAGAAACCCGAAGCCAATCAGCCAAATAGCCAGCCGTAAGTGAACCGATCGCTACTGGCAAAAACGCAAATCCCATAAAAGTACCCACCTGATTTTTTGGCGCCAGTGAAGCTACATATTCATAGAAGCGAGGTGCTTGAATTGCTTCTCCAATCGCATAAAAGAAAATGCCTAGAATCACGGAAGTAACAGTACCTAATGCACCTATAATCAGCCATGATAAACTAGCTAAAATAAACCCGAGGGTCATTGCGCTTATCGGCTTCCACTTTTGTACTAACGCTGCCATCGGCACAGTAAGAATAATGATCCCCCATGCATCAATGGTTTCCAATAATTCAAAATCTTCGAAGTGAAGTACATCGGTTGCGTAAAAAGGTAGCAGGTAGAATATTTGCCAAAACATCAGCCAAAATCCTGAGAAGATAATCAGAAAGCTCATAAACTTGAGGTTTTTAAATACCAAAAGCATATCCTGAAAAACTTTACCAAAGGTTCTCTTATCTTCCTTGTCATTTTCAATTTCGGGTTCTTTAAAAAAGAAGAGTGTCCCAAAGAAAAGAAGTGCGGAAGTGACAGAAGACATTACTAACACATATTCAATACCCCAGTCTTTACGAATTGTTAACGCCAACATAGGACCGATCGCTCCACCTAAATTTACCAACGTGTAATAAATAGAAAAACCCAATGCTTTCGTATCGGGTTTAGATGTTTTTGCTACGGTGCCTACGATGCAAGGCTTAATCAATGAACCTCCTACTGCAGTGAACATTAGTACGATGATTACATAATTGCGCAATCCAATAACTTCTGTAAGTGACTTTCCTAATTCCATACCAGCAAGGCCAATAAAAAAATAGCCAATGGCAAAAATGGAAAAGCAAGTCAGGAGGGTTTTTCGGAATCCATAACGGTCCACAAAAACACCTGCAACAATCGGCAATGAATAAATGACAGTAGAGAACCAACCGGTCAATGTTGCTGCTTCGTCTTTCAATCCTACTCGGGTCGCAAGAAAATAGGCAAGTACCGCCTTTGATCCATAAAAGGCAAAACGTTCAAAAAGTTCTAATGTATTTGCAATCCAAAAAGTGGGTGAAAAACCATTTTTAATTTCATGAATACGTACAGAAAAAGTCATGCGCTATGTCAATTGGTTTACTTAGGCCTTCCAAAGTATAGGTATTAATCCAATTTATCAACATAGTTTTATATATAGGATTTATTATGAGTAAAAAAGTATATCTATACCTGTCATATTCAGCCATAGAATGTAACATAAATCAATAAAAAAACTTCGTGAGATATCACACGAAGTTGTGGGGAATTATCAGGTGACTTCCGTTAGACTTTGTGTTGGCCTACGCGATCAATCTATGAATTTAACCAAGCACTTTTTCCAACCTCTCCTTCCACAATTGATACGCGCTTAGATATTGTTCGCGTAAATGAATATCCGGATCAACTGACCTGATCCGTTTCAACCCCTTAAACGCTTCTGGAAAAGATTTATAAATTCCTGCTCCAACGCCTGCCCCTAATGCAGCACCTTTGGCCCCATCCGTGTCGTACAATTCTAATCGCACACCAGTAGTATTTGCAAAAGCTTCTTGGAATAAAGGACTTAAAAACATATTAGCATGACCGGCCCGTATTACTTCTGATTTCAAGCCCATGCTTTGCAAAATTTCAAAACCATAGTTCAATGCAAAAACAATCCCTTCTTGTGAAGCCCTGAACAGATGTGATTGATTATGTCGGTTGAAATCCAACCCATGAAAAGAAGCAGCGATGTTTTTGTTTTCCAGAATACGTTCAGCTCCATTTCCGAATGGCAGTACACTGATGCCTTCTGAACCTATGGAAGAAGTTGAAGCCATAGAATTAATCTGTTCATACGAATAGGCACTTCCGTTACTCACCGTGTTCTTTCTCATCCAGCTATTTAATATACCGGTGCCGTTGACACATAACAATATTCCGTTACGAATCGCATCGGCTTTGCTATTCACATGAATAAAGGCATTTACTCTGGACTTCATATCAAATGAATTCTGATCAGTGACACTATAAATCACACCCGATGTACCAGCTGTGGCAGCCGTTTCCCCGGGGTTCAAAACATTCAGTGAAAATGCATTGTTCGGTTGATCACCGGCACGGTATGCGATTTTAATACCCGATGGAAGTCCAAGTTCATCGGCAGCACGCTTCATAAGTGATCCTTGCTCTGAAAATACTTCAACCACTGCAGATAAAATGTTGCGATCTATTTCCAGGCAATCCAATAACTTTTGAGAAACATTATGCTGTTGATAATCCCAAAAGATTCCTTCAGATAAACCGGTAGCCGTAGTGGTTGCTTCACCTGTTAGTTTCAACGCGATGTAATCCCCTGGCAACATAATTTTATGAATACGAGAATATACTTCTGGCTCATGCTCTTTTATCCATCGTAACTTAGTAGCTGTGAAATTGCCCGGTGAGTTTAATAAGTATTTTAAACTGTACTCATCACCCAATTGCGAAAACGTCTTTTCACCGATACCCACCGCCCGGCTGTCGCACCATATTATAGAGTTGCGCAACGGCTTCAGGTTTTTATCCACAACCACAAGGCCATGCATCTGATAAGCAATGCCAATAGCCTTAACCTTAGAAGCATCAACACTCTTTAAGCAATCCTTTGTGCTAATCACTACATGTTGCCACCATAAATCTGGGTCTTGCTCGGCCCAGCCAGGTTGCACTGCGAGCATAGGCATTTCTTCTTTCGGTGATTGTGCCGAACTCACGGATATCCCAGTGTCCGCATCTACCAGTGTTGCTTTGATGGAAGAACTTCCAATGTCTAATCCTAAAAGATATTGCTTTGCGCTCATCGGTAAATAAAGTTAGTTTAAGTTCAGTTGGACTAGCCATTTCGAAGTTTGAAAGTTAACAATTTTACCTTTTGAACTGCAATCCTTTTAATCGTGTAAATTTTCGCTTGCAGAAGAATTTTTTTAATCAGATATTCCAATCTTAAACCCTTTAACCTAACCTAAAAAATAATAACATGAATGATCAAACGAGTAAAAGACTTTTTTACGGCAGTTGTTTTGCCTTAATAACAACAGCCTTTTCCTTCAGTATAAGAGCCGGTATTCTACCAGAGCTAGGACGAACATTTGACCTTACTGCTCAACAACTTGGTTTTATTAATCAAATGTGGTTTTTAGGATTTCCCATTTCAATGGTGCTGGGAGGTATATTTTATGGTACCATAGGTCCGAAAAAGATTATGATTTTCGCCTTTTTTGCCCATACCGTTGGTATCCTATTGACGATTTTTTCCGGTGGATATATAGGCTTGTTGATTTCAACATTACTGATTGGACTTGGCAACGGATGTACTGAAGCAGCTTGTAACCCGATGATTGCAGCGAGCTATAGCGGCAAACAGATGAACACCCTATTGAATCGCTTTCACATGTGGTTTCCCGGAGGCATTGTATTGGGAAGTTTAGTGTCACTTTTTATGACCAAAATGAATTTGGGTTGGGAGGCACAAATTTGGATCATCCTCCTTCCTACTATAGTTTATGCATACCTTTTCTACGGACAAGCATTTCCAGAACCAAAAAAGGAAATTGCTTCGTTTACTCAAAATCTAAAAGCGATGGCCACACCGCTTTTTATCTTTATGTGTGTATGTATGGCATTAACTGCAATTTCTGAATTTGGACCGCAACAATGGACTGGTATCATTATGGCGAAGAGTGGCGCTGAACCAATGGTAATTCTTGCGTTAGTAACTGGTTTAATGGCTGTTGGAAGATACTTCGGTGGGGAGTTTGTTCATAAGTTTGATCAAACCGGTGTACTGCTGGGATCAGCTGTTTTCACTGCGCTTGGGATTTTCCTATTCAGTACTCAGACGGGTGCAATGACATATGTTGCTGCTGTCTTCTTTGCTATGGGTGTTTGCTATTTCTGGCCTAATATGATTGGATTTATTGCTGAAAAAATACCATTAAGTGGTGCGATAGGAATGTCCATTTTAGGTGCTATTGGTATGTTTTCTACATCCATCTGGCAACCCATCATTGGTGGTTGGATAGACCAGGCAAAAGTAAAATCAGCTGCTATGGGACTGGAAGGCGATGCTATGGAATTAGCTGCAGGTCAGGCTACCCTCCAAACAATGGTTATATTTCCTGTAATATTAATTGTGTTATTTACCATTCTGCTATTCTGGGTTCGAAAAATGAAGACACAGACTGCAACGAATTAATTGTTATTGAGTTTAACTTGTTATAATACAATTTTTGATAAATCAAGGATGGCAAAAACCATCCTTGATTTTTTTACATTCAATCTAATTGTAAAGTGCCTCGAACTTTTTCGTCCTGATATTTCGTTATTCCAATGTGAACATCTCAAAAAACAGATTTTTCAAATTAGCCCTCAACCGTGCCACTAAGCTGGCTGGTAAACCTGGACGAATTGTTGCCTTGTTGGTTCAACTCACCATCAAAATTCAAAAGACAAAAGGCACGTCTTTTACTATGCATAGGATACGAGAACATTTTCTGCTCATCGGCCGCATGTTAAAATCACATATTAACGGCACTTATAAAATACGATCCATGAGAATACTTATCATCATATTAGCGGCTATCATATATTTTTTAAATCCACTTGACCTAATCCCTGATTTCATTTTTGGAATTGGTCTCGCTGATGATCTTGCTGTGCTCACGTTAATTTATCGTGCCGCTGCCACGGAAATTGAATCATTTAGATGCTGGGAGAAATCACCAGCAACTTCAATAGCCCTGTGAAACGAATAGTGATGTAAACGAAATCAGAAACGTTATCACAGCCACCCGACAAACTGTGTAGCCGTAAATCTGGGCTCCCGTTTTTTGTGTCTTTTCCATAGACAGGTTGTTTTTACATAACAAAGTTTATCCCTTTGTCAATAAAATAACCATGACAATGATCATAATCCAACGATTGATTTTAACAGAATTACAGCATAGAATATTACTATCTGATCAGTTTTAGTATCTTTTCACGAGTACACCGATTTGATCGCCACACTCGCCACACGCTCATCTTCCTCCTCTGAAAGTCCGCTCACACCAATCCCGCCAATCACTTTTCCATTGTGAATGATTGGCAAGCCACCACCAAAACCAGTGATGCGAGTATCTGTCCAATAACCCTGCTCTCTATTTTCACTACGCATAAACTCACCTTGTGCTTTAGTTGATTTGCGATCACGTGCACTGGTATAGGCTTTACTTTGTGCAATCTGTGATGAAGCAGCATTAGCTCCATCCATACGCAAAAATGAAATCAATTCGCCCTCCGGCCCTGTAACTGCCACAGCAATATGTTTATTGATTTTATCGGCTTCTTCCACTGCTTTACTTATTAGTGCAAAGGCTTCTTTGGCACTTACTTTTTCAACGATATACATAACAGAGTAATTATTTTAAGTTAAGACAATAAATGTAGAAAACTCCGCACAATCCTCCATAGGTTTATTCATAGTAATCCTCTATTGAAATTTGTATCGCTGGTGGTACTTCCGTTATATTCGTCATTAATTGTACTGACTAATCAAAATCTCTTATACGATGGATGTATTTAATATCAACCGCAGACAATTTCTGAAAGGAGCCACCGCTACCTTGGCGTTAAGCGCTTTTGGTGCACAGGCGATGGATCTGTCACATCCACAAAAGATATGGCGTGTGGGATTGATCGGCACCGGATGGTATGGCAAAAGTGACCTATTCCGATTGATGCAGGTGGCCCCTGTGGAGGTAGTGGCATTGTGTGATGTTGATAAAAATCTACTGAACGAGGCTGCTTCGTTTGTGAGTAAAAAACAAAAATCTGGCAAGACGCCTCGTCTCTATAGTGATTACCAAAAAATGCTTTCTGAAAATCAACCGGACATTGTGCTCATTGGCACACCCGATCACTGGCATTGCCTGAATGCGATTGACGCGATGAAAGCAGGTGCCCATGTGTACGTGCAGAAGCCTATCAGTGTGGATGTGATAGAAGGCGAAGCGATGTTGGCCGCAGCGCGTAAATATAAACGCACGGTACAAGTGGGGTTGCAGCGAAGAAGTACTCCCCATCTAATAGAAGCAAAAAAGAAAATTGTGGATACCGGGCTACTCGGAAAAATATCACACGTTGATATGTGTTGTTACTATCATATGTGTAACACGAGCAATCCTCCCTTGCAAGAAGTTCCCGACTTTTTAAATTATGAAATGTGGACTGGTCCTGCCCCATTGCGTCCGTATGATGGACTTCCTCATCGTGGATGGTGGCGTGCCTTTATGGAATATGGCAATGGCATCATGGGCGACATGTGTGTGCACATGCTTGATGCGGTGCGTTGGCAACTGAATCTGGGCTGGCCGAAGAAAATCTCCTCCACAGGTGGCATCTACATGCAAAAAGAGGGCAAATCAAACATTTCGGATACTCAGACTGCTATTTTTGAATTTGATAATCTTACCTGTGTATGGCAACATCGCACCTGGGGCGCTCCTACCGATCCTGAATATCCGTGGGCATTTAAAATTTATGGAGACAAGGGCACGTTGGCATGCAGTCCTTATCAATATGATTTCACACCCCTGGGTGAAGGAAAGAAAATTCACAGCGATGCAGTTTACGAAAGAGAAAAGTACCCGGAAGACGTAAAAGAAAAAGATATTGAAATACATGCCGCACCGGCCACACGACTTCACATGCTAAACTTCCTGGCAGCCATTGAAGAAAACAAACGCCCTATTGCCGATATTGAAGAAGGGCATATCTCTACAGCTAGTTGTATATTGGCTAACCTTGCAATGAAGACTGGAAGGTCACTTTCCTATGATCCAATCACACGACAGGTGATTGGCGATAACCAGGCAACTCAACTTTTGCAACGCAGTTATCGACAACCGTGGATACATCCAACTCCTGATAACGTATAGCAATCAATATGATTAAATCAAACATGATTTGGCGATTCCCGAATCATAAGATAAAGTACCCACAGGATGAAATTATTTAATTGAATTATTATACCTTCTATTGTATTTCACAACGTTGTATTAACGTTAATTAAAACAGTCAACCATAATATGACTGCAACAACTACCCTAATGGTTTTTCATCCCAAAATTACATTGGCGAAAATAGCTTATAACGATATTTACTATAGCCATTAAATTATGAGGATAACTCATTTTAAATATAATTCTGCGATCGTATTTTCTTTCACCTCCGTTGAATATCTGAGGTATTCCTTTTTTCCTTTTTATACAATTATGTCATAATTGATCATACCAGTGATATTACTTCAATGGATTGATCAAGGTTTCATCTAAAATTGGTAATTTCGCCCGTCTTATTTTATATGAAACTGTTAGAAAAATTCCCCCTCCAAATCACTAATTCTTTATCGAGAAAAAAGGAGCCCTTCAAATCTATTACTGAAGGCTTTGTAGGTATTTATGTGTGCGGACCAACCGTTTATAATAATGTACATTTAGGCAACGTGCGCACCTTCCTTACTTTTGATATTGTTACCCGTTATTTTCGCTACTTAGGTTATAAGGTTAGATACGTACGAAATATTACCGATGTGGGCCATCTAGAAAATGATGCCGATGAAGGGGAAGATAAAATTGCTAAGAAGGCACGGTTAGAACAACTGGAACCAATGGAAGTTGTAAAAACATATACCGAAGGGTTTCATGAAGTGATGCGGCAATTCAACATTCTTCCGCCCAGTATTGAACCCAGCGCTACCGGGCACATAGTTGAACAGATTGGAATCACACAAAAACTAATTGAAAATGGGCTAGCCTACGAGGTAAATGGTTCTGTGTATTTTAATGTTCGAAAGTATAGTGAGAGTCATCATTACGGAATTCTTTCAGGCAGAAATATTGAAGAGTTAATTGAAAGTGGAAGAGATTTGGATAGTCAGGACGAGAAGCATGAAAAGATTGACTTTGCACTGTGGAAAAAAGCCTCTCCGCATCACATCATGCGATGGCCATCACCATGGGGTGATGGTTTTCCTGGCTGGCACATTGAGTGTACGGTGATGAGTACAAAATACCTTGGCGAAACATTTGATATTCACGGTGGCGGTATGGACTTAAAATTTCCCCATCACGAATGTGAGATCGCGCAAGCTACAGGCGCCAATGGAAAAACTCCGGTCAACTATTGGCTTCACTCGAACATGCTTACGGTTAATGGCCAAAAAATGAGTAAGTCACTAGGCAATTCATTTTTACCCAGTGAACTTTTTTCCGGAAATCATCCGCTTCTTGAGCGTGGTTATGGACCGATGACCGTTCGATTCTTCATGCTACAATCGCATTATTCCAGCACCTTGGATTTTTCTAATGATGCATTGGGTGCTGCTGAAAAAGGATACAAAAAATTAGTCGCTTCATTAAATACGATCAAGAAAATCGTTCATGATGACAAAGGAAGATCAGACGAAAAAACTTCTGAAGAACTACAAACGTTAGCTGAAGAATGTCACCTCACCATGAGTGATGATTTCAACACAGCAAAAACATTAGCTATTCTGTTTGAAATGTCGTCACGAATTAATGATATAAAGTCGGGTGCCATATTATTACAGAATCTGGAAAAAGAAAAATTCGATTTCTTTCGTTCAACCTACATCAATATCATGGAACAAGTGCTTGGCTTGCGCGAAGAAGAAGAGCACAATCATGAACTCTTAGGAGGAGTCATTCAGGTGTTGATTGATTTAAGAAAGAAAGCCCGCACCGATCGTAATTACGCTCTCTCCGACAAAATCAGAGATGAACTCAAACAAAAAGGAGTACAAATCATGGATGGAAAGGACGGAGATATGACCTGGGCAATTGAATAGGTCTCTTCCCAATCAATTCTTACATCATCAATATCTTTCAAAGCGGCATTGAAAAAGTTAGAGCTTAAAGGCCTGCCGCGCTACCAGTTTCCATTCGCCTTTTTCCTTGATCCAAACTAATAAGACGCCAAGGTTTAGCACATTTGTATTACCAGCAGCCACCAGTTCGCCCTTTAACTTTTGACGAACCAGCGCTATGTTTTTGCCGGTCAGCACAACCGATTGATCACTCAGATTTATAGTATTAAAATCAGTTTTTCCAGAAACTAGCGCTTCTATAAATTGGCTTTGATTTTCAATCAGGCCACTGGAATGTCCATATGTCAGGTCCTTTGAAGTTAAATTCTTAAGCCCTTCAAATGTTGGATCAATCATAGCCAGCCGCAATTTTTCAACGGCAGTTTCTACCTCTTTTTCGGGTTGGGCATAGGTGAGGCTGTAGAACGCAAGAAAGAAAACGAACAAAAATCCTTTCATAGTAAGTAAATTTATAAACAGAACAGTAAGACGCTTGATTACAATCGTAATATTAGCGTTCCGCCCAATCATAACAAGCCCGAATGTGACGAGAGGCAAAACACAGAAAAGTTTCTAACTTTATTTGCATGAATTTAAAACACAAAATTTCCTTTATCCTCATTTTGGGGATTATGTTAATGGTCATAGTTGCATGGTCGCCATTATTGACGACCAATTCATCAATCACTAACACGCCATCTAAAGTAAAAAAACACCTCTATGTAGCGGTTCCTGGAATAAGAGATTACCTCGAATATGGCGGACACGGAATTCTGGTTTACGATATAGCGGACAATTATCGGTTGGTAAACCGGATTACCGCTGGTGGATTGAAATCAAACGGTACCCCCTCCAACGTAAAAGGGGTAGCGGTAAGCCTCACCACCAACAGTATTTACATCACTACCCTGGAAGCCTTGCAACGTATCGATCTGGCCACTGAAAAAATTATTTGGGAGAAAAAGTATGACGGGGGGTGCGATCGTCTTTCGCTATCTCCGGATGGTAAGATAATTTATCTGCCTACGCTGGAGAAAGAACATTGGAATGTAGTGGATGCAGAAACTGGTGAAGTTATCAAACAAATATTTACAAACTCAGGTGCGCATAATACACTTTATGGACCTGATGGCACCAAGGTGTATTTGGCCGGACTGCGAACCAACACACTCGGTGTTTCAGATAATCGCACTCATGAGATTATAAAGCAAGTAGGCCCCTTTGCCAGTGCGGTGCGCCCTTTCACCATTAACGGTTCGCAAACGCTTTGTTATGTCAATATTAACGGATTACTCGGCTTTGAAATAGGCGATTTGAAGACAGGTAAAAAACTTCATCATGTTGAAGTAGCCGACTTTCAGCAAGGTACGGTTAAACGTCACGGATGCCCCAGTCACGGAATTGGATTAACACCGGATGAAAAGGAAATCTGGCTATGCGATGCCTTCAATCAACGGATGCATATTTTTGACAATACCCTCATGCCTCCCAAACAGATAGCCAGTGTAGCCTTAAGAGACCAACCCGGGTGGATCACCTTCAGCCTGGATGGAAAGCACGCCTACCCTTCTACCGGAGAAATCATCGATACAAAAACCCGAAAAATCATCAGCACATTAAAAGATGAAAAAGGGAATCCGGTGATGAGTGAAAAAGTTATTGAAATTCACATGAACGGCACCAGCGCAGTAAAAGCAGGGGATCAATTTGGCATAGGCAGAGTTTTAAAAGAAAAATAATCAGACAGCTTGGTCGCTTCAAATTAATAGACTATCAAAATAAAAAAAATCAACATGATAAACAGACGGAAATTCATTAAGCAAACCCTGGCAGGCGCTGCCGGTGTTACCGTTGTTCACGATGCCTTTCCCAATTTTCTGTTTCAAAAAAGCAAGAAGAAGTTGGGCGTTGCCCTGGTGGGGCTTGGTTACTACAGCACTGATTTACTTGCCCCCGCGCTTCAACTGACCCGGCACTGCGAACTTGTCGGCATCGTCACCGGAACTCCAGCCAAAGCTGAGAAATGGAAACAACAATATAATCTCTCCGACAAAAATATTTATCACTACGATAACTTCGATGCCATTGCCAATAATCCGGCTATTGATATTATCTACATCGTGTTGCCTCCCTCTATGCATAGTGAATATAGTGTGAGAGCTGCTAAGGCAGGTAAACATGTGTGGTGCGAAAAACCGATGGCCATGACCGTAGCCGAGTGTCAAAACATGATTGACGCTTGCCAGCAAAACAAAGTAACGTTAAGCATAGGTTATCGCGTACATCATGAACCCAACACTCAACGCATCATACAATTTCGCAAAGAACAGACGTATGGAAAAGTGCTTTCAGTGAAAGCAGAAGCTGGTTATTTTGATGGTCGCACCAATCATTGGAAACAACAAAAGAAAATGGGTGGTGGAGCCATGTATGACATGGGGGTTTATCCCTTAAATGCTGCCCGCTATGCAACCGGGTTAGAACCCATTGCTGTTGCAGCCTATGCATCGACAACCCGCCCGGAGATATATACTGAAGTAGAAGAAACCATGCTGTTTAATCTGGAGTTCAATAATGGTGTTACTGCTAAATGTGAAACCAGTTTTGGGAAAAGCATGAACTCACTCAACGTACAATGTACGAACGGCTGGTATAACCTCTCTCCTTTTCAGGGATATAACGGCAATAAAGGAAAGACCAGTGATGGTACCGTCATCGATATCCAAATTCCTAATCAGCAGGCCAGGCAAATGGATGATGATGCTCTATCGATCATGAATAAAAAACCTATGCTCGTGCCAGGTGAAGAAGGACTTAAAGATATTCGAGTAGTGGAAGCCATTTATCGCTCCGTAGCGGAAAAGAAAAAAGTGCTTATCAGTTAGTGGGGCTCGCCCTCTCGTAATGCTTTCACACAATTAGAAAGGGAACGAAACTGGTGATAGTTCCCTTTCCATATATTTCCTTTGAGTGCTGTTTTCATTTCCGGTTGCTTATCCAATCCTCCCGAATACCAATCGCCATGCTCATGATCAATCAGGTTGGTATCAATATATTGCCACATCAATTTGAATTGGTCATAATAGTGATGCTCGTCCTGCGGATAAAGATCAGCCATCAGCAATAATGTATTCAAACCTTCTGCCTGTGCCCACCAGTTTTTTGTATCTCTGAGAATATACATATCTGTGCTATCCTTAAAGTAATAGCCTTCATCATAAAATCCACCTGCTGTGTTATCCCAACCTTTATCCAGGGAGTGATCAATCATCTTCTTCGCTATCGCATGCGTTTGCGTATCGTTTTCAATTCCTAATATGTGTGATGCTTCTAACATCAGGTAGGCCGTTTCCACATCATGACCGAAAGAAACGTGATCGAGGTTGTGATGTTTCTTGATCACTTCCACCGTTGAATCTCTGAATGAAACCGGAGTCCAATCTGGTTGCAGAAAAAGTATCAGGTATCCTTTATCGGTAACCATCGTATCGCGGATCAGATACAGCATTTCTGCGAGGCGCTCTTTTACTAAAGGATCAGGCCACACCTGATATAACTCCGTAAAGGCTTCCAGCAAATGAATGGAGCTGTTCTGATCTTTGTATCCAATCTCGGCCGTTGAAACGATGGTATCCGGACGCACGATTACTTTTCCATCGCGATCCAGATGTTGAAAGTATCCTTTCTTAACCGGATCATGACTATTTTTCTCCAGCCAGGCAAACGCTTTCTTCACCAGATTTAATGCACTTGTGTCGCCACTGGCACCGTAATAGGCCGACAACGCATAAATACCAAACGCATTACCATACACTGTTTTCATTTCCTGTATAGGCTTGCCGGAGCGATCCACGAGATTATAAAATCCACCAAACTCTTTATCCCACATCACATCGCGCAAAAATGTAAAACCATGTTTGGCACTTTCTTTAAACACCGGATTATCCGCATATAGCAAGGATGCTTTTGAATTTGACCAGGTGTGACGAGCCTGAGTAACAATCATTTTCTCCTGATTACCCGTTGGATGCCAATCATAGGTGAACGTACTCAAAAATCCGCCATGTACGGTATCCACTGCACGGGGATACCATCGATTAAGCATTTCGGTTTTGATGGAGTGCTCGATAACATCCGCCAGCTTTAAACGATCATTGGATTCTTCTTTCTTACAAGATTGCAAGGAGAGTATCGTAATGAAAATCGTCAAAGCCAGTATCGATCTATTCCTTGTTAAAGACTTCATGTATTTATTTTTTTGAAACAACAGACATGCTAATTAATTTATTCTAATGAAGAAGGGTTACGTTTATATTTTTCCCTATTTGCTTACCAATAAATCCAATAGCTTCTTATCTAATTTATGGCCATACCAATCTACATAATTTACATCTTCCCGGCCACTGTCGAGAATACCAAATGAGCCAACAAACTCCCACAACGCAAAACCAATTTTGTGTTCTCCCAGAATATCGAGCACATCACTAAACCAGGCTAAGAAAACATCATGTGGTGTTTTATTCCAACAGCCACATTCTCCACAATGTACCCCCACTCCGCTTTTGGCAAGATCTATCCAGGGTTGATAATACGTTTCCAGCATAGCCCGGTTGAAATCTTTATCACCCACTTTTCCGGGCCACTTTGGATCAGGAAGATTGTCAATGTCTTTATTGGCCCACGGTGCTTTATAATGTGATATAGCACCCGGATAATAACCCCGACAGCTTTGTACGATATTCAGGTCAACGATTTCCGGTATCACCGTATTGCCTACGTTATTACAATCAGCAATAATCACGTGTTTAGGATTTTCTTTTCGGATCGCATCACCAGCAGCAATGGCAAGTTTCCGATACGATTCACCCGGTACAGTACTACGCTTCGAATGCTGATCATTCATGTCTTCGCGCATACTGGGCTCATTCAATAAATCGAAACTGATCTTTTTATTGCTTACATTTTTGTAACGCTTCGCCCACATATTCCAATGGAAACAAAAGGCATCAAGGGCAGCCTGATCTTTCCATAAATTATACGGTTCATTGAAGCCTGCATTTACACAATAGCCTGGAGCTCTGTGCAAATTTAAGCTCACATGCATTTTATGTTTATGAGCCAGATGCACAATGCTGTCGATTTTATCAACTGCCTCATCATCGATCTGATAAACTTATTCCGGTAAAATATTTCTGCTACGGTCAAACTTCAGATAACTGGGGTAGGCGATCGGAATGCGTACAAAATCAAATCCCCAATCGTGCATCCATTTGAAATGCTCTTCCGTGGTTTTGATACGCTGCCCCATCGGATTGGGACTAAAGAAATCCAACAGGTTAAAGCCCTTCCACTTCGGCACTTTCATTTTCGCTTTTTCAGCACCACCAAAAGAATCAGCACCCGTAAGGCCCAACGCAGCTACGGATAATCCCGTAGTCTTTATAAATTCTCTTCGCTTCATCATAAATAAATCTATTTGAATTTTACCTTCTTCTTATACATACCTTTTACATCGTTTTGAAACAAGGTAAAGGGATCTTGGTAGAACTTCATAAAATCAGGCACACTTCCCTGTCATTGATTTAACATCCGACTGATCGGAATCATCTAACCAGCCATGCAAATATTCTGTTGCTTGCTGATATTCAAACAAAATATAATTTCCTGAAACCTGCTTTAGGTTGTTGAACAACCGCTTGGTTTCGCGGGTAGCTTTTGAGTCAATCAATTTAAGTTGTTTTTCATGCTGAGCATCACCCCATCGGATGATCATCAGAAACAAAATGGTAAAAGAAAAGTAATCCTTCACAGATGATCCAATCATTTTGTTGTTTTCGCCAACTCATCGATTTTCTTCACCATGGCGCGGAAGGAATCCCAATCGGAAATCGATTTAGCGGCAAGCTCTTTATTCTTATCCGACATCCCTACTTTCACTCCATAGTAGCCATCCATGAAATTTCCACAGCCCATCCATACCGTTTGCAACATTCCGTAATATTTATCTTTCAATCCATTGGCGGCATACTTTCTATACTTCACCATGTCTTCCACTTGTACAGTCGTTACATCGGGTTTACGCCATGGACAGGTTAATACGCGAAATCCTTTCATAGCAAAATATACAGCCGACTGATCGGGCCGCTCATAGTGCCAATCACAGATCACCACATCTTTAGGTATTATATCAATGGCGCGATGCGTGTTGTTCATGCTGGCTTCCCACATACCCATGCCGGTAGTTTTTCCGTCCAGCAGTCGGTCGCCCCAAATCCATAGTTCTCTGTTTTTTGTAGCCAGATGATCGCGTATCGTACGCACTTCACCGGCAAATAGTTCTGCTTTATCAACACCACTACACCGCGGACATTTGTCGTTACCGATATAAAACACTTCATCCATGCCCGCATGAAATGCCGTAGTTTGAAAGGCATCACATATTTCATCGACTAAGGCAAACACCACCTTATGTACATCAGGGTGAAGCGGGCAGTAGCTTCGGCAATACAGGCCATCCTCGTTAGGCCACACATATTTTTCCGGCATTTTAATATGGGGTGTCTCATCAAATTCAGGGTAGTTTTTTAGCAAAGCAGTAGTCTTCTCTGCCCACGACTGATGCCCTAGTAAATTGATCTGAGGAATAATTTTGATTTTCTTTTTAGCACATACATCCACTAATTTCTTTACATCCGCTTTTGACAACGCAACGGAATCTCTCAATTTTGGATAGCTTTCATATTGATAATTATAATCTACGCGTAGCAGCAGAATATTGATCCCTTGGGGCGCCAGCTCTTCGTTAATAAACTTCACAAACCGATCGACTTCATTTGACTTCGGAGCTGCTATAGAAAAACCCCGTACAGGTAAAAGGTTATCCAGTGTTGATTGTGTAAAACCAGTTACCTGAAAAAAGATTAAGAAGAATAAACAAGCAAGCGCGTTAAGAAGTTGTTTCATATCACCCTGGGTTAATCGTTTATATTTTTTACCGGTCATTTAAAATTTGAATTATTGAAATCGTTCAATCATCAAGTTCCACTACTTTGCATTAGTTAATATCTTAACCATTTCCTGATCGGGCTTTCTGTCTTTGTCAACTATACCCAAGGAACCTGCTTTATAATTCCAATTGGCATAATCAATATTGTATTGTTCAAAGATGGAAACCATGTCCTTATACCAGGCTACCATCGGGCCACGGGGTGATTTGTTGATGATGCCAAACTCACCACAATACAAAGTAATCATCAAGCTATCGGCAAGACGCAACGGTTTGCTCATCATTTTAATCAATGTGTCGCGATTATAAACTTTCTGATGTTCTGGCTTGTCGCTGTTCAATACAATTTGCCCGGGGTAGTTCCACTCAATTTATTTGTACTGCCAACGCTACAAACTCCGATAAATAGATCCACACACGAAGTCAATTATTCA
The DNA here is from genome assembly GCA_964349405.1 of uncultured Ohtaekwangia sp. Taxonomy (GTDB): domain Bacteria; phylum Bacteroidota; class Bacteroidia; order Cytophagales; family Cyclobacteriaceae; genus ELB16-189. Next base: position 62,253 of record CAYGGY010000018.1, on the reverse strand, counting down.
AAACTGAACTTACCAATTGAATGATCCGTTTACTTATCTGATTTTTCTGAATTACTAACAAAAGCAATACGCTTACTATCGGGCGACCACGAAGGAACATTGATGGTGCCTTGTCCTCCATATAAATAGGCAATCACTTTGGGTGCGCCACCGCTTGCCGGCATCACCCTCAACATAACGCGCTTGTAGGCAGGATGGTCTTTTGGATTTATCTCCTTCGGAAAAGAAATAAATGCAATCCACTTACCGTCAGGTGAAATGTGAGGGAACCAATCGTTGTATTCGTCAAAGGTGATTTGTTCTTTGGCAGAACCGTCTGGTTTCATACGCCAGATTTGCATCGTGCCCGTCTCGCTTGAGTTATAATAAATGTATTTTCCATCGGGTGAATACTCCGGCCCATCCAGATGATAGTTCGAATTGGAGGTCAACTTGATTTCTGGTCCACCATTAATTGAAACTTTATAGATGTCATAAAATGGATTTCCTCTCTGGCCAACAAAAACAACATCCTTTCCGTTAGGAGCCCATCCATGCCAATATGATGGAGTTTTTTCTGTGATCAGTTTGGGAGTTCCTCCTGTAAGTGGAAGCACATAAATGGTAGAACCACCACCGGGCAATCCCTCTCGTTGATGACTGATCGCCAACATTTTTCCATCAAATGAAATTCCGTGATCATTGTTGTTTCGATTAGCAAAATCGGTATTCAACTTTTCTGTTTCACCACCTTCAATCGGTATTTTATAGAGCGAACCAGCCTGATTGAATAATAACTTCTTTCCGTCTGGCATCCAGTTGGGCGCTTCAAATGAAGTAGGTGCTTCATGAATTACCTTTCTCTTTCCATCTGACACGTTTATGATTTCTAATCTGCTTCCTAAATATCCCTGACGACCCGCACTGTAATTATCAGGCACTGGCTTATCTACCCGGACATTCCATACCATCGCTTCTTCAATAACCGTTTCATTGTGTGCCGAAATAAACAAACCAGCAAACACTTCGTCTCCCATGGCTTCATGTTTATACTCGCCTACTACCTGCAGAGGCTCTCCCCAATTGGCAACTCTGACAATATACCTGCCATTGTTTCTTTCCAACTGAATAACCTGGGGGTTGCTTTTTGAAAATCTGACTTCATCATCCGGATCTCTCATAAAAGCTCCTCGTAAAGCGCGCCATTGTAGTGACATCATTCCATCGCCATGAAGTGTGGCGCTAACATGTGCTGCATTGTCGTCCAGTGAACTGCGTACCATCCAACCAATTTTACGATGTGGATCTGTTCCTGTTCCTAGAAATTGAAAATTAGCGGTGAGAATAAAATCCCCTTTGATCTTTTTATACGTGTAGTGAAATTCATCTCTACCAAACCAGATATTATACCCACTACCCGATAATTTATACTCTTGATTACGTTGGTCAAAGATCGTAGTTCCAGGCTTTTTAGGATTTCCGACATCTTGATGATTTTCAAAAATACCAACGGGATTCTGGCAAAACACTTGAAATGAAATGCTTAGTGCGAAGACAAAGAATAAAAATAATTTCATGTCAATTTTTTTTAATAGTAAGTATGTAATAATAATATTGGACCGAACTTTCTATCATCATAATTAGTTTAAATTTGACACTCAAACAATATGATGTTTTTTAAACGGCTCTTTATCCTTCCTATACGGCTTTATCAGGGCATTCTTTCTCCCATGCTCGGTGCTCATTGCCGTCATACTCCTACGTGCTCCCAATATACCATTGAAGCCATTCAGGAATGGGGCATATTAAAAGGTATCTGGTTGGGTAGCAAACGAATTGCAAGGTGCAATCCCTGGGGCACCAGCGGATATGATCCCGTTCCAAAAAAGAAATAACACCACTCCTCCTTTCATTTGCGTGATTAAAAAATTATTTTCTCATTTCTGAAAATAAAATTTACATTTAGAGAAGTTAACTTCTATAACTTCTTACTATGCCTGATTTTCAAATCAAAAAAACTCAGAAAGATTACGATGTATGTATTGTAGGCTCAGGTGCTGGAGGTGGCATGGCCGCATATGTATTGGCGAATGCCGGTATCAAGGTTGTACTGCTTGAAGCCGGCCCGCTCTACGATCCCGCAAAAAATGTTACACAACTCAAATGGCCGTGGGAATCTCCACGCAGGGGTGCAAGCACACCGCTAAGGCATTTCGGTGATTTTGATGCTGCCTATGGTGGATGGGAATTGGATGGAGAACCATACACTCATAAAGACGGCACCAAGTTCGACTGGTTTCGCGCACGCATGGTAGGGGGCCGCACCAATCACTGGGGAAGAATTTCACTTCGCTTCGGACCACGCGATTTTAAACATAAAAGCCATGATGGTCTTGGCGAGGATTGGCCTATAGGTTACGATGATGTAGCCCCTTATTACGATAAAGTAGATCAGTTAATTGGTGTGTTTGGTTCAACGGAAAACCTACCCAACGATCCTGACAGTATTTTCCTTCCCCCTCCCAAACCGCGCTTGCACGAGCTCTTTATTAAAGATGCTGGCTCAGCATTAAAAATTCCAGTTATCCCTTCACGGCTATCCATTCTTACTAAACCTATTAATAAAGAGAGGGGCTCCTGTTTCTATTGCTCACAATGTAATCGTGGCTGCACTGTGTATGGTGATTTCTCTTCTTCCTCGGTATTAGTCAAGCCAGCAATCAGCACTGGAAATATCGATGTGATTCCAAATGCAATGGTGCGTGAAGTAACTTCCAATTCAGAGGGCAAAGCAACGGGAGTTTCATTTGTGAATAAAGATGACAAGCAAGAATATACGGTGAAAGCAAAAGTGGTTATACTTGCAGCCAGTGCATGCGAATCTGCCCGTTTATTACTCAATTCAAAATCTTCTCAATTCCCCAATGGCATTGGTAACTCCAGTGGTATCGTTGGCAAATACCTTCATGATTCAACCGGTGCATCCATGGGGGGTATATTACCAAAACTAGTTGGCCGAAAACGCTATAATGAAGATGGTGTGGGTGGCATGCACGTATATTCGCCCTGGTGGCTTGACAATAAAAAACTAGACTTCCCTCGCGGTTATCATATAGAGTATGGTGGTGGCATGGGTATGCCTGGCTACGGTTTTGGTTCCGGTATGCAAAACACGAATGGGAAATATCCTGGCCGTGATGGCAACCAAAAAGAAGCCGGGGGTTATGGCGCATCCTTGAAGGATGATTATCGCTATTTCTATGGTGCTCACATTGGCATGTCGGGTCGTGGTGAAGCTATTGCAAGAGAAGATAACTATTGTGAGATCGATCCCACTACTGTGGATAAATATGGTATCCCGGTGCTGCGCTTTCATTACAAGTGGAGTGATTATGAAGTGAAGCAAGCCAAGCACATGAAGCAAACCTTCGCTGAAATCATAGATAAAATGGGTGGGGTAGTCACCTATGGGAACACAGATGGACCTGAAAACGACTATGGTCTTGCTGCGCCTGGCCGAATTATTCACGAAGTTGGAACAACAAGGATGGGAGACGATCCAAAAAAATCTGTCGTAAATAGATTTAACCAGACACACGATGTTAAAAATTTGTTCATTGTGGATGGGGGGCCGTTTGTTTCGCAGGCAGATAAAAACCCAACATGGACGATACTTGCTCTTTCAATGAGGGCAAGTGAATATATAATTGATGAATTAAAGAAACAGAATATTTAAAAGACTAAAAGAATTAAGACGAAAGACAATCTCAGATAATCTTGATACTTATTTCTTATTACTAACAACTACTATGGATAGAAGAAAATATTTAAAGACCCTTGCCGTAGGATCACTCGGAGCCGGAGTTTTAATTTCATGTGAACCTGCCGCAAAAGAAACGGTTGAAGCCCCAAAGACATTTACGATTGATCGTACCAAAGAAGAATTGATTCGAGAACAAAAACTATTGAGCGAAACTTTTTTCGATGAACATGAAATGAAGACAATCAGCATCCTGTCGGATATCATTATTCCAAAAGATGAGACATCTGGTTCTGCCACGGATGCTGGTGTGCCGGCATTCATTGAATTCATCGTAAAAGATATGCCGCGCCATCAAATACCAATGCGTGGCGGCCTCAAGTGGTTGGATATTCAATGCATGAAGCGATTCAATGCCGATTTTGCCTCTTGCAGTTCAGTTCAGCAAATTGAAATGGTGGATGAAATTGCCTATCCCGAAAAGGCCAAACCAGAATTTCAACAAGGGGTTGCTTTCTTTAACCTGATGCGCGACCTCACTGCCACCGGATTCTTTACCAGTGAAATTGGTATTAAGGATTTAGGATATGTTGGCAACAAGCCTAATCAATGGGATGGCGTGCCACAAGATGTTCTTGATCAATATGGTTTGAAGTATGATGAACGCACCCTGGCAGAAAGCGTGAAGTTTGATGCGTGATACTGAAATCTTATATTCATTTAAAAAATTTTATAAACAGTAACCTATTTAAACATGCCACTTAAGAAAAAAACACCACCTTCTTCTGAAAATACAAGCAGAAGAAATTTTATAAAAACCGCTGGACTTGCTGCCGCTGCTGTAACCATAGTACCACGTTATGTACTGGGTGGAAAAGGATATGTCGCCCCGAGCGATAAAATCTATGTAGCGGGCATCGGTGCCGGTGGAAAAGGAGAAAGCGACATTGCCAACTTCGCGAAAAGCGGTAAAGCCGAAATATCTTTCCTCTGCGATGTTGACGATAGACGATCAGCAAAAACGGTTGCCAATTTCCCAAAAGCAAAATATTACAAGGACTATCGTAAGATGCTGGATGAAAACCACAAAAGCATCGATGCAGTTTCTGTTTCTACTCCCGATCACATGCATGCCATACAAGCAATGGCCGCCATGCAGTTGGGTAAACACGTATATGTGCAAAAACCGTTAACACACGACATCCATGAAGCGCGTATGCTCACCGAAGCTGCGAAAAAATACAAAGTGGTAACACAGATGGGAAACCAGGGTGCTTCTGGTGATGGCGTTCGGCAAATGCGTGAGTGGTATGAAGCAGGTGCAATTGGTGATGTGCATACCGTGTATTGCTGGACAAATCGCCCGGTGTGGCCTCAAGGAATTCCCTGGTCGGATAAAAAAACAGAGATACCTAAAGAGTTAGATTGGAATTTATGGCTTGGCACTGCACCAGCCAAGGATTACGTTGATAAAATCGTTCCATTCAACTGGCGCGGCTGGTGGGATTATGGCACAGGTGCTTTGGGCGATATGGCATGTCATATTATTGAACCTCCTTTCCGCGTACTTGGACTTGGTTATCCTACCGAAGTGGAGTGTAGTGTTGGTAGTGTTTATGTTGATGAATTCAAGCGTGGATATTTCCCTGATAGTTGCCCGCCTTCTTCACACGTGATCATGACCTACCCGGGAAAGGCAGGTAAGCCCAATGTTAAATTCCATTGGATGGATGGCGGTATACAACCCGAAAGGCCAGAAGAATTAGGCCCTAATGAAATGATGGGTGATGGTGGCAATGGAGTGATCATGGTGGGAACGAAAGGAAAGATGATGTGTAGTACGTATGGAATTAATCCACAGCTATTACCGACAAGCCGCACTAAAGAGGTTGCCGTAGCGCAAAAATATAAGCGAGTAACAGGTGGTGCTGAAGGCCATTATGCCCAATGGGTGGAAGGTTGTATTGCAGGTTATGGAAAATCTGAATTGTCATCATCCTTTGATTTGGCCGGTCCTTTAACCGAGGGATTGTTGATGGGTAATCTTGCCATCCGTAGCTATGACATACGTAAACCTCGTGAAGGCGGAAGGCCCGACCAATTCGATTATCCTGGCCGCTTCATTAAACTGTTATGGGATGGTCCAAATATGAAGATCACCAACTTTGATGATGCCAATCAATTTGTGAAAAGAGAATACCGTACTGGATGGTAAACGAATTCATCCCTACGAATTAAAGATTCGACAAAAGCAATTTACACCAGGCAGTCCCGATAAATTTATATCGGGACTGTTATTTTAAATAAGTGTTTGCACATATTTAAATTACATAAAGGTCAAACGGCCACAGAAAAAAACCGATCCTAAACCAGATTTTTATGCCAATACAAAAACTACCCATCGCCAAAACAACCAATCTCTCCAGAAGGAAATTTATTCAACAAGCATCGTTGGCTGCCTCAGTCTTTACCATCCTTCCTCGATTTGTATTAGGTGGAAATGGTTTCATTGCTCCAAGCGACACCCTTTATGTTGCAGGTATAGGCGTGGGTGGCAAAGGCACCGTTGATCTTGCCGGCATTGCTAAAAACCCAAAATCAAAAATTGCTTTTCTATGTGATGTCGATGACAGGCAAGCGGTTAAATCAAAAGAGAATTTCCCAAATGCGAAATACTACAAGGACTTTCGCATTATGCTGGAAAAAGAATCGAAAAACATCGATGCCGTTACTGTTTCAACAGCCGACCACACACATGCAGTGGCAGCTATGGCAGCCATGCAAAGAGGCAAGCATGTGTATGTACAGAAGCCATTAACGCACGACATCTTTGAAGCTCGCATGCTTACCGAAGCGGCTAAGAAATATAAGGTGGTAACTCAAATGGGAAATCAATTTGCATCATCTGATTATGTGCGCACTACTAAAGAATGGGTGGATGCCGGATTAATTGGAGATGTTACCAATGTAATAACATGGTCAAACCGACCTGTGTGGCCCCAAGGAGTGCCAACACCATCAGGCAAACATGAAATACCTAAGGAACTTGATTGGGATTTATGGCTTGGTCCTGCAAAGGAAATTGAATACAACCCTGCTTATCATCCTTTCAATTGGCGTGGTTGGTGGAGTTTCGGCACCGGTGCATTGGGTGATATGGCTTGCCACATCATGGATCCAGCCTTCCGGATTTTACCAATAGACTATCCTTCCGAAGTGGAATGCAGCGCCACCACAGCATGGTCTGGTCCCTTTCAAATGGCTGATTATAAAGATAGTTGCCCGGCCTCTTCCATTATTCATATGAAGTTTCCACGTACCGATGGAAAAGGAAATATTACACTCACCTGGATGGATGGAGGACTTGTTCCCAAACGCCCCGAAGAATTAATGCCCGATGAAGTAATGGGTGGTGGCGACCTGGGCAATGGCTACATATTTGAAGGAACGAAAGGTAAACTAATTGCCAATTACAATATGGGACCAATCCTTCTGCCTACTTCGCGAATGAAGGAAGTAACATTTCCCAAACAAACGATCCCGCGGATTCCTGGCGCTGAAGCCGGACATTACACCGAATGGGTAGACGCGTGTTTGGCTGGATATGGTAAGAAGCAACTGAGTTCACCGTTCGAATATGCTGGTCCATTTACAGAAGCAGTCTTGATGGGGAACCTTGCTATCAGAAGTTATTCCATGCGAATTGATAATGGGTTCCCTGGTCGCAAGAAACTTTTGTGGGATGCCAAAAACATGAAGATCACTAATTTTGATGAAGCCAATCAGTTTGTGAAACGAGAATACAGGACTGGATGGAGCTTATAACAAATGGAAGACAAAAAATTCATTGTCGATTTACTCAACAGTCATGCTGATTCGTTTGTGCATTTTGTAAATAGACAATCTCAGGAATCATTTACACGATCGGAGAATAAGAAATGGTCGGTAGGTCAAAACATTGACCATTTAATACGGAGTCTTTCCCCGGTAAATCAGGCGCTGCTTCTCCCCTCTTTTGTTTTAAGAATTGCTTTTGGAAAACCAAATCGATCGCCTCGTAGTTATCAGGAGTTGGTTGACCGTTATCATCAAAAGCTTTCGGCTGGTGGCACTGCTCCAAGTCGCTTTGCACCTCCTGTTGTTTCATGGCAGCAAAAAGAAAACTTGATTACTGATTTTAATCTCCAAAAAGACAGGATGACCAAACGAATTAAATCGTGGAGTGAAAATCAATTGGACCAATACCTAGTTCCCCATCCACTGTTAGGTAAAATTACTTTACGCGAAATGTTGTTTTTTTCTGCTTATCATATACAGCATCATTTGCATCTTTTAGAAGAACGGCAATAAGTCATTTATCCTCGTTAATCTTTAAAAAGAACTTTACCGTTCACTATCGTCAAAAGCACTTTTCCCTCTAAAAGATGTGAAGATTCTTTTTCCCCAACCTGCAGTGGATCAATGTTTAGAACAGTAATGTCAGCCCACTTTCCTACGGCTAGCACACCTGATTCTTTTTCAGTAAACGCTGCAAAGGCAGGCCATACGGTAAATCCCCTCAGCGCTTCTTCTGAAGTCATTCGTTGTGATGCAAGCCAGCCCTCCTTCGGTTCATTGATTTTATTTTGCCTGGTAATAGCAGAATGAAGGCCATAAAATATATTGTGATCCGTGCCCGTGAGATCGGAATTAAAAATCAAAGAAGTATGCTGCAATCTCAACGATCGCCACGCATAGGCATTTTTAATTCTTTCCGATCCAAGTCTCGTCTCAGCCCACATCATATCTTCCACCGCATGGGATGGTTGCATAGAAGCAATTACCCCCAAGGATGCAAACCGTGACATGTCAATATCACTCACCACTTGTGCATGTTCAATGCGATGTCGTTGCTCTTTAATGAGTGGATTTCCCTGAATCATCTTTTCAAAATAATTCAATGTTTCACGATTGGCAGCATCACCGATGGCATGAACACAAAGTTGGAATCCTGCCTTGGCCATTTCGTTTAGTGTGGCAGGATCAAAACGAAAATCTGTGCCGCTTATCCCCTGATGTCCGGGCATATCTGAATAATTCTCAATCAACTTTGCGCCACGCGAGCCCAACGCACCATCATAAAAAGCTTTCACAGCTTTCACCACCAGCATACCCGAGTTAGAAACATAGGGACCTCTTATTTTCCATTCGTCCATCAGTGGCTTGTCATCACTACTCAACATGACATAAACTCTGATTGGCAATTTATTTTCCTTATCTAATTCATCAATTGCCTGCATGAGTTCAGCACCTACGCCTGCTTCGTGAATAGAAACATAACCTGATTTGGCCATCTCATTTAATCCGGCAAGAAACCAGGATTTTAATTTTCCATGATCCGGTGCAGGGATTGCCTTTTCGATCATGTCGGTGGCCTTGTTTAGAAAAAGTCCGGTGAGCTGGCCATGATCATCTTTCATAATCACTCCTCCTATCGGTGATTTTATGTCTTTCGTAAACCCTGCCACATCCAAGGCTTTTTGATTACACCACGAGGCAAAACTGTGCAAGCTTCGCATTAACACTGGATGGTTGGGCACTCGTTCTGTTAAAAGTTTTTTGTCTGGATAATGACTCGCCCAGGCTCCTTCATCCCATCCTTTGCCAACAATCCATTCCCCGGCAGGGATATTCTTTGCCTGCTCAACAATCAACGCTACTGCTTCCGCTTCATTGCTGGCGACTGTCAAATCTACCAAATCAAGATTTTGCCCAAGGTTGATGACGTGGGTATGAGAATCAACTAATCCGGGTAAGATTGTTCCTCCATGTACATCGATAATTTGTGTATCGTTGCCGGCATACTTTTGCATTTCGTTATCAGACCCGATTGCCAAAATTAGATTATCCTTTATGGCGATAGCTTCGGCTTCCGGATGCCAATTTCCATCCACATAAGGTGCATTAGATGATATTTTTCCATCCAAATCAGGATCATCCCATTGCATGGTATATACCTTGCCATGCATAAGTATTAAATCTGCTTTTGGCTTTTGTGTGCAGTTAGATAAAAAGAAGAACAGCGGGCATGCCAATAGAAGGAAGTTAGTTTTGCTCATAGGTTTTAATTCGAAAAAGGAAATTACAAATAAAGGGCAAGTACCCATTTGTTGCTGTCCGTGGAAATATTTTCATTCATAAACAGCCACCTGATCCCAAACTTTTATCCCTTGATATGATTTGGTTTAACCTAAACAATCTACCTATAAAATTTCTACATTTACCAGATTAGTCATTGCCGATGCTCAAGATTGACGCGCATACACATATCCTTCCAAAAAAAATGCCCAACTGGAGCGATAAATTCGGCTATGGCGATTTCATCTACCTGCAACATCACAAGAAGGGATTTGCCAAGATGATGCGGGGCAACCAGTTTTTCAGAGAGATCAAAGAAAATTGCTGGAATCCGGATTTGCGGATAGAAGAATATGAAAAGTTTCACACCCATGTCCAGGTAGTCTGCACAATTCCAGTGATGTTCTCTTATTGGGCTAAGCCATTAGATTGTCTGGATTTGTCACAATTTCTAAATGATCATCTGGGCAAATTAGTTGAAAAATATCCAAGGCAATACATTGGCCTTGGCACTGTGCCGATGCAAGATGTTGAACTAGCGGTGGAGGAACTTGACCGGATCAAAAAAATAGGACTGAAAGGAATCCAGATCGGATCAAACATTAATGACGATAACCTCAACGAAGAAAAATTTTTTCCGGTTTTCGAAACCTGCGAGCGACTGGACTTGGCCGTTATGGTGCATCCATGGAATATGATGGGCGAAAAAAACATGCAACGCTATTGGCTTCCCTGGTTGGTAGGTATGCCCGCTGAGACTTCGCGCGCCATGTGCTCGATGATCTTTGGCGGGATTTTTGAAAGACTGCCTAAACTCCGTGTTATGTTTGCTCATGCTGGTGGTTCTTTTCTTCCTACCATTGGAAGAATTGAACATGGTTTTGAATGCAGACCCGACCTGGTAGCCATTGATAACAATGTGAATCCCCGAAATTATTTAGGGAAATTTTGGGTAGACAGCATTACACATGATTCATTGATGTTGGAGTATGTATTGAAAATGCAGGGAAGTAAAAAAGTTATGTTAGGTTCCGATTATCCTTTTCCGTTAGGTGATTTAGGAATCGGAAAATTCATTGAAGACATGGAGTTACCGGTAACGGTTAAGGAAGATATTTTTTGTAATGCAGCTTTGGAATGGCTTAATTTATCAAAGAAAGATTTTATTAAATGAATTTAAATACGGTGAAAAAAGGATTTGCATTCTGGATTATTTTGCTCGCAACAACAACCATGGTTTTTGGTCAAACTGAATCTGAGAAAGAAAAAATAAGGCAAATAGAAATACAGCGTCAGGCGGATAAACAACGCGCGTTGAATATGAAATTAGATTCAGCCGTAATTCTAATGAATCAAGGTGACTATCAAGCTGCGGATGAAAAGTTTTTAACCATACTTAAATCGGTAAGGAGTGTGCCATCCGATATTACTTTTTACTTTGGAAAGAACTCCTACTTTTTAGGCAAGTATAAACAGAGTGTTGATTGGCTAAATAAATACATTCAGTTAAAAGGAACGTCCGGTCAATTCTCCCAAGAGACAATCACCATGAAACAAAAGGCCGAAGTTGAACTTCTTAAAGAAAAGCAGCAGGAATTAAAACAAGCGAGTCAGGTATTCTCACAAGATTATGACATTGATTGTGGGCCAACCGGAAAAGTTACTTGTCCGGTTTGTAATGGCACCACGGTGATTATCAAAAGAGGCTATATCAGCGATACATACAAAACTTGTGGATACTGCCATCTGAAAGGTGTGTTGCCATGTGAAGACTACAATAGGTTGCTTAGGGGCCAGTTAAAACCCTCTTCCAACTAACTGGTCGCAAATTGGTTATCTTGGCAAAGAAGCCGATTATCTTTACCTTTGCACGATTAAAATTTCATCAAAAATGGCACTTTATAATCGGATCAATGGGAAGGAACTTAAGGAAAAACTCCAATTAAGCACTGAACAGCGAACTACTATTTCGTTTTACAAGTATCACCAAATCGGTGATCCTACTACATTTAGAAATGACCTATACAAACTACTTGAACAAATTCATGTTTTGGGCAGAATTTACGTAGCCAAAGAAGGGATAAACGCTCAAATCAGTGTCCCTACAAATCAGTTAGATAATTTCAGGACCCAATTATTCAGCATCCATTTTCTAACTGGTATAAGACTCAATCTTGCTGTTGACGATAACGGGAAATCATTTTTTAAATTGAAGATTTTAGTCAGAAAAAAGATCGTTGCCGATGGATTGAATGATGAAACTTTTGATGTGACCAATTGCGGGGTACATGTAAATGCCATTCAATTTAATCAACTGGCGGAAAATCCGAATACGGTAGTCATAGATATGCGCAACCATTACGAAAGTGAGGTAGGTCATTTTAAAAATGCCATCTGTCCGGATGTGGATACCTTTCGGGAAGAGTTAAAAGTTGTAGGCGAGTTATTGGCAGAACAGAAAGATAAAAACCTACTCATGTATTGCACCGGTGGCATTCGCTGCGAGAAAGCAAGTGCCTGGTTTAAGCACATCGGTTTTAAAAACGTGTTTCAACTCAATGGAGGAATCATCAAGTATGCGCAGGAAGTAAAAGAACAAAACCTCGAAAACAAGTTTATTGGTAAAAACTTTGTCTTCGATGAAAGACTGGGAGAACGTATTTCTAATGACGTTATCAGTGTCTGCCATCAATGTGGTAATTCTTGTGACACCCATACCAATTGTAAGAATGACGGCTGTCATCTGTTATTCATTCAGTGTGAAGAATGTGCCTCTAAATATACAGGTTGTTGCTCCTCCGAATGTGCTGAAACGATTGCTTTACCGATAGAAAAACAAAAGGAATTACGCAAAGGAATCAATAAAGGAAGACAGGTTTTCAAAAAGGGTCGTTCCGAAAAGATAATTTTTAAACCAATGCTTCACGCATGATCAGAATAGGAATTATTAATGTCTCAGATAGAGCTAGTAAGGGCATCTATGAAGATTTGCCCGGAAAAGCCATCGTTCAAACGTTAAATGAGTACCTCATTTCACCTTGGGAAAAGGAATATGCAATAATTCCTGATGAACAACTGTTGATAGAAAATACAATGAAAGAGATGGCTGATCAGAAAAATTGCTGTCTCGTGATCACTTGTGGAGGTACAGGTCCCGCCAAAAGAGATGTTACTCCGGAAGCAACCGAGGCGGTATGCGACAAAATGATGCCAGGTTTTGGTGAACTGATGCGAATGGAAAGCTTAAAATATGTTCCTACAGCAATTTTATCCAGACAAACAGCTGGCATTAGAAAGAATACGCTGATTGTTAATCTTCCAGGCAAACCAAAAGCGATCCGTCAGTGTTTAGATGCTATATTCCCAGCAATCCCCTATTGCATTGAATTATTGGAAGGCCCCATACTGGAATGTAATGCAGACATTATTAAAATATTCAGACCAGTAACAAACTAAATATCAAATCGTAATATGTGATTTATGGCAAGAATAAAGTACTACTACGATACAGAAACCTGCAAGTACGAAAGAATAAAAACTACTACATCAGACATTATTCTGAATGCATTGGGAATTTTTTCTTTGACTCTTGCCATGGCTGCAGGTATCCTCCTAATTTCAAGTTCATACTTTGAATCTCCTAAAGAATTGATCTTGAGAAACGAAGTAAAAGAAATGGAGTTTTATTATGACAACTTATTGGTTGAAGTGGATAAACTTCAAAAACAACTTAGTAACATCGAAAATCGCGATGACAATATTTATCGCATAGTACTTGGGGCTGAACCGATTGATAAAAACATTCGTGAAGCCGGAATTGGTGGTGTTGATCGCTATGAAGACATAAAGGATAAAAATATCATCCATGAAGATTTCATTGTTAAATTAAGTGAAAACGTAGATAACCTGAGACGTAAAATTTATATTGAAACAAAATCGCAAGATGAAGTTGTAGAGCTTGCTGAGAGTAAGGAGAAATTATTCGCTGCTATTCCAGCCATTCAACCAGTATCCAACAAACAACTGATAGCGCTTGCTTCAGGTTTTGGATGGCGCATCCACCCAATCTACAAAGTAAAAAAAATGCATACTGGTATTGACTTTGCTGCTGCCATTGGTACACCTATCTATGCTACTGCAGATGGCGTTATAGACAAACAAGATGTTAGCTTTAGTGGCTATGGAAAAGTAATTGAAATTGATCATGGTTTTGGTTATCGCAGCCGATATGCACACATGCATGGCTTTGCTGTTAAGCACGGACAAAAAGTAAAACGAGGAGATTTAATAGGATACGTAGGAAATACGGGGCTTTCTACAGCTCCTCACCTGCATTATGAGGTTTTCGTCAATGGTGTTCACGCCAATCCAGTTCACTACTTCTTCAATGACCTAAATCCAGCAGAATACGAGAAGATTATTGAACTGGCATCTATCGAAAACCAGTCGTTGGGAATGTAATAGGGCTTGGTTTAATTCTATTTATATAGAACTTGGCCCAGCCTTCTTCTCAGGGCTTATTATTGAATTAGGGTTGATCATTGAAAAAGTGTTGACTAATTTAGCCTATACAACACTATGAAAATATATACATTCCTTGCTTTCGCCACGCTAATATCAATCAATGCCATTTCTCAAGGATGTAGCGATGCAGGGTTTTGTACCATGGGCGCTATGAAACCCGATCAGCCATACAATAAGAAAGTGCAATTAAAACTGCGCTCTATGGAATTGAGTTTCTACCGTGGCACTACTACTACCACTCCTGTTATTTACGTAGCCACTGCGGATCTAAATTTCAGTCTTAATTCAAAATCATCTTTTCAGGTAAAAGTTCCATATATGATGGTGCGCAGTGGTAACCTGGGAGAAACACAAGGAGTAAGCGATCTATCACTATGCTATACAAGATCCTTACTTAACACGGATCGATTTGATATTAACTTTTCCATGGGAGGAAAAATCCCTACCAATAAATCGAATCAAACTTCGAATAAATTTCCCAATGAACCTTTACCGATGTATTACCAAACCAGTTTAGGTACGTACGACTTTATCACTGGGCTTTCGCTAATAAATCGTAAATGGTTATTTGCAACAGGGATACAAATACCATTTATCCATATAAATCAGAATAAATTTGATTGGTCAGATTTTTCAAATTATCCCGATGGAAATTACATCAAAACATATAGTGCATCAAATCAATTAAAACGAGGTGTTGATGTAATGCTACGCGTAGAGAGGAATTTTAGATTCTCACGCTTTAATTTCAGTACGGGGCTTCTTCCTATTTACCGAATCACGAATGACCGCATAACAAAACAAGACGTTGAAATCAAACCTGTGGGAGCACATGGCCTGGCCCTTTCAGGAATAGTTACAGCAGGATATAATTTTAATGTTCGTTCAGGAATAAAACTTTTATGGGGCCATAAACTTCATCAACGAGAAAAAAATCCCGATGGTCTCACCAGAGAGATGGTTACGTCAATTACCTATAACTATCGTTTCTAATGAGAGTTTATCTTACTATACTTTCTTTATCAATTGGGTTACTTACCTCATTTGCTCAAGAGAATTATATTTTAAATAAAACAGATTCGTTAATATCAGTTACGGAATATGAACAAGGACTCAGTTTACTAAAACACAATAAATCAGTTGACCCGCAAACACAATCATTATTTTCAAACAAGGCAGCAGAAATTTTGATGCTTCAAGGAAAATTAGACGAGGCTGAAATTTTATTAAAAAATATTAACACAGTACGTTCAGACTTTGGTAATGCCATTACACTTACCAACAAAGGTTTTTTGTATTTAAACAAAGGTCGTTTTGATTTAGCTCTTGAAAATCTTCAAAATGCGCTTACACTATTTCAAAAAACAAATAACCAAAACACAAGAGAAGGAGCAAAATGTCTATCTACTTTGGGATTACTTTATGGTAGCACACGTAAATACAAACAGGCGGAAGAAAATCATTTAATTGCCTTACAAATACGCGAACAATTATTTGGGGCCGAGAGTGAAGAGATAGCGGCATCATATAATGATTTAGGGCTGATTTATCTTGAAACAGATCCTGATAAATCATTGGAATATTTTGAAAAAGCCAAGGCTACCTACGAAAAAGCACATGGACAGAATCATCCTAAAATAGCTATCTCCAGCACCAACATCGGCTTTGCCTATAATAAACTCGAACTGTTCGGAGATGCCATTATTAATTTTGAAAACGCAAAAGCGATATGGGAACATATTTACCCTAATGGCCATCCCAATCAGGCTTTGGTACTCTCCTATCTTGGTAAAACATATAGTCAGATGAAAAACACCAGGGCAGCCCTTGGTTATTATGAAAATTCACTGGCATTATATAAAAAATCATACGGAGAAAAACATTCGGATATTGCCAGCGCCTATAATGAATTAGGTATTCTTACGTTAGGAGATAATCAATATCATAAGGCAATTAATTATTTCCAAAAAGCACTTCAAGCTAATTCAACTACTTTCAATAACCCTGACATCAAACAAAACCCATCAGTTAAAGATTATTATAATGGATTTATACTTATGTATTCATTACGATATAAAGCACAAGGACTGGAAGAACTTTATTACGGATCGACACTTAAATTAAATGATTTACGACAGGCATTATCCTGCATTTATTCCTGTGATTCATTGATAGATGATATACGACAACATAGTTCAGAAGAAACCGATAAAATTGCGTTAGGTGAAATCGCCAATGAAGTGTATGAAGATGGGGTAAGGATTGCTCAGTCCATTAGTGAAATTATCTTTGATTCCAGGAAATATAAAGAAGCTGCATTTTATTTCGCTGAAAAAAGCAAATCTGCGGTATTGCAGGAAGCCATTACAGAAGCCAGGGCAAAATCATTTGCCGGAATCCCTAATGAAATTCTTGAACAAGAGAAAATCCTAAAATCAACCATTGCATTCCTGAGTCAAAAAATATCACAAAAACCTAACTCTGATGAAGAAAAGAAATTACGTGAACATATATTTTCATTAAACCTTGAATACGATGCGTTTATAAAAAAATTAGAAAAGGAATATCCAAATTACTTTAATCTTAAGTACAATCAGCTTGCTCCTACGATAACAGATCTCCAAAATTCAATAAATAATAAAACTGCAATTGTTAGTTTTTTTGTAGCCGAAAAGAACAATAGGATTTATCAATTCCTGATTACCGCGAATAAATTCAGGATTAATAGCTTATCACTCCCTAAAGATTTTGATCGTCTTGTTCATGGCTTTAATAACAGTTTATATTATTCCGATTTATCTACCTATCAAAAATCTTCTGTCACACTTGAACGAATTTTAATTCCTTACTTACCCGGCTCAATTAAACAGATCGTGATCATTCCTTCTGGCCGATTGGGTACTGTTCCTTTCGAAGCACTTCCATTAAAAGCAAAAAGAATAACAGACTTCAGTAATGCTGATTTTTTAATCAAAAAATACGCGGTTAGTTATGAATTCTCAACCTCCCTAATGCTTCAGAAGAACAGGAAACAGTCAAACCATGATGCACCTTCCATTTACCTGTGCGCCCCTATTCAATTTTCACAAGAGTATAATTTAAATGAACTACCGGGTACAGAAAAAGAGATTTCCGCTATCGCCTCACTCTTTAGCAACTCATCACATATAGCCAAATTTCAGGAAGCCAATGAAACTGCTATAAAAACGTCAAATCTTTTCGAGTATGATTATTTACATTTTGCCACACACGGTATTGTTGATGAAATCACACCTGAACTTTCACGGATATTTTTAAATGGAAGCAGTCAGGATGATGGGTATTTATACTCAGGAGAAATATTTAACCTTAAGTTGAAAGCAGGGCTTGCTGTACTTTCAGCATGCCAAACTGGCTTAGGGAAATTTTCAAAGGGTGAAGGAGTAATCGGTTTGTCGCGTGCCCTTACCTACGCAGGCGCTCAAAGTATTATCGTTTCGTTTTGGAGTGTAGCGGATGAATCAACAGCCGAACTTATGTTGGAATTTTATAAGACGCTATTACATAATCAGGATGAGAATTTTGCTTTAGCATTACGTCAAGCCAAAATTCAATTAATCAATAATCCTAAGTTCGCAACCCCTTATTATTGGGCTCCATTTGTATTAATCGGTAATTGATTATCAAACCGGTACGTTAAACACTATTTTTTATATCGGGGCCTGCTATGAATTCCATACCCATAATAGTCGGGACATTCTACATTTTTATGTACAGAACGAATTCTGGTTCTATAATTTATTAAAAACTCATGCGAACCATTTGAGAATTTATTAAGCCCCGAACTAGTCATATCAAACGAATAGGCGAAGTGAAAACTTTCACTGATTTTCAAATCGATAAATCCAATTATGGCATCCCCGCTACGCCATGAAACGCCTGTACTAACTATGTTATGAATTATTAATGCCATATTTAAATCCATACTTATCGGCTGCCCTTCTTGCGCTCTTATTAAAATAGACGGATTAGCCTTCAAAGTTCCTTTAGGATTCAATGTTTGAACCGTACCACTCCGCAAAAAATAGTAACGGGCCTCTTTTATTTCGGCACCAATGGAACTGATATTCGAAACTAAGGTGCTATTAAGTATAAACGGAACTGAAAGACCAATAAATGAATTCTTGAAATTTAAATACAACCCGGTACCAAAATTAGGTTTATACGTATTTATTGATGCAAACGAAGCATCACTTGGATTTAATAAATCCAGCCTTGAAAAATCAACACCTAAAAAATTGTAGCCAGCCTGTAAACCCATGGACAGTATCGCTTTTTTAAACGCAATTTTATAAGAATAATATCCATAGACATTTTGATTACCATAACTTCCTATTTCATCATGATTAACAAGAAGCCCTACACCCACTTTCCCGTCATATAAAGAAGTGTGACCACTGAATGAAAATGTGCGAGGTGCTCCTGGAAAATTCACCCACTGATTTCGGTAGGAAGAAGTTAAACTTAATTGCACATGATTACCCGCATAGGCAGGATTGATCACCAGTTCATTAAAGTAGTATTGAGAAAACACCGGATACTGTTGAGCCAACGCTTGATTTGGCATACTTAACAGCCCAACCACAACGATAAACAAAGAAGAAATATGTTTATTAACCTTCGTCATCATTTTACAATTTCAAGATAACCGGCAATGGGTTTCGAACCATTACGTTTATCAACAATAAAGTAGTAAGTTCCATCAGGCACGTCTTTACCGATCAGGCTCAACCCTCTATTTGATGTACCATCAAAATATATATTTGAGTTATCATATCCATCAGCCTCATACACTAAAGTACCGGCACGATTGAAAATCTTGACATTATTACTTTCAAATTGTTCAATACAATCAATATGAAAATAATCATTTTGAGAGTCACCATTTCTTGATATCCCATTTCGTGGTCTTATTTCCGCTAGCACTTGAATATCCTTTCTTGTATTACAGCCCAGTTCAGAGATGATTTCAATGGAATATAATCCTGCCATCGCATTCATAAAGTTGGGGCCTACGGCTATAACCTGATCGGAAGAAAACCACGCTATACTATTTATTCCAATTGAAGAAGTTATGAATACCGTAACAAATCCATTTGGTTGATCACATGATGCATTTTGAATCTGAAAATTGAATTCTGGGAACTCCTTATTCTCTGTGATACTTTTATTTACTAATGGAGACTTGCAACCAGTGATGACGTTCGTAGCGGTTACTGAATACGTACCAGCAGCAAGGCTGTCATAAACTTCACCAATAAAATCAGCAGGTGTTGCTTCAACCGATCCATCATACCAAGTAAAGACATAGTCTTTGGTATTTCCACTGACCGATGCAGCCAAGACTCCATTGTTAAAGATGCAACTGGTAACGAGAGAAAGTATTTCAATTTGCGGAGTGGGGATCGGTACCGTGCCATTAGTAATACTCGTTTGAACATTACCAGCACAGCCCGTAACCCGATTCACTGCTTCTATTGTATAAATCTGTGGTGCTGCCTTTAATTTACCAAACTCAGTTCCGGTATATACGGGTGCACCAGTAACCCCAGCACCTTCATACCAATTAAATTCGAAACCAATGAAAGTTCCATCGACTAAGACACTAGCGACACCATTGGGATTGGCTGGATCACAATTGGTAACAGGCGCAACTGTTGTTACCACTGGTTTAGGGAATTTACGCAAGTCATCTACCGACACTTTATCGATTGTAAAACATCCTGTATTATTATCAGTTAAGCGAATCGTATAAACTCCATTTACCAGGCTGGTTTGCACGTAATTACTTGTGAATGTAGGGTTATTGGGATCAGTGGGCATGTTGGGAAATTCGGGATTATTCAAATCAGCAGGTGGATCACCAACATACAAATCAGCAGTGTAATTATACATAAATGGGTAATTTTCTGATGGGTCTGCATTTTTTTGAAATAGTACGCCTCTGGCAAAGATTGAACCATCGTTGGTATCACACTCTGTTAATGGATTACTGGATAACGATAATACAGGCTGGAATTCTAATTTATTTTCCGGAAGTATAAATATCGCAGAGGCCTTGCAATCAGTAGCTTTATTATGCACCTGAAGTGAGTAATTCCCAGCCACCAATTGATTAATTGCACTTGTTGAGGCAAAAGAAGTACCATTCAAATTAAGATTTGAATACCAGCTAAACTCATAATTTGGATTTGTATTGTTTTGACCATCGGCATTGCCAGTAAGCGCGCCTGATCCAGTATTTACTCTGCACATTACCTGTGGAGCAATCTGCTGAATGTTAACAACAGGGTAAACAATATTGGCTGAATCAATTACGGTTTGAATGGTGGCCGATATACACTCTGTGATCAGGTTTTTAACTCTTACGAAATAGGTTCCCGGCAATTGATTGGAGAGCAAACTATTTTGTTGACCTACGATTAATCTTGCCGGATCAAAAAGGCCTTTATACCATTCATAATCAAAATCCGTGTCAATATCATCGGGTGGATTAGAATACGTTTTAGCACCTCCTATCGTAAAGGCAACTACTTGTGCACTTCCTTGTGGCAAACAGTTTACCGGATTAGTTGGGGTAATATTTACGATGCTTGGGAGGCTAAGCGATAAATTTGTTTCTAACTCATGGGCCTGGCTAAATTTACAACCGGTAAGTATGTTCGTAGCCTCTACGGTATACGAACCCATTCTCGCATTGGCAACTTGACTAATTGGTGAAACTCCACTCTGTGTTGTAATAGCAGGCAAGGCGCCTCCATTGAATGTCCAGTTAAAACTATATGTACCAGGAATACCATTACGCTCTGTTGCCGTTGCTTCGATAGAGCCATTAGGCTTCAACACTTCATTGCAACTTGAATTTGGAGTTATCGATGTAAAAGTGATATCAGGGTCTCTACTCAAATCTTGTATTTCAACTTTAAGTGGTGCTGACACACAACCGGAACCGGTAAGAATACCAGAACGTTTCTTCACGGTTACAAAGTAAGAGTCAGCGCCAATCGTAGGATAATTCGTTATGGTAAGAGCATCTTCCTTTTGAGTTGGCCCTACCACAACTGTCTTTACATCCCCACGAGACCAGGTAAAGTCGAAATGCGAATGATCATTATCTACTATACCTCCTACAATAATATCGTTGGGGCCCATGGAAATACTACCATCATTCTTACATATAAGTTGATCAACAACACTTGCTTTCGCAACGATAATAGGAGTAGCCAGTTTTGTAATTATGGTTTGTGCTGTGGTGAAGCATTTTGAAACTTTGTTGGTAACAATAATAGAATACGATCCATCACTTATCCCCGAGAAGTTACCTACCGCACCTAAAAATGTTCCGTTGACAATTGGAGAGCCTGCTGGTGTAACCGGCCATGTATAATCATAGTCAGGAGAAGCAACCGAACCTGAGTCGGTTACGGTTACTTTAATTGAACCCTCAAAATTTGTATCGCAAGAAGTATCTGATAAGGGTGCAAGTGTTATGGTAGGATCAACACTCTTATTAAGAATATTCACACGAAATGGAGCTGACTCACATCCCGAACCAGAAACAATTCCTGAACGTTTTTTCACGGTTACGAAGTAGCTGTCTGCACCAATGGTGGGAAGGTTGAATACATTCAGGACGTCTTCGTTTTGTGTCGGTCCTAGCACAATAGTAGCCACATCGCTTCGAGACCATGTAAAATCAAAACGTGAATGATTACTATCAACGATACCACCCACTTGAATATCGTTAGCACCCACTGTAATGCTTCCGTCCGGATTACAAATCAATTGATCGACCGCAGTAGCGTTGGAAACCACAATTGGCGTAGCAGATTTTGAAATCGTTGTTTGAAAAATACCAACGCATCCAGATGTATTATTCTTGAATGATAATGAATACACTCCATCGTTTAAGTTAGCAAAGTTTTGCGGAAGACCATTTGAAGTACTATTGGTGATAGGCGAAGTAACTGGTGCAATCCAGGAGTAATCATACGTTGGAGTAATCATAGATCCGGGAGTAATAATCTCCGCTAAAATAGAGCCTTCAAAATTGTTATCGCAGGCTGTGTTTGCAGATGGTGTTAGTTTGCCTACAGGCATAACACTTTGATCTACGATATCAACTTTAAGTGGGGCACTTATGCAACCTAATCCACTTGTGGCTCCGGCAACCACTTTAGT
The DNA here is from genome assembly GCA_964349405.1 of uncultured Ohtaekwangia sp. Lineage (GTDB taxonomy): Bacteria > Bacteroidota > Bacteroidia > Cytophagales > Cyclobacteriaceae > ELB16-189. Next base: position 39,653 of record CAYGGY010000018.1, on the reverse strand, counting down.
TGACCTCACCCAATATGTCCCCGCTTTAACAGGTGTACCTGGCAGGGGTGCTCCAACATTTGATAAGACCTCACCTCCTTTTATTACCGGATTATTGTCACCATTGGCCGATAGAATATTAGTAGAAAGAGTCGCATTCGTAAACCAATCAAACTGATAGTCTGACAAATTATCACTTGCAACCACTCCTGGTATTGATATATTTTTGACTTCCACCGAAGCATTGGTTTCTAAATTAGGATCACAGGCTAAAGCCGGAAGCACATTAATGTTTCCACTTAAATCTGCCACCCGTGGCGCATTTGGGATATCAAATGTTTTTGTGGTATTACATCCCTTTGATGAAGTAACGGTTATCGTATAAGTTTCACCACGCAAACCAGCAATAAGATTAATATCTCCATCTACAAATGTGGAAGCCGTAGGATAACCTGGTACGACTACATTACCAGCATCTTTTACATCAATTGAATACGTAACAAAAGGAGCCACTCCCTTTTGCAATATTGTTGGTGGTGGCGGTATTGAATAAGCAGCACTGAACGGATCATTTATATTTGTTGATACTTTAATTTGCAGAGATCCATCTCCACTAAATGGAGAAACAACACATGAAGTATTAGCAGTTGATCCCGTGATATCAACAATGGGAGGCAATGCTTCAATCAACTGTATTAACAAAGGAGCTGAAAAACAAGCGTTGCCGAATTTTTCCTGAGCCACAACTGTATAAATACCCGATGCTAAATTACCGAATAAGTTACCAGCGCCATTGGGAGGATTGATCTCGCTTTTAGGAATCGCTACACCAAGGTTGGGATTATTACCGGCAAATATTTGTAGTTTGTAATTATTAACAGGATTCGGAGCTGTCATGTCAACCTCAACTGCACCATTATCACCCAGACAATCATCGGGAATTATTTTCGCTAAAATAATAACAGGTTCTGACACATAAGGCAGGTAAATAGTTTTGTATTCTTTACATCCGCTTGCCATGTTTTGCGCTACCACAGAAAAAGTTCCTGAGGGTCTTCCATATAATGTAGCACCGGATGTCGGACCGACAGGAAGTTGTGGAGAACCAGATATCCCTACAATGGGGCCACCGGATATGTTTAGTTGATCAACAGTAAGTGCAGGCATTATAAATTGAACCTGTGGATCTGTGTAAAAATTAGGTGAAGGACTCGATAAAGCATTGGTAGGATTACCACTGAACCATTGAAACGTATAATTTCCAAAAGGCTGTTGCACCCCACCTATTTCCACTTTTGCAGTAACAACTCCTTCATCAATACCACACGAAGAAGGATTTTTATTTATTTCCGGAATAATATCAAATAATGGCGGAGGACCGCTAACCGTAGATGTAAAGTCTGATGTTTCACAGTGTGTCAAATTATTTGTAGCAATGGCAGTATAGTTTCCCGATGGAAGCGGGACTCCCGCACTCAATTCATTTAACACCCTACCAGTTTGCGAAAGCAGTGTGCCCGATGTATTGCTCCCCCTGAACCATGCGAGAGAATAACCAGCAGCAATCTCAGTGGCCGTAAGTTCATCAACTGCATCCGTTGAATTTCCATTGTTGTTTTTATCGATGAATATTCTTGCCGTAACCAATCCATTTGTGTTGCAATCAACAATATCAGTGGCCGTTAGTTCAAGGCGAGGTAAAAGAATACGCTCAGGCAAAAAAACAGTTTGTGTGTTTGAGCAACGGGTAATTGAGCGCTGAACGGTTAATGTATAAAATAGATTTCCTGGTAAAGCGTTAATTGCTGCAGTGGCACCTACATTAGGACCACCGGGAGTGAGCGGATTACCATCATTTGTCCACACATAAGTATAACCAGTTGTTTCTGCCACCATACCACCCATACTGGTTTCATTTATAGAAGCGCTTAATGCTCCATTAGGAATGGCCGCATCACAGGAAGTCTGCTCAGTTATTGCAACGTTAATGACCGGGGTATAGATGTTATTCTTCACATCAACCAACACAGGATCAGAAACGCACCCAACATCAACTCTGGTGGCTCTTAGTTCATATGTACCAGCATTTAATGCTGTGGTTGTGGGGGTAGTTGGTCCATGAGTCCAGTTAAATGAATATCCTCCCAATCCTTCCGGGGCGCCTTTATAAATAATCGTATTTACAGAAGCCGTTCCATCGAATGGTGAACTACAATTCTTATTATCAGTTGCGCTTAATGTTAGAACCGGTAGTGATTGATTGTCCGGCACTTCGACTGTAGACGTATTCTGACATCCGTTCGATTGATTAGTAATCCTCACGGTAAAAAACTTCCCGATTCCACCTTGTTTATTTTCCAAAATGCCATCCGTGGCACCATTAATTAAAGAGGTAGTAGTGTTGCCGTCAAACCATTCAAACGCATATGGAGAAAGAATTCCTGATGGATTGGGAACAGAGTTCGTATCTATCGTTGTAACAAGCGCCTTTCCATTTGGAAGAGCAAGATCGCAATTTGTTGAACTGATCGCAGTCGTGGTTACGGCAGGAATGATTGCTGTGTTCAATACATCAATGGAGACGGGGGGAGAAACACAACCTGTTTGAGGATGTAGCGTGGTGGTGGTATAGGAACCGCTATTTACATTAGCTAGATTTTGATTTGTGGATGTTCCATTTACAGGATCTGTAACAAGTTGTCCATTATACCACGTAAACGTATAGTCGCTAATATTCCCAACCTGATTTGTGATTGTAGCTGCCACTACACCATTAAAGGTTACAATTGGATTTGTTAAAGAAGCATTACAGATCGAGTTAGGCGTTTGAACCAACGTAACATTGGGTATCACGCGAATATCAGGTAACCCTACCGTTGCTGTATTTTGACATCCATTGGATTGGTTCGTTACCTGTACAGTAAAGAAAACACCAACACCCCCCTGCTGCTTGGTAAGGATTGGCAAAGTTTCACCGGCAATACTGGGGGTAGATATGTCTGTTCCGTTATGCCAGTTGAAAACATATGGTAACGAGGTTCCTCCCCCATCTACATCAGTCACACGTGCTTGTCCATTTGCTAAAGATGGTATACAGTTAGTAGAACCAATTGCATCCAAAGTGATGGTAGGAAGTATTGTTGTATTAAGTACTTCGGTCGTTTTATTGGTGGATATACACGCCAAATCCGTCCTGGTGACAACTAAAGTATAGAATCCACTATTTAATGATGGAAGTACAGAGGTGGTTTCAGGTCGCTTGGTGCCAATTGCCTGCGTACCATCATACCATTCAAGCTTATAGTTAGTAAAATCAACCACTGGGTTCCCAGCGAAAGTAACGGTGGCCGTAACACTTCCCCTTCCGGCCGATGCACTACCAACCACCAAAGCAGGATCACAAATACCATTTGGCGTTGGTGTAAGGGTTACTACGGGTATGTTCAACGTTTCAGTTACTACTCCATCATCAATTGAAAAACATTGAAAGGCAGAAGTTGCCTTTACGGTGTAAGACTGTCCCCCACCTTTTATTTTTTCAGCAATACTTCCGTTGGTTCCGGAAACAGTTGAATAAAGATTGGCGGGTAACGTATTCTGTCCAACAAACCATTCAAATGTAAAATCGGAAGCACTTTGAACAACTCCTCCAATCGTTACGGTTGCCTGCAATCTGCCGTTGGGATTAGCCGGATCACAAGAGGTTTGAGGGGCCAGTTCTGAAATGGTAACCACGGGAATGATGGTCTGATTCTTTACTTCAACTACAAATGGCAGCGATGGGCACTTCGAACTTTTATTGATCGCAACAACTTGATAAAAACCTGCTACCAAACCCGTGCGATCCGGGCCTGTGCCATTGGCCAATGGTAATTGACTTCCAGGTGTTGAACTTAGATTATCATAAAAATACCAATTGAAATCATAATCTGCTGAAGGCTGAATAGCACCGCCAATAGATACGATGGCGCTCACTGTGCCGCTAGTTGGATTCTGGCAATTCACCACAGGCGTTGAGGTCGCTGTTATATCAGGATCAATAGCATTGTCATCCACGATAGCAATTTGTGTTACCGAACAGCCATTTTTGCTTACTACTACCGTATAATTACCACTAAATAAACCACTTGCTACTGAGGTAGTAACACCCAAAGAGATTGCATTGTTAAACCATTCAAAAGTATATCCGGAGTTTCCACCAGATACCAACGCTTCCAGTTTTCCGTTTGGAGGACTACATTGAGTTTGCTGAGACAATACATTAACCGTTACGGTGGGTACGATTGATTGGACTGCGTTAATTACAACCTGCGTTGTATCACTACTGCAACCTGCTGTCTTATGAATCGCATAAACGGTGTAGGTTCCCTCGGGAATGCCCGAATAAATAGGACCAGTAAAATCGGCACTGGCAATTGGTTTAGCCACCGCTCCGATCGACCAATAAAAATCATAATCTGTCGTATTCTCAACTCCACCCACTGCTACAAATGCCCTTGCGGCACCATTATTAGGAGAAGAACATTTTTCATTTGGGGATACCTCGAGTACTGATACAACAACAGGGTTTGGTTTTACTCCCACACCAATTATGTTATCATAATTGCACTCAAAAAAAGTAGTATTGGGCAACGAAATTGGAGTGGGCACTGAAGTGCCTGCATCATTTAGCACGACATAAAGTGAATCAGATCCATTTCCAGTTACCAAGGCATCGGTTACATTAAAAACACTATTTGGCTTCAAATTAACTATTGGAACTGTTATCGTATTAAGTTTAACGGCCCCTGCTCTGGCAGGATTTTTAGAATAAAAAGTTATAGGGATACTTCCTGTCAACCCAACATCTCCCAAGTTTGTTATTTGAAAGGAAACCGTATAGTTTAAATCAGGGCATGTTGGTGGGACAACCGTTGGAGCAATTGAATAGGCTAGGTCAGGAGATGCATAAGTAGGACACCCTTCTGAATTTAAAAAGGGTGATTGATTAAGGAATTTATTAAGTGGCCGGTTAGGTCCTATAGTACAACTTCCTGTAGAAAAAACCAGATGATGCTTCTGAAGTACTTTGGGTATTGTTAAATCATCGTTTACGTTAACAACAAAATATCCATGCTGATTCCACACTCTTCGGGCAGGAACCCATGATTCAGCTCCTGATTTGAATACCCTGATATGGGAATATCTCGAATAATTAAGGTTGTTGAAATTGGCTTTAGCCAATGCATCATCAAAACCACATGTAACGCATAATTCAGTTGATCCATCGGCATCCACATCAGCTACAATTGGATATTCCCGGTTGGTTCTGGAAATACACGCTTTCTGATTATAGATACTACCGTCCTTTCCATTAATTATATATAAAAATTGTTCGTCCCGATATACTATTTCCGATTGGCCATCACCATTAAAATCAAAAAGTGTACAACCCGTATATCCTGATGTTTCCTCATTGATAACAATTCGCCAAAGCAGTGTAAGATCTTCTTTAAGTGCATATAGATATTTTCCGGAAACGTACGAAGCATTCAGTTTTCCATCTCCATCCAGATCAGCAATATTAACGCGACCAGTACCATTAACCCATCCATTAGGTGCATAAGCCCCCGTAAGGTCACGATAACTTTTAAGCACATCGTTTTGAACATCCCAATAAAAAATCGTTGTCGTCTTATTATTGGCTGCCTCTGATCCAGAAGCGATTACATCTAAATATCCATCCAGGTTGAAATCAGCAACACTCGTGGCGTTGTATTCATTTCTAACAAAATATTCATTTCGGTTTTTCAAAAGCGTTAGTGACCCTGCATCAGCACTACGATTGCCAAGGTTTACCTGATAGATATTCAAACCCAGAATCAATTCTAAATTGGTATCACCCATGATGTCAGCCGCAACCGGTCCGCCATTAATTCTGGTATAGTTAGGAGCCGATGTCTTAATAATGCGAGTGCCTGTATGTGCATCATATATCTCATCTTTGGCATAGAGTTCAACCAATCCATCTCCATCAAAATCGGCTAGACCAAAATTAATAGGATCATCAGGAAGTCGTTTTGCTGTCTGCCAAAGAAAATTCAGTTGACAATCGTAAGCGAATAGGTAAATACCATCATTATTTGCAGCTGGTAAATCCAGATAGCCGATGAAGAAAATTTCCCCACAGTTATCATTATTGAGGTTTGCAATAGCTACCTCCCACCTGGGCTCAAAAGGTACAATAGCTTCTTTCTTAATTGAACCATCGTTACCATTTAGAATAAAAACTTTATTTGTGTATCTATTCATAGTTACAAATTCTGGCATCCCATCTCGATCAAGATCACCTATCGCCATACGAGCCAAATGGTTTGTCGTTTCGTTTGGCGAAGCAAAATCGAGTGACATAGTAAACTTGGGAAACTGAGGGGGGGGCACACTACAGTTTGCATCATTGCCTAAAAAGATACCATCACAGGCAGGGTCACTGGCACAACTGCCATCGTAACAATCGATGAAACCATCAAAGTCATCATCAATGCCATTGTTGCAGATTTCCTTGACTTGCCCGAATGCTAACGTGGTTGCTAAAAGAAATAATAAAAACAAAAACGTGGTGGATCTCATTTTTTGATTTTTTTTAAAGATACCTATTGCGACCTCATTAAAAGTTCATTTAACGACCAATTTATTACATAGATCAGCTTAACGTTCATTTGGTATCTTGCTTCCTATAGAAAGTAAAACATGAATTTAACCATTACATTGACCAATTTCAAAAAAAATAGTTGAAGCGAATTCAACGCCTGATTATGATTTAAAATGCTTCTAATCGCTCTCATTCGAATTTTGTTATTTTTGATAAAATATCTTAATGAGTATGAAATTATTTAGCTGGAAGTTTTTACCGAAGGTGTTTTTACTTTTTATTTTAATAATACTCTTCAGAATTAATACCAACGCACAAATTTTAATAGGCCCTGAAGTGGGGGGGCAAATCAACTGGATGGTTTTTGATGATAAGGATGATAAAGCATTCTATACGCTAAAACCCTTGGTGAATTTTCATGCCGGAGCCAGTCTATCCTTTCGCGCTCATAAACGTTTCTTTCTTCAAACTTCTTTTCTATACTCACAAAAAGGCAAATTACTTGAAGCTAAAGATAATTCAGGCACTCGAAATGAATTGAATTTTAAATACATTGATGTACCCATTTTATATACGGCAGAGTTCAAAGCCAAATTTGGTAAAGACAAAATATACAAATTATACTTTGGCGTAGGTCCTACCATTAGTTATTGGCTTGGTGGTAAGGGAGTTCTTGTTCATGGTGATTTGAATGAAAATAGTATCAATCCACCAAACTATGATCTGTCGTATAAAATAACATTCAACAAAGACTCAGCATCGGTGGCAACTAATGAAATGAATGTAAGAGAACCGAATCGTATACAACTTGGATTAAATGCTACTGCCGGTTTGGTTTTTGAGCCCATGGGCAAACACAAAATCATGGTAAACATTCGGTATGCTTTTGGTCAAAGTTTTTTAAGTAGATATGGAAAAGGTGAATTTGGACTACCTGGAATTCTTTATTATGAAGATAATCTAAGAGTAAGAAGTCGAGAATTAGTATTATCGGCAAACTATTTCATCGATCTAAAAACGGATCAGCATAAAAAAGGTAAAAGCACAAGTAAAGTAAAAACTGGCCACAGCAAGAAATAAAAAGTGATTGGTTTAAGAAAGACTCAAAGCCAGATATTAAGCTAGTAAATTGAAGAAGGTATCGTTTTGTTAGGAATTTACCCGCCCTTGCAGTAGTGGGTGGTGTTACCACTCCTACTGTCAGGGTCAGGTTTACACAGTAACGCTATGGCAAAATAGTTTTCACTGTGCTAAAGAGAACCCCAAAGTAGGGACTTGAGTTTCAATTTTCCTAAACATTTTATAAAACTTTGTTTACCCTGAAAAAATGGCCTTTTTTACGTCAAAATGGCGTTCCATCAAATGATCGAGGATAATTATAAGCAACGAGGTCTTCGCAACAAATTAGTTAAAAAACTGCGTGAAAAGGGCATTTCTGACGAGCGAGTGCTGGCTGCAATAGGAAAAGTGCCCCGCCATGCGTTTTTTGATGCTGCTCTGCTAAATCACGCGTACGAGGACAAAGCTTTCCCAATTGGGGAAGGTCAGACAATATCCCAGCCTTATACGGTGGCATTTCAGACCGAGAAGCTTTTGTTAAATCCTGGTGACAAGGTTTTAGAGATTGGTACAGGATCTGGGTATCAGGCGGCTGTACTTTTAGAAATGGGCACTAAAGTCTATACCATTGAATATAACCGCAAATTATACGAACATACCAAGGACTTCTTGCCCTCAATGGGCTATAAACCTTTTTTCTTCTTTGGGGATGGTTCAAAAGGTATTCCCGCCAAGGCTCCTTATGATAAAATAATCGTTACTGCCGGGGCACCCATAGTACCTTCTTCATTAACTGAACAGTTAGCTGAAAATGGAATCCTGATCATCCCCGTTGGTGACCGGGAAAAACAAATGATGTTGCGAATTACCAAGAAGCAAGGAAAATTGGTTCAGGAAGAATTTGACAATTTCGCTTTTGTACCGCTACTGGGAGATCAAGGTTGGAAGTAAGGATTTAAAATCATCAAAGTGTGATGAGATTTTTATACTTCGCTTCGTTCGAGGCATAAAGTCAGCCAATCGTTGAGGTAAGGTAATCTTGGTATTCAATGTTTCTTCTACAACCTCATTAAACTTCCCCGGATGTGCTGTCTCTAAAAAAATGCCCGTAGCACCACTGTATTTATCATGATATCGTTTCAACCCAAGGTAACCTACTGCTCCGTGAGGGTCCATCACATAGTTATTAGTTCCATAGACTTCTCGCATAGCAGCTCTTGTCTGATCATCTGTGAAATAATAACTAACTACATCAGCCGAGAGCAAATCAAAATCATTGCCATATAAGTCGTACATCCTTGGGAAATTGCTAGGGTTGCCAACATCCATGGCATTACTAATGGTGGAGATCGATGCCATTGACTTGAACGCCTTAGTTGAAAAAAAATCGGGTACTACCTTATTAAGATTCGTGGCGGCAATAAATTTCTGAATAGGTAAACCCATTTTCTTTGCAATGAGCCCAGCAGTCAGGTTACCAAAATTTCCACTAGGTACTGAAAACACCACGGGTTTATTTTTATTTTCTAATTGTGAATAGGAATAGAAATAATAAAAGGACTGAGGGATCAACCTGGCAATGTTGATAGAGTTGGCTGAAGTCAAGAATAGTTTGCTTTTAAGTTCTTCATCACTAAAGGCCTGCTTAACAATACGCTGACAATCATCAAAGGTTCCATCTACTTCCAGTGCTGTAATATTTCCACCTAACGTGGTAAACTGTTTTTCCTGAACATCACTGACTTTTCCTGAAGGATAAAGTACCACTACGCGCGTTCCAGGCACATTAAAAAATCCATTTGCTACTGCACTACCCGTATCACCTGACGTGGCTACCAGAATAGTGATTTCTTTATCTTGTTGTTTAGCAAAGTATCCTAGCAAGCCAGACAAAAAACGAGCACCAAAATCCTTAAATGCTAACGTAGGTCCGTGAAATAATTCAAGGGCAAAAATATCATTTTCAACTTCCACCAACGGGGCATCAAACGTTATAGTGTGTTTTACAATGCGTTCCAACTCAGCAGGGGGAATATCATCACCCAACAATTGGGCTGCTACTTTTAATCCTATTTCCTGAAAGGACAAGGAGGAAATTGAATCGAAAAAAGATTTTGGTAAGGAGTTGATTTGTTCAGGCATATACAATCCCTGATCCGGGGCTAAGCCTTGCAAGACTGCCTCTTTTAAAGAAACACGGTGATTCTTATCTTTTGTGCTGTAATATTTCATCTATAAATACTAATTAGATTAACTTCTTGATTCGTGACTAATTTTCGACCACGCTGGCTCCCTCCATATTAATCTTCGAAACATAAACATCACTCTGTAAATTATATTTCAAAAATTGATTTTTGATTACCTCACCCGATTCGGTAGCCTTCTCCTGACTTACACTGATCGCAAATACGGTAGGACCCGAACCTGAAATACCAAATCCAAGTGCGCCTGCTTCAATTGCTTTTTTTCGTAGCAGGTCAAATCCTGGAATAAATGCAGAACGCACAGGTTCCGCAATAACATCTTTTAAAGAACGGCCTATCAGATCAAAATCAGGTTTGATTAAACCTAACATAAGTCCGGCAATGTTTCCACATTGTGTGATCGTATCTTTTAATGGCAACGTAGGTTTTAATACTCTTCTTGAATCTTCCGTATTTAATTCCAGGTGTGGATGTACTAATGTGCAATACAGACTTTGCGCCACAGGGATTTTCACCAGGTCCAACGGATGATACTCTCTCACCAGCACAAAACCTCCTAATAAACATGGCGCTACATTATCCGCGTGTGCCGATCCGCATGCTACACGTTCTGATTCCATGGCATGATGTACCAACTCTTCGCGAGTAAACGGATTACCCAAAAGGTGATTCATGGCTACCAAGGCTGCCACACCACTGGCCGCACTTGAACCCATCCCACTTCCTAAAGGAAGATTTTTAAAAAGTTCAATATCGACACCCTGTTTGCTACCCAATTGATTTAATAGAGATTGCACAGCAACACTGGCTGTATTTTTATGTGCCTCTAAGGGAAGTCTCCCCCCATCTCCATGAATTGCAGTAATTTTAATTTCAGAATCATCACGAAGGGTAAGCACTACTTCATCACCAGGAAAATCAACGGCAAAGCCTAAAATATCAAAGCCACAACACACATTCGCTACCGTAGCAGGGGCAAACGCTCTAATCGATTTTAATTGTGCCATAGTTTCAATTTGAATAATTACCAATACGAATAATATCCGCAAACACTCCGGCAGCGGTTACTTCTGCCCCTGCACCCGGACCACGAATTACCATAGGGCGATCTTGATAGCGCTCGGTAGTTAATAAAATTATATTGTCACTACCAGAAAGTGAATAAAATGGATGTTGATCATTTACAGAACCTAAACGGATAGCTGTCTTTCCATTTTCCAACACAGCCATGTATCTAAGTTTTTCATTTCTTTCAGCAGCCTGTTTTCTCATCGTTTCAAACTCAACATCATGACCAGAAAGTTTTTTAAAAAAATCATCCACCGATAAATCTCCCTGACAATCCTTGGGCACAAGGTTTTCGACTTGTATTTCCTCCAGTTCTAATTGCAAGCCCGCTTCACGTGATAGAATAAGAACCTTACGTGCCACGTCCATTCCATTGAGGTCATCTCTTGGATCGGGTTCCGTATACCCCTTCACTTTAGCTTCTTTCACAACTTCACTAAATTTCTTGCCTTCTGTAAAGGAGCTAAAGATGAAATTAAGCGTGCCGCTTAAAACTGCTTCAATTCGAATAACACGGTCACCGCTAAGCAGTAAATCGTTCATCGTATTGATGACAGGAAGACCAGCTCCTACATTGGTTTCATACAAAAATTTTACTCCTCGTTTAAGGCAAATCGATTTGAGTTCTTCATAACGACTCATCGGCCCTGAATTTGCCTTTTTGTTTGGCGTAACGATGGATATATTGGAAGACAAAATAGAAGCGTAAAATGCGGCAACTTCTTCACTGGAAGTACAATCCACAAAAATGCTGTTGGACAAATTGAGTCCCATCATATTTCCAAAGAAACCATTCATACTCATGGCCTCACCAGACTCATTCATCTTTGCAACTGCACCTGACAAGGCAAGACCTTCTTCATTAAAGTACATCTTTTTGCTATTGGCTACACCCACCACATTCACCTCCAGATGATTTTGTGAAGCCAGTTGTTTAAACTGTTTATCAATCATTGCCAACAACGATTTTCCAATCAACCCTGTGCCTACTAAAAAAACATTCAACACTTTGCGGTCGGACAAGAAAAACGCTTCGTGCAAAACATTCAATGCTTTAGCGATATCCAGTTCATGCACAACCGCTGAAATATTTAATTCTGAAGAGCCTTGAGCAATCGCGCTAATATTTACACCATTTTTCCCTAAAGCACTAAACATTCTGCCACTGGTGCCTGGGTTGTGTTTCATGTTCTCTCCTACAATAGCAACAATGGCCAGATCATTTTCAACCAGCACTTCATCCATTTCGTTGCCACGAATTTCATACTGAAATTCCTTCTCAATGGCTGCCTTGGCCTGCTTTACTTTGTTAGTTTCGATTGCCAAACAAATAGAGTGCTCGGAAGAAGCCTGGCTAATCAAGATGACATTTATTTTTTGACTGGCGAGCGCTCCGAATAATCGCATGGACACGCCCACTACTCCCATTAAGCCCGTTCCTTGCACGTTGAGTAAACTGATCTTATCCATGGAAGAAATTCCCTTGATGATCAGACTCCTATTATTAGAAGTTTCTTTGATAACAGTTCCCTGAAACGTTGGGTTGAATGTATTCTTTATCCAAATCGGAATATGATTTGCCATCGCTGGCTGCATGGTGGCAGGAAAGATCACTTTAGCACCAAAGTGAGATAGCTCCATTGCTTCCTGATAAGTCATCTCCTTTACGGTAAAGGCTTTCTTCACTTTTCGGGGATCGGCTGTCATCATGCCATCCACATCCGTCCAGATTTCCAGTGACGATGCTTTTAATGCGCCTGCAAAAATAGCGGCCGTGTAATCGGATCCACTTCTTCCAATAGTAGTCGTTTCACCGGTTTCTGATGACCCAATAAAACCAGTAATAACTTGAAGTGCATCATGCGTTTTGAAATATTCCTGAATCTGTTGGTTGGTTATGGTAAAATCAATTCGTGCATAACTGAAATGACTATCCGTTCTTACCACTTTCCGAGCATCCAGATACTCAGCATTCATGCCCCGATCTTTTATCGCCTCGGCAATGATATAGGCAGAAAGCCGCTCCCCAAAACTCATGATATAATCAAGCGTTCGCGGTGTACGTTCTTTCACCAAATAAACACCATGCAATACATCCTCCAGTTCATTAATGGTATATTTTACATTGGCTATTACCGAACTTTGCCTTTGTATACTTATTAGCTCGCGCACGGCTTCCAAATGACGTTGCTCAAAGGCTTGAAGCTGCTCTTTGTATTCTGACTTTCCTTCTAAAGCCCATGTGCTCAATGAAATTAAAATATCAGTAACACCACCAAATGCTGAAAATACCAGCGCGATTTTTTCGCTCTGCGCATAAGGACTTATTATATCGATTACGGATTTGATTCTGGATGGATTGGCTACTGATGAACCACCAAATTTTAAAACATTCATAAATTAGAAGATAAAAAATTGATTAAGTCGAAGGCATTTTCAACTGTTATATTTAATAAGTACTCAAGGATGTAAAGAGGAAGCAGATATGATGGGAGCTACCCCGTAATAGTTGTAATCGTGAACATCTCAATAGAAATTGAGATTGGTTGTATGGTATGATTGGCGTTCTGGATCAACACGTTGATAACTATTTGACGCAAGAAGCAAATTGACTAGATGTATTGCAAAGTTTTTTTGTGATTTTTGTGCACAATAAAAACGAACTAACACTTAGTAGTTAATTTCCATCGATTGAAATATGACAAGAAAGAAAAAATTTCCACGCGAGTCATCTGTGAGCATGACTGAATTGGTTTTACCCAATGATACCAACACGCTAAACAATTTGATGGGAGGACGTTTGATGCATTGGATGGATATCGTTTCCGCCATAGCCGGACAAAAGCATTCTAATAGCACGGTTGTCACCGCTTCTGTTGACAATATTTCATTCCGTTCTCCGATTCAACTGGGAAATGTGGTAACATTAAATGCCAAAGTAACCCGTGCCTTTAACTCTTCGATAGAAATACGTATTGATGTAGATGCCGAGAACATTCCGGAAGGAAAAAAAGTAGCGAGTAATACTGCCTACTTTACATTTGTTGCCGTTGATAAGGAAGGGAAGCCGGTAGAAGTACCCGAAATTGAACCTGAAACAGAAGAGGAGAAAGCATTATACGATGGTGCCTTGAGAAGAAGACAACTCCGCTTAATTTTGGCAGGAAGGATGAAACCCTCCGAAGCAAAAGAATTGAAGTCTATATTTGATATAAAGGAATAATGAATCAAGAAATATTTGCAACAACCTATCCGGAAGAAATTTTCCGGATCAAGCCCAAGCCAGTGGTTGTAATCAATGAAGTTTGGGAAAAGCTTGGTAAAAAGGAGCGCGAACTCCTCACTAAAATTATTTCTGCTTTAAGAATTTCTATTGACTCAATTACAATCGTTTCACAACCCTCTCTTGATATTACTTTATTTGCCGGCAAAACCCATTATCTCATATACTTTGGCGATTTACCGAAAGGTTTTTCTCACTATGAAGTTCTGGAATCAAATGATATTTCCTATGTCTGCTCAGCAAGCCTGACTCAGCTACTTGAAAATGAACCAGCCAGAAAACAATTATGGGTTAGTTTGAGAAAGCTTTTTTCGATCTGAAAAGGCAATTTTTCGTCTCAAATTATAAATATTTTAATTTTTTAGGTCTTCTTATATCTTTGCGGTGCTTTTTAAAGCCCTGTCCGATAGAATTCGGACATTGTTGGTGTTAATAACTAAATAATCTGTATGCAAAATTTATTGTACGTACTGCCCCTGTTTGGAGTCATGGGGTTGCTCTATGTTGTGTGGAAAAGTGCCTGGGTAGCCAAACAAGATGCTGGCACCGATAAAATGAAAAAAATTGCCGGTCACATCGCTGAAGGTGCTATGGCCTTTCTAAAAGCTGAGTATAAAGTACTTGCGATATTTGTTGCCTGTGTAGCTGCTTTGCTTGCTTTCACAGCCAACAGCGAAACCTCATCACCTTTAGTGGGTGTTTCTTTTGTTCTTGGCGCATTCTGTTCAGCCCTGGCTGGTTTCATTGGAATGCGTGTTGCTACTAAAGCCAACGTAAGAACAACCAATGCGGCCCGCACCAGTCTGGGCAAAGCCTTAGAAGTTGCTTTTACCGGTGGATCGGTAATGGGTATGGGTGTGGTAGGCATAGGCGTGTTAGGATTAAGTGTGTTATTTATCGTCTATTCAAAAATTTACGGAATAGATTCTCAAGCAAGTCTGAATCAGGTTATCACAATTATTACTGGATTTTCATTTGGAGCATCATCCATAGCGCTCTTTGCACGAGTAGGCGGTGGTATTTATACAAAAGCAGCCGATGTTGGCGCTGATTTAGTAGGTAAGGTAGAAGCAGGTATTCCCGAAGATCACCCGTTAAATCCTGCAACCATTGCAGATAACGTAGGCGATAACGTAGGCGATGTTGCCGGCATGGGTGCTGATTTATTTGAATCCTATGTAGGTTCAATCGTTGGAACGATGGTACTTGGTGCTGCCTTTATGGTACCAGGTTTTATCGACAACTTTGACGGCCTATCAGCCGTTCTGCTTCCTTTAGTACTTGCCAGTGTTGGTATCGTGATGTCTTTCCTCGGCACTTTCTTTGTAAAAGTTAAAGAAGGCGGAAATCCACAAACAGCATTGAACATGGGTGAAATTGTTTCATCAGTTATTATGATCGTTGCTTCATGGTTTATCATCAAGTGGATGTTACCTGCAGAATGGTGGTTTCAAGATCCTCTCTATGCTTGGGCTGATCCAGAAAAAGGTAATCACTATACCTCTACGGGCATTTTCCTTGCTACCGTTATTGGTTTGGTTGCCGGTGTAGCCATTGGCTTAATCACTGAATATTATACTGCCATGGGCAAGAAGCCTGTACTTTCTATTGTTAGACAGTCTTCAACAGGTGCTGCTACCAATATTATTGCTGGACTTGGAGTAGGAATGATGTCAACCATGTGGCCTATTCTGATCATTGCAGGTTCTATCATTGGTGCTTTCCATTTTGGAGGTCTTTATGGTATAGCAATTGCCGCGGTAGGTATGCTTTCAAATCTTGGTATTCAGCTAGCAGTTGACGCCTATGGACCTATCTCCGATAATGCCGGTGGTATTGCTGAGATGTCTGATCTTCCTAAAGAAGTTCGTCAACGCACTGATAAATTGGATGCTGTAGGTAATACAACTGCTGCTATTGGAAAAGGTTTTGCCATTGCCTCTGCAGCACTTACGGCACTCGCTCTGTTTGGAGCATTTATGACAACTGCCAAGATCAGCACCATTGATGTTTCGAAAGCAAACGTAATGGCTGGTCTATTTATTGGTGGTATGCTTCCCTTCGTGTTTTCAGCACTTGCGATGGGTGCTGTGGGTCGTGCCGCTATGGCCATGATTGAAGAAGTGAGAAGGCAATTCAATGACATACCTCCTCTAAAAGCAGCGTTGGCATTAATGAAGAAAAATGGTGATACTCCTGTTTCCGAGTGGTCAGCTGAAGAACAAAAAACTTTCAATGCTGCTGATGGCGTAGCTGAATACGGTAAGTGTGTTGAAATATCTACTAAGGCAGCACTTAGAGAAATGGTGCTACCTGGAGTGATGGCCGTAGTCGTTCCTGTTGTCGTTGCCTTCATGCCTGGTTTGGGTGTTGAAGCACTCGGAGGTCTACTTGCAGGTGTTACTGTTACAGGTGTGTTGATGGCCATTTTCCAATCCAATGCGGGTGGTGCATGGGACAATGCCAAGAAGAGTTTTGAAGAAGGCGTTGATATAAATGGTCAGATGTACTATAAGAAATCTGAACCACACAAAGCCGCTGTTGTAGGTGACACTGTAGGCGATCCATTTAAAGATACTTCAGGCCCATCATTGAATATCCTATTGAAATTAATGTCTGTTGTGGCATTAGTAATTGCTCCATTGCTTGCTCCAAAAGGCGATAATGCTACTTCAAAGGAAGTTACTAAAGAGAAAATAGAAGTGGTTGCAACTGTACATACAGAACCGACTATTGAGGTGAAATAAAAATAACTAGTTCAAATAAATTTTAAAAAAGAGTCATGCTTTCGGCATGACTCTTTTTATTTTAACAATCTTATAAATTGATGCAATGCGCCAATCAATTTATTATTTCAATAATGATTGATACGATGGAACTGATAATTGCACAAAGAGAATCCCTCAAAGGAAGAATTACTTTGTTTTCCATGTCAAGCGTAATCTAATTCCGTTACTATTTTGATTTGGTCAAAGGAGGAAGTAGTTCTCTTTCAAAATAAGCCAGTAATTTATGATTCGGGTCATTTACCGCTTCGCAGTAATAGATTCGGTCCAAATACTGACTAACAACTAATAAGCTTTGCGGATGAGCAGTAATAAAGGTATCAGACTAAATTATATTGTCCATAACAGTAAAGTAGCCTTTAAAAACACTGAATACTAACGAGTTATTCTTACTAACTAAAGAAGGGATCTCCTAAATTCTTTACCTTAAATATCCAATTATTCATAAAGACATCTTAAACAGTCCATTTACTAGTCTACCCAACAGAATAAATCAAACAATCTAATTTATAATTTTATTGATTGAATTTCCACTTCGTTACACTCCAAAACAAATTGCTGATTCTCAAAAAGGATTTTAACGGAAATAAAATCTTTCCCAACATCACCGTGTTATAGATCATCGGATGATGGTACCCACCTGGCTTTTAGATCAGGCTCCTTCATGTCCTTATCGAAAGGGAACATCGGCCGGTTGATCCTTTTGAAATCCAATCTTTCCAGATCCTGATCTACCCCACCGGGTGTTAACGCCATGACCCAATCTGCACGCATGTCATAAAGTTCTGGCACTAAATAACCGATTTTCACAACAACAATATCCGTCTTGCGAGCATCAAGACCTAATCGGGTAAAATCAATTTCCAAATGATAGGGCTTGCGTTTCTTGGTTACAATAACATGTACACTACCAACCTTCACAACCACTTCTGTTTCCGCGTGTATATCTCCCTGCACAATTGCTTCCACCGTTCCTTTTAATCGTATAGGGGGAGCATAACGAGCGTCAATCGCAGCTCCTGCATATTCATCTACTTTACCACCTACTCCTGCTTCGATCGCTTTTGTCACAAGCTCAGGGCCTGGTATAGAAGCATAAATAAGGGAAGGCCCTTTTGATGACTTAAATTCAGGACGTGCAAGGATCTCCTTCAACGTCCACGTTACATCACCTGCTCCACCAGCCGTTGGATTGTCACCCATGTCGCTGATAAAAAAAGGATGCTTGTCACTGGCAATGGCCATGTCAAGGCTCGCTTTAAGGGTAGCCGTGGGCGCGATAAATTCAAATTGTGATCTCACCTTCCAAAAACTATTTGCCAGTGCTTCGGCTGTACTTGTTACTTTTTCTTTATCATCGCCTGTCACCATCACTACGGCATGATTGCGTGGTTCATCCGCCCACGCATATCCAATCCAGATTGCGGCATCGACAATCCCTTCCTGGCCAGCAGCCGGTGGTACTTGTGCATATAAACTCTTACCTGGTTCAACACGTGTACTGGTCTTTTCGCCTGGTAACAAGATGGGCACTGGAATCCACGCCTTATAAGCAGGCTTGCCCTTTCCACTTTCTATACGAGATAACAAATTATCCACCGCCCGTTTTTTTGATTGCATCGCATCTTCATGTGGAGCCATGCGATAGCAGGTAATCAAGTCAGAGTTTTGTGCCAAACGCCACGACACATTTCCATGTAAATCCATGGAGGTTGAAATAATCGTTTCCTTACCTACCACTTCACGAATCCTAACAATAAAATCACCTTCCGGATCATCCAGACCTACCACACTCATGGCACCATGAATATCAAAAAAGAGACCATCATACGGGCCATTTTTCTTGAGTAGATCCAATGTTTTCGTAACCAATGATTCGTACGCTTCACGAGTAACGATACCTCCGGGAAGCGCTGCACCACGCAATGTTGGGATCCAATTTGCACGCCTGCGATTGAGTGAATCAGGAGACAAAAATGGATAGGTATTAAAAATATCATCACCCGTTTTTGCATGAAAAGCTTCTTCTGTTGTTTGTGCCGGAGAGAAGGTACTTGACTCGATGGCTAATCCGGCAATAGCAATGTGTGGAAGCTCTTTTGCTAATTGCTTTTCAGATTGTTGCGTGCATCCTAATGTGATGATGACCAAGACAAATACTAACGGATAATATATTTTGTTCATAAATTAGTCTTTTGTATAAATATGGATCAAATTATTTTTTTTCTGACTATTAGACATGTTTATTTACATGCTATTTTACTGAAAGGCGCACTGTGCCTTCTCTGGCTGATCCCGCCCCTACAATCTTTATTAAGAATTTCCGGCTTCACGTTGCCGCTAAGGATACCTGCAATAACTTTTTGTTGCCTATATCAACTAAGGTTGGTCCAAGAAATGTTTTAAAAGCACGTTAATATTTAACCCTTCCAGCAAATTTATACTGACTATCATAGGCCAGCCCTAACCCTACACTACTTAGTTTGTTCTCATCGGCCACAGCCGCTGTTGGAAAAAGTTTTTTAAACTCAGCTTGTACTAACGGCACTTCCGTAGATCCTCCGGTAAGTATGACCAGATCAATATCGCTTGCTTGAATTTGTGCCAGGCGCATACACTGCTTTGCCGAACCGATAATTTCATGAACATGTTCCTGTATGGCCTCTTCAAAAAGACCACGTTGAATAGCAACCTGTAAACCTTCTTCTATAAAATTTAATGCCGCCCTATATTCATGGATCGAGGTGAGTGCGATCTTGGTCTCCTCAGTAATAGCCAATAGCGCATGACCAGTCTCTTGCTCCAATACCTTTAGCAGACGCTGAAACTTACGCTTTTCATCTGCATCATAAAGTATCTGTTGTATTTGTGATCGTAATTTAACCGTATAAAGAGAATTCACTTTACTCCATTCGGCCAGATCATGATAAGGCTTGATTGGTACTTCGAGGTGCTTGTCGCCATAGGTAGTCTTATAACCAATTTCAGGCATCACAGCAGCCAGACTTAAATCTTTATCAAAATCATTGCCACCGACACGCACACCGGTGTTTGCCAAAATATCCGAAGTGCGGTCAGCCTTATGAATATATTGCTCGGATAAACGAATAACCGTGAAATCAGACGTACCACCACCGAGGTCAGCCACGAGCGCCAGCTTCTCTTCTTTCACATGTACTTCGTGAGCAAAGGCTGCAGCAATGGGTTCATACTGAAACTCCACATGTTTAAACCCAACGTGAAGCGCGATGTTTTTTAACTGTTGCTGCGCGCGATGATCCCCGTGTATATCATGATCGATGAAGTGCACGGGCCTACCCATCACCACATGTTGCAATTCTTCATCCGCAAATACATCAGCTTTGTCTTTCAGGTTTTTTAGGAAAGAGGTAATGATGCCATCAAACTTCATGGGTTTGCCATTAACAGACGTTCCGTGATCCATTAGCGATGTACCCAGCACACGTTTAAGACTTCTCATGAAGCGACCTTCCTTTCGTTCAAAAAATAGATCGACTGCCTGCCGTCCGAAAAAAGGTGTACTTACTTTTCGTTGAAAGAAAAGTGCACTAGGAATAGTCGGCTCATGCCCTTCCACAGGCACCAGGCTTACAGAGCCTGCTTTCGAAATAGCTACACTTGAATTGGATGTACCAAAATCAACTCCACATGAAATCATGAGATGGATGAAAAAAGGGTGCAATAGTACGGGTTAATTGTGATTTACTGAAATGTTTGATGTCTATAAAATTCAAACTCGCTAACCGTATCAACAGATTGTATCCACATTTAACCTTAAACAATTTCTATCAAGCACTAAGTTTATATAAGGTCGATAAAATAATATTTGATTCTTTCTAAGGCATATAAAATAAAAATGTTAACATGAATTTCACATTTTATTTAAAAAGAAGTTTTTACTTACTCATCAAATCTTCTATGCAACGGCAAAGATGTTAATCGTGCCAATGCCTCGGCACCCAAAAGTCCTTCTTTACTAAAATTCCAGATAAAAAGGGATTTGATCGGATGATTTTTACGTATCGCCTCTACAGCAGTTAACGTGAGGCGCTTCGCAATTCCTTTTCTCCGGTATTCTTCCAACACCATGGCAGAACACAAATACAATGCTTCGTATTTTGTATTCAATGGAGTTAATTCATATAACTTCTTTTCTGAAATTATTCCTTCAATAAATTGATACATTAATTCGCATGTGGTAGGTATGAGTAAAATCCATGCTACCGGACCATTGCCATCGTCATACTCGGATACAGTAGCCGGATGAATCTTACGCAAATGATCAAGCACATCCTCATTAATATCTAGTTGATTCGGATCATTCTTGGTGTCAAATATTTCATCCGCCAACTGAATCATTCTTTCAAAGTTACTTACGGCCATGGATAGGCGTTAACAGTTATGGATTATACAATTTCAAAGTGTTCAAATTTTGCTCTTGAAAACCATTTTCATCTTTAGTTAATGATACAGTCCAAAATAATGACCAGCGCTCCTATTGAACATTAAAAAATCGCCCCACAATAGCGAGGCGATCTTCCAGTATAAACTTCAATAACCTGCTACTTCAACAACACCGGCTTGCCGTGCATCATTACTTCCAGTGGTTCTCCGTGCTCCAGTATGGTTTCAGTTTTTTCATTGGATACCTTCACTTTTAACACTCGACCGCGAAACTCAATCCGAAATGAATATGATTTCCATTGATCCGGAATGAAGGGTGTGAAGTGCAATTTACCATCATGGATACGCATGCCTCCAAAACCTTTCACCACACTCATCCATGTGCCTGCCATCGAGGTGATGTGACATCCTTCTTCCGTATCATTGTTATAATCATCAAGGTCCAATCGCGCGGTACGCAAATAAAACTGATAGGCTTGTTCTTTGTATCCCAGCTTACTGGCGAGTATCACATGCACACAAGGTGAGAGCGATGACTCATGCACTGTAATCGGTTCATAAAAGTCAAAGTTTCTACGCATGGTGTCCAGATCAAAGTCATCTTCGAATAGGAAAATGCCTTGCAACACATCGGCTTGTTTGATAAAGCATGAACGAAGAATGCGGTCCCAACTCCACTTCTGATTCAATGGCCGATCTTCCGGCCGTAAATCATTCGCTCGCATAAGTTCTTTATCCAGAAAACCGTCCTGCTGTAAAATCACTTTACGTTTAGGATCATAAGGATAGTACATATTATCAGAGATGTGCTTCCACATTTCTGTTTCTGCTTTCTCGTTGAAGTTAGTTTTCGCTACAATCTCCTCATAACGCTTTGCGTCATTACCTTTTACATAGTTGATTGCGTGTTGTGCAAAACGAAGCGTCCATGCACCCAGGTAATTGGTATACCAGTTGTTGTTAACATTGTTCTCGTATTCGTTGGGACCCGTCACCCCTAAGATTACATACTTATTTTTATCGGTGGACCAGTTGACCCGTTGTGCCCAGAAACGTGCAATGCCGATGAGCACTTCCAATCCATATTCTGTAAAGTAATCCTGATCGCCTGTATATTCAACGTAATCACGCATCGCATAGGCCATGGCACTGGTGCGGTGAATTTCTTCGAAGGTGATTTCCCATTCGTTGTGGCATTCTTCACCATTCATTGTAACGAACGGGTAAAAAGCGGCACCATTTTTAAAGCCCAGTTTCATCCCATTCTCAATGGCTTTCTGCAAATGCTTATACCGATATACTAATAGGTTGCGAGGAACTTTTGGTTCTGCCGTGCTCAGGAAGAAAGGCAAACAATACGCTTCCGTATCCCAATAGGTACTTCCTCCATACTTTTCCCCTGTAAATCCTTTGGGGCCAATGTTTAAACGCTCATCATCGCCCGTGTAGGTTTGTGTTAATTGAAAGATGTTAAAACGAATCCCTTGCTGTGCGGCTATATCGCCATCGATGGTGATGTCGCACTCCTCCCACTTGTGAGCCCATACTTTTGCATGCTTTTCAAACAACACGTCAAAGCCTTCAGAAGCTGCTTCAGCTAATTTTGCTTTGGCATGCTCCACCATTTTTTCCTTCACATGATTCTCTGACGACAACACGGCTGCATATTTATAAATCACGAGGGGTGTGTCCTGCTTCAATTCAGTCTGCACTTCATTGTCAGCATATTTTTCGCGTTTATTCTCCCTCACTTTTCCAACTATCCGCTTGCCATTAGATTCTATTTTATACTCCATGGCCGTAGTGACATGGAAAAATGTTTTGCGCGTTTGTGCTGTTACGATGGCAGAGCCGAGCTGAGCTTCCTTAAAGACTTCATCCCAGAATTTTTCGTCATAGTTGGAATCTTTGTTCACTACATCAGCATCCACAGACAACGTGACAAGGATATCTCCAGAAAAATTAAGCGCTGTGATTTGATAACGGATTGCACCGATTTCCCCATCTGCCATCGAGCAAAAACGCTTCGCGTCCACGGCAACCTTTTTACCATCAGGCAAGGTAGCCGTAAAGGTGCGATGAAGTAAGCCGGTTTTCATATCGAGTATACGCACAAAGCTTTCTACCTGGCATTGGGCAAGATCAAGCGATTGCCCATCAATTTTTATTTTTATGTCGATCCAGCTGGGTGCATTCAACACCTTGGCAAAATACTCTGGGTAGCCATTCTTCCACCACCCTACCCTGGTTTTGTCTGGGTAATAAACACCAGCCACATAGCTACCCTGATGAGTTTCACCAGAATAATCCTCTTCGAATGTGGCTCGTTGCCCCATACGACCATTCCCCAGGCTGAATACACTTTCAGAGATTTTATTGAAATGTGGGTTTAATCCTTCTTCGATGATTTTCCATTCATCTTGTTTGAGATATTGCTTCATAACACATTATTCAAATTTCAAATTTATTTTCTCATGTCTCTGACCTACCTAATCGGTCTGTATCCTACAAATTATTCAACTCAGACAAAACAAAATCACCCGTCTTGGTAATGACCTTATTGGCTTTCCCTAATTGCTCGGGTGAGCCCACCCCTACGCATTTCATACCTGCGGCCAGTGCTGCCTCCACGCCTGCTTCAGCATCTTCAAATACAACACATTCGGAAGGTAACACACCCAAACGTGAAGCAGCTAATAAAAATATTTCCGGATGTGGCTTTGTGTGCGTGATCATCGTACCATCAACCATCGTGTCAAACAGTTCACTAATTTTTAAAAGTTCAATCACGCGTGGTGCATTTTTACTACTTGATGCCAGTGCGATTTTAATCCCCTGTTTTCGCATTGCCTGAATGAGTTCCTTCACACCAGGAAAAATCTCCTCTGGACGTATGGATTCAATGTATTCAACAAACCAAGAATTTTTTTTGTTGGCATATTGCTCTTTCTCTTCATCCGAAAGTTGAATATTCCCTAACCCGAGAATTATCTCTAACGAGCGAATGCGACTCACTCCTTTAAGTAATTCATTATGTTCGATGGTGAGATTAATGTTAAATTCACTTGCCAGGCGCTTCCACGCGATATAGTGATAATGGGCTGTATCAATGATTACTCCATCAAGATCGAAAATGCAGGCTTTTGTCATGCGTATAAAAACAATTTAAATGAATACAAAACTACATTACACATGACCATTGGCAATAATCTTATTAGTTTCTTCTAATGATTTAAATACATCGAAAGTTTTTCCCTGGGTACGGAGTGCACCAAAAGCATTTCCATAATGAGCTGCTCCTACATAATCTTTGGCATTATTTACCAATCCAAATGAAAGTCCACCAGCAAATGAATCACCACATCCGGTCGTATCAATCACTTTGTCTACTTTTATAGAAGGCACCAATTCTTCTACAATAACACCGCCTCGTTTTTTATAATAGGTAAGACACCCACGTGAATCAAGTGTGACATACACACACTTTACTCCTAATGCAAGGCAGTGTTCTGCAAACTTTCTTATTTCATTTCGATCCAATTCCAGTTCAGAGAAATCCTTGCTTTCATATTCCTTTTTAAACCAGGAAGCATGTGCTTCTTCGAGGTTCATCTTCAATACATCTATAAATGGCAACCACTGATCACGGTCAACCCAAAACTTGCGCTGACGTTCGCCATTTACCAAACAAGCCGTGGTGGGACCATGAGCATCAAATATGATGGTGCCCTTGCTTTTGGATTTCAGATATTTTAGGGTATCAAGAGAAACTTCATAATCACTGATTGGAATAAATACGAACACATCACAATCCAGCAGGTTGGTCATATCAGCCGGAAGGATCGGATCCATAAAGCCTGTCTGACGCTCGATGCGGTTATTCTGATCGACAAACCTGAGACTGATAATATCTCCCTGATCATAAGCAGAGGTAACATGCGTTAGATCTACTCCCTTGTATCCCTTAAACACTTCCGCCACATTATCCTTATCAACCGTGCGCACATGCGACACCGGAACGATTTCAAGATTGTCACCAGCCAATACCGATAAGGCAATAACAGGATGAGTGACACAACCCCATTTCTGAATGAGATCACCTTGATGCGTGACAATGTGATCACGTGGAATGGGTCCGACTACAGCTATTTTTTTCATAGTTATGCTACTAAAAAGGCGGCACCAAATACTCCGGCACTGTCACCAAGTTTAGGTTTCAGTATAGGTGTATCGAGTCGATTGTTAAAAATATATTTTCGTAAAGAAGATCTACCTTCGGAATAGATGACATCGATGTTGCCCACACCACCACCAATCACAATCACATCGGGGTCTAAAATATTTACCACCACGCTCAATCCAAGGCCAAAGAAATGGACTAATCTTTCGATGGTTTGTTTTGCATACGGGTCCGTGTCTGCCTTATAAAGATCATACACTTCTCTCATCGTTTTATTTTGTCCACTTAAGGATGTGTAATATTTTTCGAGGGCAGGGCCTGCCAATACTTTTTCTACACACCCACTCTTACCACAATAACAAAGGCCACCAGATTCATCTAAAAAATTATGCCCCCACTCACCACCTATCCCCTGCAAGCCGTTGATTACTTTTCCATCCACTACCACACCTCCACCTACACCCGTTCCTATGATCACACCAAACACCACGTTGGCATTGGGGTATTTTTCTTTCGCAATACCCATATTGGCTTCCGCTAAAGCAAAACAATTAGCATCGTTGGCCATGCGTACTTCCATTCCCAAAATTCTTTCCAAATCTGCCTTTAGTGGCTTGCCATTAAGACTAGTGGAGTTACTGTTTTTCATTAAACCCAATCCTGGATCGAGTGTGCCGGGTGTGGCGATGCCCAACTTTTGCGGACGATAGCCCAGCGCCTTCTCCATTTTATCCACTACTGATTTTATCTGAACAAGAATGTGTTCATAACCTCTATATCCTTCTGTTGGGATACGATCGCGAAACAATACATCAGGTGCAGCCGCTGATTGAAGTACTGCCCCTTCTATTTTAGTTCCCCCTAAATCAATTCCCCATAGTTGATCGTTCATAAAAATCAATCCAGTATTAATGTAAACAACGATATACTATTGCTTCCCAGGCACGCACCTTGTTCACGTTTCCGGAATCCGGGTAATTACCTATTAAGCTTTCTGAGATCATAGGAACTACATGGTCGGGTAAGTTAGTAACCTGATCAGAAAAATTAAGCACAATCAGCATTTTTTCTTTGCCGCTTTCGCGAAAATAAAGGAATAATGAATCGGGGGTTTCTTCAACCGGTTGATAACTCCCGTAGGTAAGAACCAGGTTAGCTTTTCGGAAGGCAGTCATCTCCCTAAAATAATTTAATATGGAATTCTGAATGTTCTGCTGAGCTGCAACATTAATACGAGGCGTATTCTTATTCACGCTCATCCATGGTTCTCCTTTCGTGAATCCTGCCTTCAAATCACCATTCCACTGCATGGGTGTACGCGCATTATCTCGCCCAGCATAGTTGGCCGCCTTCAAAAAGGTTTCTTCATTAATACCTTTCTTTTCTGCCTCCCTCCATCCGTTCAGTGTTTCGATATCTCGTGATTCCTCCACGGAAGACAGATGCGTATTGGTCATCCCTATTTCATCACCTTGAAAAATAAAGGTAGTACCACGCATGGTAAGCAGTAAAGTGCAAAGTAACTTCGATGACTTCTCCCAAAATTCCTGATCATTCCCCCAGCGCGAAACCATGCGTGCAAAATCGTGGTTACCCAGAAACACACTACCCCAACCTTTTTGTTTAAAGGCATCATCCCACGTTTTAAACATATGCTTGAACTCTTTCATCTTCCACGGAACCGGATCAAATCTTCCACCTTCACCCTGATCCATAAACATATGGCCAAAATGAAAGATCATATTGAGTCCATGATCGTCATCGAGGTAGTCCTTTGCATTTTGTGGAGTGATGCCAGGTCCTTCACCTACTGTCATTACCTCATAATGATTCCATACTTTTTCTTTTGCCTCTTTGATAAAATCCTGTAACCGTGGGCCATTGGCATAATACGTACGAATTGTTTCGTTGAAATCCGATGTATCCGTATCAGGAAAATCAGTACGTTTTGAAATTGCTGATATTACGTCAAGTCGTAGGCCATCCACACCTTTGGTTAACCAAAATTTCATAATCCTATTTAATTCCTCACGTAATGCAGGGTTTTCCCAATTCAAATCAGGCTGCTTGTGCGAAAAAAGATGGAGATAATATTCACCGGTTGCATCATCCAATTGCCAGGCGCTGCCACCAAAGAAAGAAGGCCAATTGTTTGGCGGCTCACCATTTTTTCCTTGCTTCCAGAAATAATAATTACGATAAGGATTATCTTTTGATTTTCGTGATTCCTTAAACCACGGATGTTCATCGGAAGAATGATTGAGCACGAGGTCCATGATTAGTTTTATCTTTCGCTGATGCAAACCGTTGAGTAGTACTTCAAAATCCTCCATGGTACCAAACTCAGGCTGTATGGAATAGTAATC
>CAYGGY010000018.1:0-11572 GCA_964349405.1 uncultured Ohtaekwangia sp. | reverse complement strand
ATATCATCGTTGATCACCCGATTGTTTACGAGATCATTCCAATCATACGCTTTTGCAAACAAGCCTAATGACACACCTACCACCCACGACTTATCCTTCCACGAAAGTGAATCCCTTCTTTCCAATTTGCTTTCCGATTTTCCTTCGTCATACATTTCCAATCCTTTGTATTGATCCTTAAATAAACTATCAGGTTGTAGAATGTACGAATCAGGATGTTGCGTTAACCATGCCTGCAACGTCATCTGCTCGGAAGGTATTTCCTTTAACTGTTTTCCTTTCAACCTTCCTGTGATGGCCTCACCATTCGCTTGGCGCCACCAACTTTTTGTGCGACTGTCTTCAAACATGGCATTGTAGTGATCCATGCCTACTAATCGAAAATCTTCAGGTTCACCATCAACCATAGGGCTATACACACGCCCCGTACGACATACCGTACAATACGTAACCATGATAGGTTCACCACCTACGGTATCGCGCACCTGATGATGATAGCCTATGATTTCAATCGGATAGGCTTTCGCCTGATGATTGACAGACACACCCAACACCAATGAATGATCCGATACTTTATTACTGGAATGTTGTACCAGAATTTTATTCTCCGGTTGATAAAACATTCTATCCGCCTGCAAGCGATAGTTAGAATTATAGAAAACAAAGAGCCAAAAAAACAGCAATGCAACAGCAGTCCATCGCCATTCAGCTTTACTAAATCGTATGATCTGATAGGCTGGATAGGCCACTAGCAGTATTCCTGCAATACGAAATACATTAATATTATTATGCAGGAAATAAGCGAGGCCAATCATATTATCCTCCTGACTGCCAGGAAATGGGGTGATGAAATATATCCGAGCAATCTCTGCAACAACAAGTACGATCACACCTATCAGAAAAAGAAAATATTTCATATTATTTAAAAACCATTCGTCTTCTCAATCAAATCTTCCATCTCTGCTTTTTCCATTTCGTATCGTTGAGCAGTCCAGTTAAAACGATGTTTAAAATTCAATAAAACCGGAATCAATATTTTATCAAGCAGCGGCCGATTAAAGTATAGTAACCCGGTACGTCTCACTAAAAAATCAGCAGGTTTAATCACCATTTCATGATCAAGACAAAACTGCAGTTCAGCAAACGTTAGTGCGCTTATATCAGTATTGTTATCCATTGTTTCCAGTAAAGAAAGTATTTCACTTGTCTGCTTCCCATAGTTGTGCACCAGGTTGGTAGCTCGTTCCTCCATACCATACATCCGTAGCTGAAATGCAACGGCTGCTATGTATTCCTTTACTTCCTGATAGTTTTTGAAAGCTGATCCGGTAAAAACAATTTTATCCGTCAGGCAGGAAGTAAATTTGTTTTCAAAATATTTTTTCATCACCCGGTCCACAATCCGTTCTGCCATCTTTCGATAACCCGTTAGCTTTCCTCCTGCAATAGAAATCAGTCCGCTGGGCGATTCAAATATTTCATCCTTCCGCGATAACTCCGAGGCTGACTTTCCATCTTCATGAATTAATGGCCGCAAGCCTGCCCAACTTGATTCAATGTCGGAAAGCGAAAGATTCACCTTAGGAAATGTTCGGGTTACCGCGTTGATTAAATATTCTGCATCTTCCTTTGAGGTAAGTACGTCTTCGATGCTTCCTGTGTAATTCGTATCCGTTGTACCAATGTAGGTTGTGCGACCTCGTGGAATTGCGAAAATCATTCGCCCATCTTCCACATCAAAATAGATGGCTTGCCTTACAGGAAATTTTTCATGCGGCACGACCAGATGAACACCTTTGGTGAGGTGAAGTCGTTTCCCTTGCTTTGATTTATTTATATCACGCAACGTATCAACCCACGGGCCAGCTGCATTCACCACTACCTTTGCTTTAATGGAAAGTTGATTACCGTTTGTATGGTCAATTACTTTTACCCCATTTATAATTCCATCGAGATAAATAAAATCAAGTGCTTCACAATAGTTCACAACACAAGCCCCTTGCTTCACAGCGGTCTTCATAATTTCGATAGTAAGCCGTGCATCATCCGTGCGATATTCGGCATAGATGGCGCCTCCCTTTACATCCTGTGGATTGAGAAGAGGTTCTTGCTTCAGCGTTTGATTTCGCGTGAGCATTCTTCGCTGATCTTCAGGTTTTACTCCTGCGAGAAAATCATATAACTTTAATCCAAAAGAAGTAAGTACACTGCCAAATCCTCGCTTCTCATATAATGGCAGCAACATTTTTTCTGGTACCACTAATTGTGGTGCCAGTTTATGAACTACCGCACGTTCACTACCAACTTCCCTCACTAATCCAAACTCGAGTTGCTTTAAATAGCGAAGGCCACCATGTATCAGTTTAGTTGACCGACTGCTGGTGCCAAATGCAAAATCATTTTTTTCAACCAATGCCGTTTTCAATCCACGTGAAGCGGCATCCAACGCGATGCCCGCACCGGTTATCCCTCCTCCAATGATCAACAGATCAAAGGTGTCACCTTCCAGTTGTTGTATTGTTTTATCTCGATTCAAGTTTTTCGGGGTTCATGTATTATTTACCTAACGATGAATATCATCTACTTGCTATGTTAAATTTCTTAATTCTCAATCCATCCCATCGTACGTTCAACAGCCTTCTGCCATCCTTTATATAATTTACTTCGAGTTGTTTCATCCATGGCAGCCGTGAATCGTTTTTGAATACGCCTGTTGTGTATAATGTCTTCCTTTTTCCATAACCCGATTTGGATACCTGCCAGATAGGCGGCACCTAACGCGGTAGACTCAATAACTTCGGGACGCTCTACTTCTGTCCCTAAAATATCGGCCTGAAACTGCATGAGAATATTATTTGCACAGGCACCACCATCTACTTTTAAACTGGCTAGTTTAATTCCGGCATCTTCCTGCATGGCATTAAGTATATCCTTGGTTTGAAATGCTAAGGACTCCAGTGTAGCTTTGATGATATGATCTTTTCCCGTATCGCGGGTCAATCCAAAAATGGCACCACGCGCATACATATCCCAATACGGTGCACCTAATCCCGCAAAGGCCGGCACCACATAAACTTCATTTGAGCCAAGCGCTTTTGCAGCAAAATATTCGGAGTCTTTCGATTGGTCGATGATGTGCAAACTATCACGCAGCCATTGCACCGCTGCTCCTGCAATAAATACACTGCCTTCCAAAGCATACTCCACCTTTCCATCCAGCCCCCAGGCAATGGTCGTGATTAATCCATTCTTTGATTGTTGAATGGTCGAACCCGTGTTCATCAGCATAAAGCATCCAGTTCCGTATGTGTTCTTCGCCATGCCAGGTTCAAAACAAGCCTGACCAAAAAGTGCAGCTTGTTGATCACCGGCTACACCAGCAATCGTAATAGCAGTTCCATTATAATTCCAAACACCAAAATTCGAAGCGGATGGTTTTACTTCTGGCAGCAGGGAGTCAGGTACTTGTAATTCCTTCAACAAGGTATCATCCCACTTCAAATCACGAATATTGTATAACAACGTACGTGATGCGTTAGAGTAATCCGTTACATGCGATTTCCCATTTGTAAGCTTCCAAATGAGCCACGTGTCAATCGTGCCGAATGCAAGTTCACCTCGGTCGGCACGTTGTCTTGCTCCCGTCACATGATTTAATATCCATTTTACTTTCGTGCCTGAAAAATAAGAGTCTATCACAAGTCCCGTATTTTTTCTTACATAGTCCGTAAGGCCCTTTGCTTTTAATTCTTCACAAATATCTGCCGTGCGTTTGTCTTGCCATACGATGGCATTATATATTGGCGCACCGGTTTTTCTATCCCAGATCACCGTAGTTTCCCGTTGGTTGGTAATACCAATCGCCATAATAGATTTTGCATCAATATGATTGTCGGCTATCACTTTATGAAGCACACCTGATTGTGAACTCCAGATTTCTTCAGGATCATGCTCCACCCAGCCGGATGCAGGGAAAATCTGACGAAACTCTTGTTGTGCAATGCCTTTTATTTCTCCTTGCTCATTGAAGAGCACAGCACGGGAACTGGTGGTTCCCTGATCAAGAGCGATAATATATTTTGGTTGGCTCATAGGTGGACAGTTGTTTTCATTTTCAAGTTACCAATAACGATTCAAGGTGGATTGGGTTAGAAAATAAAAGTATAAAGTAAAGCACCTGCTATGCCGCCTACCATAGGACCTATCACGGGGATCCATGCGTACCCCCAATCGGATGAGCCCTTGCCGGAGATAGGCAAAATGGCATGAGCAATGCGAGGACCTAAATCGCGTGCAGGATTAATAGCAAACCCAGTAGTGCCTCCTAAACTTAATCCAATGGAAACGATGAGAAGACCAACAACCAACGGCTTAAGGCCTTGTGTAAATTCATTCACACCGATGAATAAAATTGCGAAGACCAGAATAGCTGTGGCAATCATTTCACTCATGAAATTTGAAAAGGTATTTCGCATGGCGGGCGCGGTTGCAAACACTGCCAACTTGGTTGGCGCATCGGGTGTGTTTTTCCAATATGGTTGGTAAAAAAAATATACGAGCACCGCACCTGTAAACGCGCCAGCAAATTGTGCAGCGCAATAACCGGCTACTAATGACCATTCAAATGCGCCTGTCACTGCAAGAGCCATGGTAATCGCTGGGTTCAGATGTGCACCACTATATTCTCCGGAAGCATAAATTCCGAAGGTTACTGCCAAACCCCAAGCAATGCAAATGGTTAACCATCCTGCATTTTCGGATTTAGTTCCTTTTAATACGACACCAGCTACCACTCCTTCTCCTAGTAAGATGAGCAACATGGTTCCAAGAAATTCTGCGAGGTAGATATTCATAAAATATAATTTAATGAGCGCTTACATTTATTGATGGTTCGATATGAGTCTTTTCAGACTTGATGAACAATGTGGCACCGGCTGCCAGCAAGAGTAAGATACCGGCAAACAAAATTGCATTTCCAGGATTGTTACCTAAAAAGTTTTTCAATACATATCCAAAAGAAAGGCTCTGCACGATCATAGGCACAACGATCATCATATTGATGATACCCATGTAAACGCCATATCGTTCTTTAGGAATGTTGCCTACGACTAATAGGTACGGAATGCCCATCATACTCGCCCAGCCAATTCCAAAACCAGTTATAGCCGGAAATAACATATACTTATTATCAATCATTGGAAATACAATGAATCCAATACCTGCTAATACAAGACAAGTAAAATGCACCATCTTGGGACTTGACTTTCTGACAAACCATACCAATGCAAAAGCTGAAATAAACGTAACAATATTATACCATCCATTGACAAGACCAGCCCAGCTTACTGCTTGTTCATATAATTCCTGATTGTCGGAAGGACTGGTATTCCAAACAGAGAGTGCAATACTCTTAGAAGAATTCTGCCAATAGCAGAACAATGCATACCATTGAAAAAGATATACTAACGCCAACTGCCACATTACTTTAGGCATTTCGAGAATGGCTTCGATAATCTCTATGTTCTGGGCGAATACAATTTTTGTGAACGGATGCGATTTTGTTGTATCCATTACTTTGCGCATCAGTGATCGATCAAAAATAGAAGGCACCAATAAAATTAATAGCATAAAATAGGCTATTACAGAAGTGAGAATGGAAATAAAGAATTGGGCAACCAGATGGGGCTGACCTTCATTACTTTTATTAATCGCCCTGATTTCTTCTTCGGTAGGTTTAATCTCCGGTGTGGTTCTCATACTCCACCAGATTGTTCCGATGGAACAAACCGAACCTAAAAAGAAAGAAGCAAAAACCCAATTGGGAATAGCTCCGGTTTTACCTATAATCATAATTGGGAAAACAAACAGAGATACGTTCGCTAAGGTTTGCCCTAAGCCTGTAAAAAAACTTTGTGTTTGAAAACCTGTAGGTCGTTGATCATCATTCAACTTATCCGCAATGAAAGCACGATACGGCTCCATCGCGGTATTATTTCCAACATCCAAAATCCAGAGCAATCCGGCAGCCATCCACAACGCACTGCTGAGCGGAAAAAAGAAAAGGCATATGCTGCAGATGATGGCCCCTATAAAGAAATAGGGTTTACGCCTACCAAATTTGGAGTGCCAGGTTTTGTCACTCAACGCTCCAATAATAGGTTGGATAAGCAACCCTGTTACCGGGCCGGCTAAATTCAATAAAGGGATCTCATCCGGACTGGCACCTAAAAAATCATAAATAGGGTTGACAGCACTTTGTTGTAGCCCAAAACTATATTGAATGCCGAAGAATCCGACATTCATATTGATAATCTGCCAGAAGGAGAGTTTGGGCTTGAAAGACATTTATTGCTAAGATTTAATTTGGAAGATGAGGAAAGTAAAGCAAAGTTCCAAGAGGAATCAAAGGCCTTCAATCGTACCCAGAGTCTGTTGATCAATAAAATCCAAGTGTATGTTAAAATACTTTCACTATCACTAGAACTTAGGGTATCTTTCTGAGTGTGACACGAATCCTTTTAGCATAAATTGTTTCATGATCTGGTTTCTAAAATTCAATGTACTGACTTCTGCATTGTTGATATCGATGGGTGGTTACTCGCAAATCGAATGGCAAACAATTCCCAGGCAAACAATAGGCCATGACACTTCTAAAATCGATAAGCTTAATAATATATTAGTTACCGGAACCATTCGAAATAAAAGTACTTCCGACCCAATTGTGGGTGCATCAATATCAGCCGACATATTTAAATATTTTGATTACTCCGATAATAAAGGTCAATATATTCTAGAAATGCCTCCTGGTGATTACAAGATTATGATCAGGCACATCGGAATGTTGCCGGGATACTTCAGAATAAGAGTGTTTTCAAGCGGTGTATTTGACGTTGAACTGGAGGAAGGTGTGATTAATCTGGAAGAGTTAGTAATCACTGCAAGGTCACTTGATAGTAACGTGAAACAAGCAATTTCAGGATTGACAACGATGGGCGTAGGTGAAATCAAAATGCTACCGTCCTTATTAGGTGAAGTGGATATCGTGAAAAGTCTTCAATTAATGCCAGGCGTTTCTTCAGTTGGCGAAGCTTCATCAGGATTTAATGTAAGGGGCGGAAGACCCGATCAAAACCTGATGTTGTTAAACGATGCCCCTATTTTTAATACTTCTCATGCACTGGGTTTCGTGTCCGCATTTAATCAGGACATCATCCGCGATTTCAGTTTATATAAAGGATCGGTGCCTGCCCATTTAGGAGGACGGGCTTCTTCTGTTTTGGAAATAAACACACGGAGGGGTGACTTTGAAAAGTGGTCATATCAAAGTGGTGTTGGTCCAATTTCAGCACGATTTACAGCTGAAGGTCCCATTAAAAAGTCGAAGACCTCACTCTTATTGTCAGGTCGTATGGCATATCCAAACTGGATGCTCAAACAGGTTCAAGATCCAAACGTAAATAAAAGTAACGCTTCCTTTAATGATGCTTTCATTTCGCTGGGACATCGCTTATCTGAAAATAGCTACGTAGAAGCATCACTATATCAAAGTCATGATGGTTTTCAGTTTTCAGATCGCTTTGGGTATAATTGGAACAATTTACTTACCCAGGCTAAGTGGACAGGATTAGCTAACCGTAAAGCATCGCCATCGGTCTCTATTTCATACGGCCAATTTAACACGACACTGATAGATCCGGTTGGACAAAACGCATCTCAATTAAAGAATGCACTTAGTTATTTACAGATAAAGCCATATATAAATTATATTCCTAACGACCACCATTCGATCACGGTAGGTGCAGAATCAATGTTGTTTGTACCCAAGGATGAACAAAAGGAACCTTATAAAGGAAGCACTTTCATTCCAAAAACTATTAACAAAGATAATGGATGGGAGGCAGCACTTTTTATAAATGATGAGTATCGATTAAGTGAGCGAATTTCAATATCATCAGGACTTCGCTTATCTGGATATATGCATCTTGGATCCGATACCATATTTCACTATAAAGACAACCAACCAAAGTCGACTGCCACCATGACCGACACTGTTTACTATGGTTCTTTTGAAAAAATAAAAACGTTTGGAGGCCTCGAACCTCGATTGGCTGTACGCATAAACACCTTTAAAAATCAGTCGATAAAAGTAAGTTACACACGCATGCGTCAATACATTCATCAAATCAGCAATAGTGCATCAGCTACACCGGTGGACATATGGCAGGTAAGTACTGAATATTTACCGCCTCAGATTGCAGACAATTTTTCAGCCGGCTATTTCTGGAACTTGAATGAAAATGAGTGGGAAACATCCGTTGAGGGTTTTTATAAGTGGATGCAAAATCTCGTTGAGTATAAAAACTTTCCTGAATTGTATGTGAACAGACATATTGAAACAGAATTACTTTCTGGTCAAGGCAGGGCATACGGTGGTGAATTATTTTTAAGGAGACTTAAGGGTCGTTGGACAGGTTGGATTTCATACACCTATTCACAAACCGAAGTAAAAGTAGATTCTCCATTCGAATCAGAATCAATAAATGAAGGTGCCTGGTATCCGTCCAATTATAACAAACCACACATTTTTAATCTGGTATTGAATAGGATTTATAGAAAAGGCGGAGCTTTGTCTTTGATCGTGGCATATAATACTGGCAGACCATTTACAGCGGTAGAGTCAAGTTATATTTCAAGTGGCACCGTAGTACCGGTATATTCTGAACGCAACAAATACCAGATACCAAATTATTTAAGAGCCGATTTATCATTTACCATTGGAAACGTAATACGTAAAATTGAAGATTCACTCGTGTTTTCGATTTACAATCTATTTGGACGTGATAATGCGTATTCCGTATTCTATCAGCGGACAGCATCAAATTTCTTTATTCCAAAAACCTATCAACTTTCAGTACTGGGATCTGCCATGCCTTCACTTACCTATAATTTTAAATTTTGAAAATGAATTGTGTCATTATTCATATTGATAAAAGATGAGAAGAACAGGAATTTTAAAGCAATATTCATTTCAGTTTCTGATTTTCCTGGCATTATCAAGCTGCCTCACACCGATTGATTATCCTGTTGAAATTAAGGGTGGCACCATCGTGGTCAACGGACAGATCAGTACCATAAGCGATCAGAACATAATTCAATTAGGTCGAACAGCCAATATTGCACGTCTCCCTTTTCCTATCAGTGGTGCTACAATTAAACTTTACGATGATGTTGGAAGCGTGCATGAATATGAAGAAGATTATTTCAATGAGGGTACCTATTATTTAAAAGATGTGACAGGAGTAGAAGGACGAACTTATTATATTCAAATTAACCTTCCCGATGGGGGAACTTATAAATCGTTACCAGAAAAGATGCCTGAGCCAGCCATTCAAGAATCTGTTAATTATAAAATAGTAAGGAAGGAATTAACCGATAGTGAAGGTTCGGTAGTGAAACAAGATAACATTGAAATATTTTCGAATAGTACTATTACCCCATCCAAAGAACCTATCTATTTAAAATGGGGAGTCGAAGAAACATTTCTTCTATCGCCCACCGATTTTCCTGACCCTTTTGGGGTAATACCTCCATCTTGTTTTATCTCTCAAAATACAGATCCGCAACGAATTGTTTTATTTGATGGGTCAGAGGTTTCTACTACCTCCATTAATAATCTTTTAGTTGCAAACCGCATGATCGATTGGTCATTCCTGGAAAGACACTACTTTACAGTATATCAATCTTCTATAACGAAGGATGCTTATGATTACTGGAGCAAAGTCAACATTGTTGCTAATCAGGTGGGTACAATTTTTGACACGCCACCAGCTACCATTATAGGAAATATTATTCGTGAAGGAGATCCTAATGAGAAAACCCTCGGGTATTTTCAAGCGAGCAATCAAAAGTTTAATCGATTCTTTTTGTTACCGACAGATTTGCCATTTTCTCTTTCTGTCGAAACATGTGTTTTCGATGGCAGTTTTAATTCACTCGATTACCCTACTCGTTGCATTGATTGCAGCTCAGTAAGGAATAGCAGTTATAATAGACCTGATTGGTTTTAGATTGAGTGGCAGGATTTAGTTAACAGCCAAATCTTCCTTACGTGTTTTTATTTTTTGAAGGATGTAATAGCCAATATCCCGTCCTTCTTTCATCCCAACATCAACAGCAGGTCTATAATGAATGCCTCCATACATGCGGCTGATTGCAGCCTCTTCGGACGCTTGAATAAATGATGTGAAACTTCTTGCTGGCATACCAAATTCAACCTCTGTTGAATCCGTAAAGGCAAAATTTTCACCAAGTAGATCAGTTAGTGTAATGGCCGATGCAGCTGAAATTACACTATGGCCACTGGTATATTCCGGAAATGGAGGGGTTTGCAAAACAGGCACCCAATCTTCATCAATATATTGATTGATATAGGTTTCAGGTCTGATAAGATTGCTTCTGTATTTTTCATCCCAACATGAAATAAAAGCATCGATGAGTGCTATGGAGACACGGGCATAGGCTTCTGTACTCTTTACAAAGTCTGCGTTCACTTTATGACAAGCAACATTAGTGATATTCATCCAATGACCACCGGGTGAAATTTTCTTAGTTGCAAACATCACATGCCCCTTCACATTCATCATAAAAGGATTACAATCCCAAAAAAATGCTATTTGTCGCTGCTCATCAGTAAGATTATTGCCCATTTCCAGTACCTCAATTGCCTCCTTATAAAACTGACTGTTTTTGTCGATAGAAAATGGTGTTGGAGGAGTTGGCTTAAACTGTTGGGCGGAATCTATAGCAAATGGACGGATCTTATTCCAATGTGGTTCGACCGCATCCATATAAGCGGGAGGCGTTGGTTTCCAGGTCGCAGGATCTTCTTTAATGGAATACTTAGGGAAGGATCTTGACTGTTTGTAATTGTCTTTTGATGACCAGGCGATAACATGGTCCGCTACCAGCGTTCCGTATTCAATTGATCTGTCAAATACGTCATCCGGCACACCGGCATCTCTAAATTCCTGTATGATGTTGTTATAAAACACATCCATCTTATCCTCCGAAAAAACTAGTGTGCGGCCAACCTTAAGTGCAGCATGAACAGCGGCTAGCGGATAGCAATATTCCTTCCCATTTTCAGGCTGAGGAGGCGTTTCAAATCCTGTAAGCTGTCCGCCAAGACTACGATATTTAGCGTCTTCATGGATGGCTATTTCATAGGCAGCAATACTGCTATAGGCATAAATTCGAGCAGCTACAGGAGGTGAAAAAATATCATATACAATTACGTCAGTGATCTGCTTAATCGAGCGATGTAAAAAATCAGCATTTTGGGTTTTTACTTTCCATTCGCCATGATCACTTGTACAAGATGAAATTAATAACACCAACAGGATCAATCTAAAAATATTTTTCATAGGTAAATTTTCAACATGCAAATTTAAGCTTTATCCAAATATAAATTATGATTTCAATCAGATCCAATTAAATTCAATTCCACGATATACTCGAATCTTTACCAGCACCCATAAATCGAATAATGTTCCCGCTTTTTGGAGAATAATAC
>CAYGGY010000017.1:0-95438 GCA_964349405.1 uncultured Ohtaekwangia sp. | reverse complement strand
AATTTGAATTGCCTTATATTTAAGGCCAGATGACCAAAAGAATGTGAAAAAGACTTTTTTACTTTTTTTTATTGTTGGAGCAATCCAAGTTAATTTGTTTGGTCAGCAAGACCCGCAGTTTACACAATACATGTTTAATACATTGTATTATAATCCAGGATATTCAGGTGTTGAGGGCGTTACAAAACTAACAGCAATACATCGGAGTCAATGGCTTGGATATCAACCAACAATAGGTGGGGGTGGTGCGCCTACTACACAGATTGTTAGTTTCTCAACACCGATTTATAAAATTAAGAGCGGCTTTGGTGCCTATATAATAAATGACCGTTTAGGCCCACAAAATAATCTAGAAGCTCAGGCATCATATGCCTATCATCTTTCAATAAAGAATAGCAAGCTTAGCTTTGGAATGAAAGTCGGAATGTATTCTCAGACCATGAATTTTGGACTCTATCGTCCAATTGATCAAAACGATCCTGTTCTTAAAACTTCTGGTAAGGAGTCGCAGGTTCGTCCCGATTTGGCCATGGGGATATTTTTGCAACGCGAAAAGTATTATGTAGGGGTTAGCTTTAATCATCTCGTAAAATCAACCTTTGATTTTGGCCTTAGTCAGCGCAACGCACTTCAAACTCATGTTTATGTAACAGGGGGATACTTTTATGAGGTAAGCTTTGATTTACGTTTCCAGTTTTCAACCTTAATAAAATCAGACTTTACAAAAACCACTTTTGATCTGGGTGGTATAGGCTACTTTAAAGATACGATTTGGGGAGGCTTAGCCTTTAGACAATCTGAGGCGGCTATTTTATTGTTAGGGTATAGCCTTTTAAAAGATAAGTCATTGAGATTGGGCTACGGTTTAGATTATGTGATCAAAGATCAGGCTGCAAAACAACCCACATCACATGAGTTTTTGCTGACTTATCAATTACCGGTAAATCCAGTTAGCGGAAAAAAGGTGGTAAGAACACCCAGATATCGTCACTAAATCGGTAAATTGTTTTGGTTTCTTTAATATTTTATTGAATTTGGCACTTCTTAAATTAATTACAAGACAGAAAAGAATAACTTTCGGGTCTCTATCGTTTTCTTTAGCGAACCGAAAGATTGGATCTAATATTAAAAGTATGAACGAAAAGTTTTCTTCAAAAGCCGTACGATACGGACTTATAGTAATTTTAAGCGCCATGTTAGGAAGCTGTGGCCTTCTAGGTATAGGTGGCAAAGGAGGCGGAGAGGCGAATGGCGATGTGGTAGGCCAGTCCAAGATTGAAAGAAGGGCAGATTGGGGCGTGATTATTCCTTACGGAATGGTTCCCATCCCTGCTGGTACTTTCCATATGGGACAGGCTGATGAAGACCCGGCATCCACTCAGATAAACTTCAATAAACAGATTACAATTGGCGGTTTCTTTATGGATGAAACAGAAATCACTAATGATGAATATCTT
Source organism: uncultured Ohtaekwangia sp. (assembly GCA_964349405.1). GTDB lineage: Bacteria > Bacteroidota > Bacteroidia > Cytophagales > Cyclobacteriaceae > ELB16-189. The sequence continues at coordinate 93,981 of CAYGGY010000017.1, read as the reverse complement.
CAGTTTACTACCTATTTTTTGGATCCGAATGGTCCCAATATGTCGCAGGGTGCCGAAGGGTTAGTTAACTTCCCACAAGTATCGAAAGAAGATTTCATGAAAAAGTATAATCCAGATACCACTGTTTGGATGAAAGACTTTTCGCATCACATGGGTGATCCACTTGTAAATTATTATTGGCAGCATCCGGGATATCAAGAATATCCTGTAGTAGGCGTAAGTTGGGAAGGAGCCGTTTTCTTTGGGAAATGGAGAACAGCATTTCTTAATCAGTGGAGGAAAAATGATGGGGATAAGCCTCCTATGCCTTCATTTAGATTGCCTTCAGAAGCAGAGTGGGAATATGCTGCGCGAGGTGGTAGAGACATGGCAAAATATCCCTGGGGTAACCCATATATCCGTAACTCAAAAGGTTGTATGTTAGCTAACTTTAAACCGGGCCGTGGTAATTTCTATGATGATGGCTTTGCCTATACTTCACCGGTTGGGGTTTATTTCCCGAACGATTATGGTTTAGTGGATATGGCAGGGAATGCTTCCGAATGGTGCTTGGATGATTTTAATCCAGCCTCAGTTCCTACGGTTTGGGACCTTAACCCTCAGTTCATAGATAAGAATGCTTATGATAAGGAAGGGAATTCAAAAGAAAAGTATAATGCAAGAAAAGTAGTACGTGGAGGATCGTGGAAAGATGTAGCGTATTACCTAGAGACGGGCACCAGAACGTACGAATATAAAGATTCAACAAGAGCATATATTGGTTTCCGTTGTGCAATGACTAGCTTAGGGCGTTCTTCGGGATCAGAATTTAAAGTTGAATAATTAAAACTCTGGCTATATTTATAATAAAAATCGGACTAAACTTAAATTTTAATAATCATGGCAAAGAAAAAAGGCGGATTTGTTTCGTTGTTCTTCACAACCATAATGCCCAAAGTATATGGAATTGGTGCAGCGGTTGTAATTATTGGAGCACTTTTTAAAATTCTACACTTGGAAGGAGCTAACGCAATGTTGATGATCGGCCTAAGCGTGGAGGCTGGAATCTTCTTTTTGAGTGCATTCGAACCTCCGCATCCAGAACCAGATTGGTCAAAAGTTTATCCGGAATTAGCTGAGGATTATGAAGGTCCGGTTAATCCTACGGCAACCAGAATAAGTAATCGTCCCGCAGCAGGTGGAGAGTCTCCTTTGTTGAAGATTGATGAGATGTTAAAGACAGCTAAAGTAGATCAAAATTTGTTAGATAATTTGGGTAAGGGATTAACCAATTTAGCTACATCAGCTTCTCAAATGAATAATCTTTCAAATGCGGCTGTTGCGACTAACGAATACGCTAAAAACGTTCAGTCAGCTTCTTCAGCTTTACAGGAAATGAATAAATCATATGGTACAGCTATGAAGGCAGTTACAGCCATGGCAGATGCCTCAAAAGACACCAGCGAATATCACAGTCAGGTACAAAAGGTAACTAAGAATTTGGCAGCACTTAATACTATTTATGAAATGGAATTAAAAGATGCTGATTCTCATGTAAAGAATATGAATAAGTTTTACGAGAGCCTAACTGGAGCTATGCAAGGACTTTCGAAGGTGGGTGAGAACACCACGAAGTTTACTTCTGAATTGGGTTCTCTTACAGCCAATGTTACTGCTTTGAACAAGGTATACGGTGGCATGCTGACAGCAATGAAAGGCTCGGGAAATTAATCTTGGGTAGTTTTTATTAAGTTTATTTCGATTTCTAATCAACTAAATATAAGGAAACATGTCAGGCGGTAAGGAAACAGGCAGACAAAAGATGATTGGCATGATGTACTTGGTACTTACTGCGCTCCTGGCGCTTAACGTAAGTAACGCAGTACTTGAAAAATTTGCCATCATCGACAATACCCTGGTTAACATGATTGAGGAGAACAATACTACCAATGAAAACAAATTGGCTGGTATTCTCGCATCAACCAGTCAGGATGAAAAAGTATTAGCAGCAAAAGAAAAGGCTAAGCAGGTAAGAGAACTTGGAAAAGTTACAATTTCTTATCTAGACGAGCTCAAGAAGAAAATGGCAACGAGCGCGGATGGTGTTGCCATAGAAGGTGAGAACCTTGTAACTGATACCCATCGTGCCGAAGAGCTCATGATGGATGATCAAAAGCCTGAAGAGGGCATTAAATTTGAAAAGACCGTAACGTCTTATGTAACTGAACTTAATAAGATCATAGGTCTTAAAGTACCTTTTGCTCCTCTAACAAAAAAAGCAAAAGATTATGAAGAGTTTAAGAATAATACGAATCAGTTAGATAAGTCATTTCTCGAATTTACATTTGAAGGAACACCAACCATGGCTGCTATAGCTACCGTAAGTCAGTTGCAAACTAAAGTAATGGAGTATGAAGCTGCTGCTTTGGATTCTTTGAATGAAATCGCAGAAGGAGTTCAGATTAAGTTTGATAAAGTTGTTCCAATGGTGAGAGCCGAATCAAATACCTTAGTTGCTGGGCAGGAATATAATGCAGACTTATTTATTGCTGCAGCTTCGGATGTGCCATCAGAGATGTTTTATAATAATAATATGTTGAAGGTTGAGAAAGACCCTATCACTGGAATTAATATGGGTAAGATTAAATTCAAAACGAGTGGTGGATCGTATGATAAAAATGGATTAGCAGAAGCATCTTACCATGTTAAAATTAACATTAAAGGGAAACCTTACGAGGAGGTAATTAAGTATAAAATTGCGAGACCTGTGGCTAAGTTTGAATCTGAGAGTGCCAGTACTTTGTATTTAGATTGTGGAAATGAAATGACGGTGAGTGTTCAGGGGTTAGCAGAGTCTTCTGGTATTTCCTTAAGTGCGCCTTCTGATCAGGGAAAAGTAGTGCCTCAAGGTCCGGGTAAGTTTGTGCTTATCCCTACAAGACCACAAATGGATGTAAGGGTTAGTGTAAATGGCTCTCAAATTGAAGTGAAACAATTTAAGGCAAAGCAAGTTCCGATGCCTAGTCCGAAGTTAATGGTCGGGAATGCTGAATACGATGTAAAGAGGGGTATTCCTCCTGGGACTAACGTAGTAAGATTTGTTCCTGAAATTAGCGATGAGACTTTTACAAGACAAAATGCGAAAGATGCTGGCTACAGAATTGTTAGTATGACCATGCAGATTACAGGGAAAACGCCAATTACTCTTAGCTCTGGTACAATAGAATTGAATAAATATGGTTTAAGAGCAGGAGACAGTTTCTCAATTTATAATGTACAGGTAGTTCGTTCAACTTGGGATCCAGGGGATAACGACAGAAAACCTGTTAACGCGAAACTTGAAGGAGTATACGTAATGGGTAAATAATGATTAATAGGATGAAATTGTTAACTTTTTTAGTGTTCTATACAGGGTTGGTTACAGCATCATTTGCTCAGCAGGACACTATTGTCAATCCAAATTCTATAGAAAGAATTCCGTATTACGAGCAACTTTATCGTTTTAGAGTTTGGAGAACTGTTGATTTACAAGAGAAACAAAATTCCGGTTTTAAATCTGCCAAATCCGACATAGCTAAATTTTTACTCGAAAGTATAAAAAGTGGTGCTATTACGGTATATAATGATTCCCTAACCAGTGTAATGACTCCTGAAGCTGTAATGGTTAGTAATAAAGCTATTGATGAACCTCCATATGAACCTAACAAATCCTATTTCATAAATGAAACGGCTAATTATAAGGGAAGGAATTATGAGTCCACTAGGAATGATAATATAGGTCATTTGCCAAATGATGTTGAGTGGTGGCAATTGTCACCAAATCAAACAGAGTATATCACGAAGGGTAATGTTGTTGCCATGCAGGTTATTGAAGATGTTATATTTGATAAGAGAAGATCTAGACTTTATTATGATATTCAAGCTATCGGAATTTTGGCTCAGAAAGGTGGGTCTACTGATATAAGTCCGATAGGGTATATAAAGTATAAGGAGTTTTATAATCTTGTTGAAAAGGTTTCACATAGTAAGAATATGGACGAAAGGGATCTTGTTTTATGGAGAAACAGATACAACCCTTCTGAGAATAGAACATTTGTTGATGCCTTTAAACTTAGACTTTTTCATGGTGTTATTGATAAGGTTGAAAATCCTGGTGACTACTCAATTACTGCGATTTATATAAATAATGGAAGGTCATATGGTGAATCTATTTTTGCGCGGTGGGAGGAGGAAATGAAGATGATGGAAAAAGAACATAACCTTTGGGAATATTAATTATTTAAATTATTAAGTAATAAAGGCCTCATAAAGAGGCCTTTATTATTAAAGGCTTTTGTGATTTTGATAAGAAATGGAGACACCTCGTCTACTTGAGTTGATCAGAGAGCTTGCCGTATATATGAAAGCTCAGTATGAAGTATCAAACACTGTCGAAATGATGGAAAAGGATGGGTTTGGTACTGATCCAATCTTTAGTTCTTTTGTGGCCGAGGAACAGCAGCAGATTCTTGATATTGATTTATATTACTATCGTTACTCGACATGGAAGGGGTAGACTGTTATATTTGGATTACATCGTTGTAACTCAAAGTTAGCGAGGGAAAGGGATTGGAAAATTACTTTTTGAGGCGACTATGAAAATGACTATTAATGAAAATTGTACGGGTTTGATGTGTCAGGAGTTGGTTTGGAATAAATCAGCCATTGAATTCTACAATAGATACAATACCAGGCTTGATAATGAATACTTTTGACGTAGAATAAATTCGGGGCTTCTTAAGGCATCCTAAATCTCTTCCAGAAGGGTGTTAAATGCTACATGTCGTTCTTTAAATTTTTGCCTATGAACTTCTGTTAATTGAGGGGCATATTCATTAAGGTATTTTAAAACATCCTCAATCTTACTAGCGAAACATTGTACACTATATGATACGGATGTTTCGTCATCATGAGTTAGTACTTTATACATCTTATATTCTAGGAATAAGCCGGTGCTCATCATAGATGGTAAATAATTAACTTTCATCCAGGCGATCCATTCTGTTTCTACCGCTTTATCTACACCGAATGTCACGTTATATAATAGCATAAACTTTATTAATCAGTTGAGTTTACGTAGCCCTCTAGATATTTAAATTCTTTTGTCAGAGAACCATTTTCAGCGACTGTTCCTCGTTTAATAATTCCTTCTCTGTCAGCCATTAAAAGTGGCTTAAGTATCCTGTCAATCAAATCTCTTCCAAACTCTTCCGAGGCACTTCGCGGAAGTTCGCAGGGGAGGTTGTCAACGGCCATGGTAGTAATATATGATTCACTGCTAATGGCTGGCTTAATGGAATCTGTAACTGGGTCATAATCATACAACGGATCAGGAATTGAGCTTGCTCGTTTTGTACTAGGGATCGACCCGCCTATATCGCACGTTATGTCAGCAATAATTTTAATTTTAAATTCAGGAGACATCATCTCTTCTTTCGTAAATAAAACAGGAGCCTTCGGGTTCCAATACGCTCCTGCTAGTAACATATGTGCGACTATTGTGTATGCTGAAAATAGAGATTTATATTTTTCAGGATACTTATGAAACTCCTCTCGATTAAAATTTCCACCCTCTATTCGTTGATGGTAATCGGCACTACTAAGCTGAACATATACTGGCTCATCATAAACTTTTGCTAAAAAATCCAAATGGTTAACTTTTCTAATTCCTGCAGTATCCAAGGTTTCCATCGCGCCTTTTGCCACTCTACCTGCTCCGGTAAGTATAATCTTTATTGGAGGGAGTTTTACTTTTCTAAGTTCCAACTTAAGATCATTAATATCAAAACACTCAAAGGCTCTGCGCAACTTGAATAATTGATATCGTTTTCCATATGTCCACAATCCATTGTAAGCACCAACAATACCGGCAAATCGCCCGAAGGCAACCAACCTGTTCCCCTGAGTATCTTTTAATGCTTCATAGTCAATTAATCGAATATTTTTTTTTAGAATAGTCTGAAGTAGGTGACGATTATAGGGTTGTTTTTTGATTGTATGTGAAAAAAATAGATAAGTTTTGTTGTTCACTAGATTTTCAATGGGCACTTCTTTAATGCCCATCAGAATATCACAGTCATTGACATCCTCAGCGACAGTAATTCCTAATTCACTGTATTCAGAATCTTTAAAGCAACGAAAGGCGCTCTTTTGACAAACGACTGTTACCTGTGGAAATCGTTGTTGTATTTCTTCCACTTGTCTCGGAGTAAAAGGCACTCGCATATCGGGAGGCGTTTTTCCCTCTCGTATTAATCCAATTTTTGTCACAATATTGAGTGTGTGTTGATCTTCGAAGGTAGGGAGTTTTGATCTTTTTATTAAGTGCTCGGGGTTATTTTATCCTTAGGGAGTTAACTTTATCGCACGATGAGCTACGTAATACTGTGTGTTCTATGGATTTTATACTTCATTTTGCATAGCCTTTTGGCTTCTATAAGAGTCAAATCTTTCTTTAAAAAATTCATGAAGAATGAGTATAGGTTCTACAGAATCATATATTCCGTGATTTCAACAACCGGGTTATTATTTCTTTCAGTTTTTAATGCATCAATATCTCCAGTAATTATTTTTGTAAGTGGGGGACTGGTTCGTTATCTGAGTTTAATGATAGCAACCTTTGGTGTAATAATAATAAGTCGAGCATTTCGGGAATATAAGTTTTCATCTTTTATTGGAGTAGAGAAGGAGGAGAATGAGTTTAAACAAACAGGCATTTTAAAGCATGTTCGTCATCCAATATACAGTGGTACTGTGCTGATTGTGCTCGGATTTTTCCTCTTTAATCCAACCAGCGCAACACTAGTTTCGGTATGTTGTATTATAGCTTATCTCCCTATCGGTATTTATTTTGAAGAGAAAAAACTCATAAATCAATTTGGACATGAATACCTAACTTATAAACAAAAGACTCCTTCTGTTTTTCCTAAGATCAGATAAATACTATTCTAAAAAACTCCCCAATAAGGAACTTCCTTCTTTACCTCGGTTGGCTCCATAGGGAGATAGTGCCTGCACCAGCTTTCTGATTGGCATAGATTGCAACCAGACCTTTCCGCTGCCCCGAAGTGTTGCAAGGAATATCCCTTCCCCACCGAAAACCATTGAACGTAAGCTACCTGTAGTCTCCACATCAAAATCAATCTGTGACTCAAAGGCCACAACGCACCCTGTGTCTACACGTAAAGTTTCATTGTTTAGTGTGCGCTCAATTACAGTGCCTCCTGCATGAACAAAGGCTTTTCCATCCCCTTGAAGCTTTTGCAAAATAAATCCTTCACCACCAACCAGGCCGGCACCAATTTTTCTATTAAAAACAATGGAGAGTTTTGTTCCATAGGCTGCGCATAAAAATCCATCTTTCTGAACGATCAATTCATTGTTTTTGCTAATTGCCAGGTCAACGGGAATCACTGTGCCTGGGTATGGTGCCGAAAACGCTGCCTTAGCTTTCTTATGCCCCCGATTTGTAAAATGAGTTAAGAACAACGATTCACCAGTTAGTAATCTACTTCCTGCAGATAGTAATTTATCAAATATTCCCTGGTTGGGATTAGAACCATCACCCATCTTGGTTTCGAATTGAATTCCTTCTTCCATGAAAAGCATAGCGCCAGCTTCGGCTATTACTGTTTCTCCCGGATCTAATTCTACTTCAACAATTTGAATGCTTTCCCCCTTTATTTGATAGTCGATTTCATGTGATGATGCCATAATTGATTTCTTTATTCAATACGTTAAAACGATAGATCTTAACGGTGAGTTGCTTTTGTAAAGAACTCTTGTGTGAAAAGTAAAACTTAAGTAAGCTCTTGTTTTACGGTAAGTCGGAAATGGCTTTGAATTAAAATCAAAAAGTTATTTCTTTTTTCTTTTTGGCTTTTTCATTTCCTCGTAATCACCCCGTTCCGCTAATTTTTTATCATCTACGTTTTCGTTCAGAAACTCATTCAGTTTTTCGATCGGCATGTTTGATTTCAATTCACCAAATTGATCAATTGAAACTTCAAAACCACTAAGCTCTTTATGAACCCTCGGTTTGCCTTGTTTCTTGCTGGACTTGTCTGGTCGTTTATTCATTTTATGCGGAAGTTTTTAAGGTTGTGAGAGCATATTTGATTCTACTGCACACTTCTACTTTACCAATTATTTCCATGGTCATCATCAAGTCTGGACCGCTGGCGACTCCGGTAATGGATACCCGTAGCGCTTGTAATATTTTGCCAGTGCCTATACCTAAACTTATTGTTACTTTTTCAAGTGTTGACTTGGCAACTTCGGCCGTAACTTCATTTAATTTTTCAATCTCATTGTTATACGCAGTAAGCACTTTTACAGCATCGTCATTCCATTTTTTAACCACAACAGTTTCATCAAATGCTGTTGGCGCATGAAAGAAGAATTTTCCCTGTTCCCATAAATCATTGGGGAAGGTAATGCGCTCTTTCATAATTGCGCATATTTTAATCGCCTTTTCTTTCGGGCAATAAATTTTTTCTCCTAAAAGTGAATCAAGTAGAAATGTGGATAATTCCTCATCTGATTTGGCTCTCAGATATTGTTGATTGTACCATTGAGCTTTATGGATGTCGAACTTGGTGCCGGCTTTTCCAATTCGTTCAATAGTAAATGCGTTTATTAATTCTTCCATTGAAAAAATTTCTTGCGTGGTGCCTGGGTTCCATCCCAAAAAGGCCAGAAAATTTATTAGTGCTTCAGGTAAGTACCCTGATTCTTTAAAGCCTTTAGACATCTCACCAGTTTTTGGGTCAGCCCAGTTGAGCGGAAAAATGGGGAACCCCATTTTATCAGCGTCACGTTTACTCAACTTTCCGTTTCCGTCAGGCTTGAGCAGCAACGGCAAGTGTGCAAACTGAGGCATCTCATTTTGCCATCCGAAAAAGCTATAAAGCAACACATGCAAAGGTGCCGAGGGCAACCACTCCTCACCTCGAATTACATGGGATATTTTCATCAAGTAATCGTCCACCACATTAGCGAGATGATAGGTAGGAAGACCATCGGATTTCATTAAAACCTTGTCGTCAATCTGTGAAGATTCCACCACCACTTCCCCTCGGATCAAATCAGTTACGATGATCTGTTCGTTCTCCGGAACTTTTAATCGGATTACGTAAGGCGTATTGTTTTTTAGTAACGCATCCACTTCTACCTTATCAAGTGTCAGCGAATTGCGCATTTGCATACGCGAAATAATCCCATATTGTTGGTTATCCGATCCGGAAGATTTTAACTTCTCACGCATCTCATTTAAATCTTGCTCTGTATCGAATGCATAATACGCATAGCCTTTATCGAGTAATTGCTGAGCATATTTTTTATAGATCTCTTTCCGTTCCGATTGACGGTATGGGGCATGAGGGCCACCCACGCTTTGACCCTCGTCAATTTTAATGCCTGCCCAGGCAAGCGCTTTAATAATATAATCTTCGGCCCCAGGCACAAATCTGCCTTGATCTGTATCTTCAATACGCAGAATCATGGTGCCTTTGTTTTGGCGTGCCAGCAAATAATTATATAGGGCTGTTCGTATGCCTCCAATATGAAGTGCTCCCGTAGGGCTTGGTGCAAATCGAACACGTACGTCTCTCATTTTATTTTGAGTTAAATTGGACAGCAAAGGTAAGATGATTTGGTATTTGTAACACATGGAATTTCAATCGTATGCAGGAAGAATCAGTTATATAGGGGCTTTGGATAAAATATTCCCTGTGAATCCAAAACCCTTTATACCTTTGTGTTTCTTAATTCAAATCTCATGACAGAAGAAAAAAGCTTAAATTTTCTTGAGGAAATTGTTGAAAACGATTTAAAGGCGGGGACCTATAAGAGTATAACAACGCGTTTTCCGCCAGAGCCGAATGGGTATTTGCACATGGGACATGCCAAAAGTATTGTTTTGAATTTCGGCTTGGCACTGAAGTATGGAGGAAAGACAAATCTTCGCTTTGACGATACTAATCCCGTTACGGAAGAAACAGAGTATGTAGATGGAATTAAAAACGATATTAAGTGGCTGGGGTTCCAATGGTCACAAGAACTATATGCATCTGATTATTTTGAAAAACTTTATGGATTTGCGGTTACGTTGATAAAGAAGAATTTGGCGTACGTAGATGATAGCAGCAGTGATGAAATCGCTAAACAAAAAGGCACACCTACTCAAGCAGGAACAGATAGTCCCTATCGTAATCGCAGTGTTGAAGAAAATCTAAAGTTGTTCAGCGAGATGCGCGAGGGTAAATATAAAGATGGAGAGAAAGTATTGCGCGCAAAAGTTGACATGGCGCATCCCAACATGCACATGCGTGATCCGCTTATGTATCGCATCAAGCATGCGCATCATCATCGTACGGGAGATGCCTGGTGCATTTACCCCATGTATGACTTTGCACATGGTCAGAGTGATGCTATTGAAAATGTTACTCACAGTATTTGCACATTAGAATTTATTCCTCATCGTGCGCTGTATGATTGGTTTATTGAAAAACTGGAGATCTATCCATCCCGTCAATATGAGTTTGCGCGTCTTAATATGACCTATACGGTGATGAGCAAACGCAAGCTTCTTCAATTAGTAAACGAAGGCCATGTGCGTGGTTGGGATGATCCTCGCATGCCTACGCTTAGTGCGGTACGCAGAAGAGGATATACTCCGGAAAGCATTCATGAGTTTTGTGATAAAATTGGTGTGGCCAAACGTGAAAACCTGATTGATGTTGGCTTGTTGGAGTTTTGTGTGCGCGAACATCTTAATAAAATTGCTTTGCGAAGAATGGTGGTGTTCGAACCATTGAAGGTTGTGATCACCAACTACCCGGAAGGGCAATCGGAAATCCTGGTAGGTGAAAACAATCCGGAAGATGCAAATTCAGACAGTCGTGAGATTCCATTCACCAGAGAGTTGTTCATTGAACAAGATGATTTTATGGAGGTTCCTCCAAAGAAATATTTCCGATTATCACCCGGTGGAATGGTGAGATTAAAGAGTGCTTACATTATTCAATGTGAAGAAGTGATTAAAGATGATGCTGGTAAGGTGATTGAACTCCGTTGCACCTATGTGCCGGAAAGCAAAAGCGGATCTGACACTTCCGGATTGAAAGTAAAAGGCACCATTCATTGGGTAAGTGTAGCACACGCAGTTACGGCAGAAGTTCGTTTATACGATCGTCTCTTTAACGTAGAGAATGTTGGTGAAATGGAAGGGGATTTTAAGGAGTATTTAAATCCAGCGTCCTTGCAAGTCGTATCAAACGTGTATGCTGAGCCGGCTATTAAGAGTGCGATTCTTGATGAGCGATTTCAGTTTTTGCGTAAGGGATATTTTACATTAGATCTGGATTCTACTCAAGAAAAAATAGTTTTTAACCGTACCGTTACGCTCAATGATATGTGGGCGAAAGAGGTAAAGAAAGGCTGATGTAGTTCAGTGTCTCAATGATGGAGGTGGCTATCTCCAAAGTCAAACAGAAAAAAGAATGAGATTGCTACTTTCCCTGATATCAATATTTATGCACTAGCGGAAAGTTTGCCTTCGTGTAGTGTGGAAATATCAGACTGACTTTTGAGATACCTTCATTTCACGGCAATGCATGAAATCTCAACATTTACATCCTTTGGGAGCCTGCTTACTTCTACGGTTTCACGCGCAGGAGAATTAACAGCAAACTTTTTTCCATAGGCTTCATTTACCTGTGGAAATTGATTCATGTCTTTTAAGAAGATAGTACACTTCACTACATGCGAAAAGTCCATACCAGCAGCTTCTAATACTTCACCCAGATTGGTGAGCACCTGATTCGTTTCTTCGGTGATGTTATCTGTAATTATCTTTCCTGTAGATTTTTGAATGGCAATTTGGCCTGAGGCAAATAACATAGACCCAACTTTAATAGCTTGGCTGTAGGGCCCAATAGGTTCTGGTGCATTGACTGCGTAGATAACTTCTTTTGACATAGCTTTAAGAGTATTACTTTTGATCAAATATCGAAAATCAAAAGTCAGCTGGCAATGAAGAATTGACAATTGTTTTATCCATCATCATGCAAATTCTTGTTATTGGTAATACTTCAAATTTGGATGAACTCAAGCAAAAGGTTGGTCCGAATCACAACTATATCTTGAGTGAGACGGAAGCTGATATTAGTGAGTTGATCCAAGTTGTGGAATTGGTGTTTGATTTCGCACCGAATAAGAAATTAATTAAATCAAGATATTCACACTTTTGCAAGCCGGTCTTTTTCAACACATCATTGGTCACGCTCTCTGAGTTAATAGATGAACTAGAACCATCAAAACGCGATTCCTTTTTCGGCTTTTGCGGGTTACCCACTTTTGTGAATCGTTCCGTTCTTGAAGTCAGTTTGAGTTCGGGTAAAAGTGAAGCGCGATTAAAAAGCATTTGTTTACAGTTACAAACCGATTTTGTTTGTGTTGACGATCGCGTTGGACTTGTAACGCCAAGGGTAATATGTATGGTTATCAATGAGGCCTATTATGCTTTAGAGGAGAGCATCGCTACCCGTGATGATATAGATCTCGCTATGAAATTGGGAACTAATTATCCCTTTGGTCCTTTTGAGTGGGCCAAAAAAATTGGCATTTGTAATGTGATAGGATTGTTAGAGGTTGTATATCTAGACACAGATGATGCACGTTATAAAGTTTGCGAGTTATTGAGAACGGATTCAATTGATTAAGATTTTATGCGTACTAATTTTTTCATACTCATTCTGGTATTTTATGCTTCTTCCATTGCCTTAAACGCACAACAAGTTCCTGCTACAACGGGTTCTAGGGTTTTGCAGAAAGATGCGCAACAGGCACTTGATTTTCATAATAAGGTACGGGCTGATGTAGGAGTAACAGCGCTCCAATGGTCTGAGGAGTTGGCAGCATATGCTCAGGCATGGGCAGATCATTTGGCTGTCAATTGTAAGTTGGAGCATCGACCGAATACGGGTCAATGGACTCAAAAGCATGGTGAAAATATATTTTGGGGCGAAGGAGAAGACTACTCGCCCTTACAGGCTAGTGAAAGCTGGTATAGCGAGATCAAGGATTACAAATATGGAACACTGAACGGTAATAATTGGTATAAGACGGGTCATTACACGCAGATGGTTTGGAAGAACACAACACACGTTGGCATAGGCGTAGCAAGATGTAAGAGCGGAGCTATTCTGATGGTTGCCAATTATGCACCTTCCGGAAATTATTTGGGAGAGAGGCCGTATTAACTAGCAGCGGCTAAATTGAATGTCTACTCGACTGTTACAGATTTAGCCAAGTTTCTGGGTTGATCAACGTTACAACCTCGCATCACCGCTATATGATAGGATAAAAGCTGAAGTGGTATTACTGAAATCAGAGGCATCAAGGATTCGGTAACAGCCGGCACTTCAATCACAAATTCAGACATCTTGGGAATTGTATTGTCTCCTTCTGTAACCACAGAAATTACTCTTCCTTTCCTTGCCTTCACCTCCTGGATGTTGGAAACCACTTTTTCGTAAGAGCTGTCTTTTGTGGCAATAAATACAACGGGCATATCTTTATCGATCAACGCGATCGGGCCATGTTTCATTTCTGCTGCCGGGTAACCTTCGGCATGGATATAGGAGATTTCTTTTAGCTTCAGTGCTCCTTCCAAGGCTACGGGAAAATTGTAACCCCTGCCCAGGTAGATGAAGTTTTTGGCGTCTTTAAATTCTTCCGCTATTTTTTTGATTTGATCATTAAGAAGAAGTGTCTTCTCAACCTTTGCCGGCAGATTCTCCATCTCCACCATTAACTCATTAAATTTCTGCTCAGTTATGCTCCCCTTCTTTTGGGCCACGATCAAAGCAATCATATTAAGCACAGTAAGCTGTGCAGTAAATGCCTTGGTGCTAGCCACACCTATCTCAGGACCGGCATGAGTATAAGCTCCTGCATGCGTTGCTCTTGGGATGGAGGAGCCAACGACATTGCAAACACCAAAAATGATTGCTCCTTTTGATTTGGCAAGGTCAATGGCTGCCAAAGTATCAGCTGTTTCTCCTGATTGGGATATAGCAATAACTACATCGCCTTCGCGGATGATTGGATTTCGATATCTGAACTCAGAGGCATATTCTACTTCTACCGGAATACGACAAAACTCCTCAAAGAAATACTCCGCCACTAAACCTGCATGCCATGATGTGCCGCATGCTACAATTAAAATACGGTCGGCATTTACTAACCTGTTCAAATATTCCCGAAGCCCTCCCAATACCAATCGTCCTGAGGAAGCATCGAGGCGTCCTCTCATGCAATCTTTTATAGAACGTGGCTGCTCAAATATTTCTTTGAGCATAAAATGTTCAAAGCCACCCTTTTCAATTGCCTCAAGTTGTAAGTCAATTGTCTGCACATAAGGGGTCAGTGGTAGATTTGAAGTATCCTTAATGGTAAGTTTACCGTGATTGATTATGGCGATTTCTTTGTCATTCAAGTACACCACTTCATTGGTATATTCAATAATAGGCGTTGCGTCCGAGGCCATGAAGAACTCTCCGCGTCCAACACCCAACACCAACGGACTTCCTTTTCTGGCAGCAATCAATAGTTCAGGATCTTGCAGGGACATCACCACAATTGCGTATGCTCCTACCACTTTAGTTAGTGCAAGTCGCACAGCTTCATCCAGTGAGCATTGTTCATTTTCTTTTATGTCTTCAATAAAATGAACAAAAACCTCGGTATCAGTTTCACTCAGGAACCTATGCCCCTTCCGTAAGAGATCTTGCTTTAAAGAAGAATAATTTTCAATAATACCATTATGGATGATGGCCAGATTTTTTGTGGCAGAGTAGTGCGGGTGTGCATTTTCGTCATTAGGTTCTCCATGGGTGGCCCAGCGTGTGTGCCCCATGCCAATATTACTTGCAAGATTCTGATCATTTAGAAAAGATTCTAATTCAGAAACCTTCCCCTTTTTTTTATAAATATTAAGGCCGCCATTTAAAAGGGCAATACCAGCGCTGTCATAGCCACGATACTCTAACCGTTTGAGGCCTTTAATAATTACTTCATGAGCCTGACGATGGCCCACGTAGGCAACAATTCCACACATAGTTTTATTGTTTATCTAAAGTCGGTCGTGTATAATAAACCTTCAACTTGATTTTGTCTTTAGGGAACACTACCCGGTCGACCGATTTGCCTGGTTGTGGGCTGGAGGGGCGTAGTGCCCAAAAAGGATGTCTTTTAGATTTTAAATCGAATAGTTTCTGAGTAAAAAGAGTAGAAAACCCAGAATAGACGTTCTCAGTAGAAGAGTAGTTCAATGTAAGAGGTTGTCCATCGTCCTGTACAACAAAGAATTTCAGTTGGTCTTGTAATGCTAACATTCCTTTGAAAGAAAAATAATCTAAGGAATCAGGGTTGTACGTCTTATATCGATTGTTCATTCGAAGCATTGATACAGATAACCCAGTAGGGGAATTAAAAGCAGAAGATGTTTCAATGTCAGCAACTTCTAACTCTGCTGAATTAACAATGATATTGGGTATCGTGTCAATGTATTCGTAGAATTTAGAAAAATCTAGTTTCGTTATAATGGACGTCCCACTCTGGATATATCGTTTAAGGCCGGGATCAAAATCCGTATGAAACTGATTTAATCCAGACAATTCTGTAGATGACCGATCGGCAACTATTTTTGAAAACGTAATGCCCTGAGAAAAAATAAAAGGAAGGCTATAATTAACATCTCCATCATGATAATATAAAGTGAGAGTGCTATTGACGTCAGCTGGCCTGAATCCAACTATTTTATCCGATTGCTGTGGAATAATTGCCAATCCCTTAAACGAGGTTTTAAATAACTCAAAATCAGTATAGTTTACATCTTCGGGGTTTACCGCATCAAAAAGTCGCTGGCCAAATGCGTTGCTGAGTTTTGTTTTTACTGTAAGTACAGAATCTGTTTTTGTGTTTTCTAACTCTGTCTTAAAATATTCAGAATTTACATTAAATGATTTTGTTCCAAGCGTTGAGTTGGCCACAGCAACATTAGAATTAAAAAAGTAATCATCGCGTAGATTCAATTCTTGAGTAATTTCAAAGACATCAAAGGTTTGAGTGGTTTCACCTACACTTCCATAGCTATAGAAATCAAAGCGCACCTGGAACACGACAGAATCAAATGCCGCAGTAACAGGGATTTTAGTTAAGAAATCTGACGGTTTATACTGCATGAATGCATGTGCCTGTATAGATCCAAAAACCGGATCGGTATAATGACCTGCCAAAAGCCTTGTTGTTTCTCCAGTATAGCCATGGTTTCCGGTACCTAATGAATCCATCCAGAGCACACTACTCTCAACTGGAATTTCAGCATAATACACCTTAAACTTATCTTGGCCACTTTGAAAGCCTAATAGCGTAAAGTCTTCCTCGCAGGAAATTGAAAAGAATAAAATAGGGATCAGGATGGCAGCTTTAGCCCACCAGGTCGGTATACAGGTTATAAAACGATTCAGTATAGTTGTCGTCTTTTTCGATGGTTTCAATTTTCGTCTCTTTAAGCTTCTTAACTAATCCTTCTAACTTTTTATTGTCCCCTGCCATTAAAACAACATCAGAGAATTGGGCCCCTAATTTAATAAACCCTTCGTAATCGGCAGTTTTTAAATGCCCGAGCATATTATCTTCAATATCCATCATGCGCACTTTGCCCATCAGGTCACCCTTAAATTTGTGCGTAAAGCTATTGTTATATATAGTGAAAACAGTTTTGGTGTTCTTAAATAATGGATCGTTCTTATAAGTCGTCTTCAGGTATAAGGGGATGAAGCTTGTAATCCAATCATTACAATGAACGATGTCGGGTGCCCAGCCTAATTTTCGCACGGTTTCAATTACCCCTTTACAGAAGAAGATGGCGCGCTCGTCATTGTCTTCATAAAACTTATTTTCCTTATCATGGAATACCGACTTGCGGTGAAAATAGTCCTCGTTATCAATAAAGTACACTTGCAACTTAGCGTTGGGGATCGATGCTACCTTTATGATCAAAGGCTTCTCTTCGTCACCAACCGCGATGTTTATGCCTGATAACCGCACCACTTCATGTAAACGATTCTTTCTTTCATTGATTAATCCAAACCTAGGCACCAGAATGCGGATCTCCATTCCCCTTTCCTGCATCGCCTGAGGTAATTTTCTCACGAAATCAGACACCTCGGTGGTTTGCAAAAATGGGTTGATCTCACTGGCTACATATAGAATGCGAATCTTGGACATATTTTGAATTTTAGTTCTGAACGGAAAATCGAGCCACAAAAGTACGGAATTTTTACCCCTTCTTCAACTTATCTTCCGATATATGACCTATATTAGCGCCCCGAAAAAAAGCCCTAAAATGGAGATTTTCTCACAAATTGGACCTCTAAGGGCCTTTTTAACGCAAAAAAAATCACTTGGTAAATCAATCGGCTTTGTGCCTACAATGGGTGCCCTTCATCGTGGTCATTTAGCCCTAATCAAGGAATCTCGCACTGAAAACGCAATTACAGTTTGTAGCATTTATATAAATCCAACTCAATTTAATAATGCAGAGGACTTGGCAAGATACCCCAAGACCATCGATCGGGATATAGAAATGCTTGAATCAGTCGATTGTGACGTCCTGTTCTGTCCTTCTAATGAAGAAATCTATCCTGAAAAGTCGATAATTAGGTTTGATTTTGGGCTTCTCGAACACATCATGGAAGGAAAATTCAGACCCGGACATTTTAGCGGTGTGGCGAAGGTGGTCTCCAAACTGTTGAATATCGTGCAGCCAACCATAGCCTATTTTGGGCAAAAGGATTTTCAGCAGTTCAAAATTATTGAATGTTTGGTTCAGGAGTTGAAATTCAATGTACAGTTGAGATGTGTGCCCATCCAAAGAGAAAAGGATGGATTAGCAATGTCATCACGAAATATGCGCTTGAATACTGAACAAAGAAAGAATGCCATTGTGTTTTATCAGGCGTTACAATTAACTGAAAGCAGGTTAAGGGAAGGTTTTTCTATGCCCAAAATAAGAGAAGAGATCAAGAAATATTGTGAGTCAAAACCAGGGGTGCGATTAGAGTACCTGGAATTAGCAGAGACGTCAAACTTTATCATTCAAGAAAGTGTTACAAGCAATGCCATACTTTTAATAGCAGGTTATGTTGGTGAAGTGAGGCTGATCGATAATTTATTGTTGAAAGTATGAGAATTGAGGTTTTAAAATCAAAAATTCATCGCGTTAAAATTACGCAGGCAGAATTGCACTATGTTGGCAGTATTACTATTGATGAAGCTTTACTGGAAGCAGCCAATATCATCGAAGGCGAAAAGGTGCAAGTGGTAAACATAAATAATGGCGAACGATTGGAAACCTATGCCATCAGGGGTGAGCGAAACACCGGAACAATTTGTTTAAATGGCCCGGCTGCAAGAAAGGCACAAGTGGGTGATGTGGTAATTATTATATCTTACGCCTCTTTAGAATTTGAAGAGGCAAAGAAATTTAAACCCTGGATCATTTTTCCAAATCCGGATAATCGTATAAGTTGAATCTTTAAATAAATTGAAAATTGAATAACAGGTTAAAATCAGTGCTGCAATATCTGTTACTCATACTTCTTACAGTATTATTGCTGTGGCTATCGTTGAGAGGCCTTCAAGTAGGTGAAGGTGAAAATAAGACTGACTTTCTTTGGCAAGCATGGAAAAAATCGAATAAAGGTTATTTGTTGTTAATGGCTGTTACAGTCATGATTAGTCATGTGATTAGGGCTGAACGGTGGCGGATGTTATTGAAGCCTACGGGCAATCACATTTCATTCAGTGGTAGCTTTCTTTCACTATTGACCGGTTACTTGATAAACCTGGCTGTGCCTCGTGGCGGAGAAGTATCACGATGCTATAATCTCTACAAACTTGAAAAAACCCCGGTAGAGGTTTCTTTTGGTACTGTAGTGGTAGAACGCATTATCGATGTTATTTTTCTTTTGGCATTGATAGCCATTTCTTTTTTTGTGGAATGGAAGAAATTAAAGGCATTTATTGATTCTCTGGAATTACCTTCAAATGCGGGGACATCAATTTCACCATGGACTATTTTGATTTTGATTGGAGGGGTGGTTTTTGTACTGGCTATATTCCTGTTGAGAAAGAATGAGAAGTTTAAAAAATTAATAACGGGATTTAAGGAAGGGCTTTTGGCGGTATTTCAATTAAAGAATAAAGGTCTTTTCATTTTCTATTCCACAGCTATCTGGGTCCTCTATTTCTTAATGAGTTATTTAGTTCTTAAAGCTTTTAACGAAACACAAGACCTTGGTTTTAGCGCAGTGCTAACGTTGTTTGCGATAGGTTCTATTGCTATGGCCGTTCCGCTACCGGGTGGTGCCGGGTCCTATCATACACTCGTGCCCATGGGCTTGGTTGCCTTATATAATTTACCCAAAGCAGACGCCATAGCTTTTGTTTTTATCTTTCACGGTTGGCAAACATTGATAATGATTGTGGGAGGAGTAGTATCTTTAATAATCAGTTATTGGATTGTACGATGGAAGAAAGCACACGAAAAATAGTTACCCTTTCGGAAGCCAAAACGCAGGTAAAAGATTGGCAGCATGCTGGCAACCAGGTGGTATTTACCAATGGCTGCTTTGATCTTATTCATTTGGGCCATGTGGATTACCTGGAAAAAGCCAGGATGCTTGGCAATAAATTGGTGATTGGTTTAAATTCTGACG
Organism: uncultured Ohtaekwangia sp.; assembly: GCA_964349405.1. GTDB lineage: Bacteria > Bacteroidota > Bacteroidia > Cytophagales > Cyclobacteriaceae > ELB16-189. The sequence goes on along the minus strand of CAYGGY010000017.1, from coordinate 74,176 downwards.
ATTCGGTCAGTCGCTTCAAGGGCCCGGAACGACCGCTACAGGATCAAATATCCAGGGCGCGTGTTTTGGCTGCCATGCAGTTTGTCGATCTGGTTGTTTTCTTTAATGAAGACACACCTTTAAATTTGATTTCAGAACTTCTGCCGAACATACTCGTTAAAGGAAGTGACTATTTGGCAGAAACTATTGTTGGCGCAGATGTTGTAAAAAAAAATGGCGGGATAGTGAAAACCATTGATTTTGTGCCTGGTTATTCTACTACACGGATAGTTGAAAAAATAAAAAGAACATAAATAAATATTAATATGGGTGCATTAGTGATTACAGGTTTTTTCATGTTAGTGGGCTGGCTAGTGAGCTCCAGACTCAAAGGAAAATTTAAAAAATATTCTGAAATACGTCTTACCAAGGACCTTACCGGAGCAGAGATTGCCAGACTTATGTTAGCGGATAATGGTATCGGGGATGTTCAGGTTATATCGGTGGAAGGTCAATTAACGGATCATTATAATCCAGCGAATAGAACGGTTAATCTTAGTCATGATGTGTTTCACGGCCGTAATGCAGCCGCAACAGCAGTAGCCGCGCATGAATGTGGTCATGCAGTACAACATGCAAAGGCCTATAGCATGCTACAGTTTAGATCTGCCATGGTACCAATACAAAACATCAGTGCTAAAGTTATCAACTTTGTTTTTTTGGCAATGATGTTTGGTTCATTTGCGATTAAAGGTCTTTTCTCTATGGATACTGCATTGTTGGTGATTATCGCTTGTTACGGTGTATTTGCATTATTCGCATTGGTGACATTACCTGTTGAATTTGATGCAAGTAAAAGAGCTCTTGCATGGATTGAAAACCGAGGAATAGTAACTCGTCAGGAGCATGATATGGCAAAAGATGCATTAAACTCTGCAGCTATGACCTATGTAGTGGCTGCCATTGGTGCCATCACAATGTTACTTTATTATGTAATGATCTTTATGGGAAGAAGAGATTAATTGCGTTTTTAAAGAATTACTTTGCGGACCTGAAGACATCTTCAGGTCTTTTTTTTTGTTAATTTGTAAACAATCTTTTTACCTGTATGAATTTTGAATTAACGGAAGAACAACTGGCAGTGCAAGAAGCAGCGCGCGATTTTGCACAGACAGAATTATTGCCAGGCGTAATAGAGAGAGACACTCAACAAAAATTTCCTGTCGAGCAAGTAAAGAAAATGGCTGAGCTTGGATTTTTAGGAATGATGGTTGATCCTCAATACAACGGTGGGGGAATGGATACTATTTCTTATGTATTGGCCATGGAAGAAATTTCCAAAGTAGATGCCTCTGCGTCTGTGTGTATGTCAGTAAATAATTCATTGGTGTGCTGGGGATTAGAAAAATATGGGAATGAAGAACAAAAAGAAAAGTATTTAAAACCTCTAGCCACTCATGGCATTGGTGCATTTTGTTTGTCGGAACCCGAAGCGGGCTCTGATGCAACCAGCCAACGAACCACGGCAGAAGATAAAGGAGATTATTATTTGTTGAATGGAACTAAAAACTGGATCACCAATGGTAACAGTGCTAATACCTATTTAGTGATTGCACAGACGGATGTATCAAAACGCCATAAGGGAATTAATGCACTGATTGTTGAAAGGGGTATGGACGGTTTTGTAGTCGGAAGGAAGGAAGATAAAATGGGCATACGAGGATCAGACACACATTCACTGATGTTTACCGATGTGAAAGTTCCGAAGAAGAATCGAATAGGGGAAGATGGTTTTGGTTTTACCTTCGCGATGTCAACATTAAATGGAGGGCGTATCGGCATAGCTGCACAGGCTTTAGGTATTGCCTCGGGTGCTTATGAGTTGGCTTTAAAATATTCAAAGGAGAGAAAGGCATTTGGAAAACATTTGTCAGACCATCAGGCCATCCAGTTTAAGTTGGCAGATATGGCCACAAAAATAGATGCCGCCCGTTTGCTCATTTGGCAAGCAGCACTTTTGAAGGATAAAAAGAAAGATTTTGTGAAAGCAGCTGCGATGGCAAAATTATTTGCTTCACAAATTGCACAAGAAGTTACTTCCGAGGCTGTGCAAATTCATGGAGGTTATGGTTATGTAAAAGAGTTTCATGTTGAACGCCTCATGCGCGATGCTAAAATCACGCAAATCTATGAAGGCACAACCGAGATTCAGAAGATGGTAATTTCCAGAGAGCTCTTGCGTTAGATTTTTTTGCTGAACGTTTTACCCCAGTTAATTATTTCTAAAACATCCAATTAAATAAGATTTCTGGCTTTCAATTCCAGGTATTTGTTGATGGTGTTGATGGTTAATTTCTCCGGTGGGGTAAGAATCGATTGAATTCCGTGCTTTTGTAGTTCTTTCGCAATAAGTTTCTTTTCATAACTAAATCGCTCAGCGATAGCTTTATAATAAATCTCTTTCAGACTTTCGGCTGGCTGATCGATTACCTCTTTTAATTCGGTGTTTTCGAAAAAAATCACCACCAATAAATGTGTGCGCGCAAGATTGATCAGGTAGGGTAGCTGACGATGCAATCCGTGAATGCTTTCGAAGTTAGTGAATAGCAATAATAGACTTCGTTGGGAAATGGATCTACGTATGCGGGTATAAAGGACAGAAAAATCAGTTTCCAGAAAAGCGGTTTTTTGGTTATAGAGTACTTCCTGAATGGTGGCCATTTGATTGTTCAATCTGGCTGCAGGCAACATGCTTCCGATGCGATCCTGAAACGTAATCAACCCGGCCTTATCGGATTTCTTGATGGCAATATTTGAAATAACCAGTGTGGCATTAATGGCATAGTCGAGCAAACTCATTCCGTTGAAGGGCATCTGCATTACACGCCCTTTGTCAATCAATGAATACACCTGCTGCGATCGTTCATCCTGAAATTGGTTTACCATTAATCGCGATTTGCGTGCGGTGGCTTTCCAGTTTACCGTTCGAAAATCATCACCAGCTACATATTCTTTGATCAGTTCAAATTCCTGGTTCTGGCCGATGCGCCTGATTTTTTTAATCCCGGTATCGGTGAGCCGATGACTGATGGCCATCAATTCATACTTGCGCATCTGAATGTAGGAAGGATATACAGGGACAAGTTTATCAGCAGAGAATCGAAATCGTCTTGAATAAAGTTTTAGGGATGAACTTAGCAAAACATTGACAGCGCCAAATGAATACTCCCCTCGTTTCACAGGCCGTAAATGATATTTAATGACCTTACTTTCTCCTGCAGATAACGAGAGGTTAAACTCTAGATCTCTTCGTTGAAACTGATGTGGAATTTCATCAAAAACACGTAGCTCGGTTTTAAAGGTATAGAAGTTCTCAAGATAAATGGAGATTTCGTTTTCATCCCCGTTTGAAAGTTTATCTGCTGAAATACGTTTGCCTGATAGTCCTCGTTTTACACGGAATAGTAAAATCAAATCGGTAATTTGTATAATCAGAAAAATGAAAAATAGGATTTTGGGGATGAAGTATCCTCCCCCAAAAACAAAGGTGATAACAAACGCGGCCACGATAAATCCGGCCAACCAAAAAAGGCGGTTATTTAAATATAGATCGCGCACCATTTTCATTAACGAGGCACTTCAACTTTGTCTACAATCTGCTTCACCACTTCGTCAGCCGATACTCCCTCCATTTCCTTTTCCGGACTCAGAATAATACGATGACGTAACACCGGTAAGGCCACAAACTTGATATCTTCTGGATTTACAAAGTCGCGACCACTAATCATGGCATACGCTTTTGCGCTGTTTAAAATGGCGATGGAGGCACGCGGTGACGCGCCTAAAAAGAGCATAGAATTATTTCGGGTCTCCTGAATAATCTGGGCGATATATTTTACCAGATTGTTTTCAATGTGAACGTGTTGAGCAAACTGCCGGAAGTGCAAAATTTGCTGAGCCGTGAGAATAGCACTTACTTCTGATAACGCCTGAAGTCCTTTCCGTTGATGATGTCTGTTGATAATATCAATTTCTTCATCCAGCGAAGGATAGGTAGCCATTACTTTAAATAGAAAGCGATCAAGTTGTGCCTCGGGCAATCGATAGGTGCCTTCATGTTCAATGGGATTTTGAGTTGCCAATACAATGTAAGGCATCTTCATTTTATGAGTTTCGCCATCTACAGTCACTTGCCGTTCTTCCATTACTTCGAAAAGTGCGGCCTGTGTTTTTGCAGGGGCGCGATTGATTTCATCAATCAAAACAATGTTGGAAAATATCGGCCCCGGACGAAAATCAAATTCAGATGTTTTAAGATTGAATACAGAAGTCCCCAATACATCAGAAGGCATGAGATCGGGTGTGAATTGTATTCTCGAGAAATCAGCAGAAATTATTTTCGAAATAAGTTTAGCGGTAAGGGTCTTTGCTACGCCAGGAACACCTTCTATCAGAACATGACCATCGGCTAAGATGGCTGTGATCAATAACTCTACCATTGTTTCCTGCCCCACGATCACTTTGCCAATTTCTTCTTTGATTTTTTTCACCTGCTCGTTCAGCGTGGTAAGGTCTACCCGGCTTTGAAAAATAGGATCTTCCATATCGTCTTGTTTGTCGTTTATTTCTTTTTATAAAACTTCTCCAGCAATTCGTTCAATGATGTTAATTCTTCCTTCGTGATTTTTTCTTTCGCCAGAATCCTATTGATGATTTGTGTCAATGATCGCACGGTTTGCTCTCCGGCACCTGATTTTCCAGCCACCACCGTTATAAAATTTTCATCACGTAGGGTGGTAGACATAAAGTAATGAGCATGAAGGTGATCAAAAAAGAACTGGATTTTTTTGTCGGCAATATTTTTATGATCACCCCGCTGATAATATAAGTTGCCAATGGTGGAAACAAACTCGAGGGTTGTGTTGGCTAAGGGCTTAATGACCGGAATTATGCGTTGCTTGCGTTTTGCCTCAAAGATCATGAAAAGTAAAAGGGTAATAATGCTTATATAGTATGCCCAACTCAAAGGCTCATTGGTAAGAATGAAACGAAGTGGGGTGGCCGATTCCATTCTCCCCAGATGGTAGAACTCGGTTCGAAGTGTATTTTTCTCAGGCAAATAGGAAATCGATGTTGCTACGAAGTCATAATTTTTCTCCGCGAGCAGGTAAATATTAGTAAATATGATAGGCGTGCAGTTGAGTATAAAAGAACCCTTGCCTTTTTTTATCCGCACGGTTACCGGTTGATTAAAATCATTTTTTGCCAATACGAAAGCACTCACAGAATCAATTTTACGAAAGTAATTGTGAATGTTTGCTCTCTTGTATTTGAATAATCGGGACGAGTCCATAGCCGGACTTACAAAATGCAAGGAAGCAGAATCGCCCTGGCTAAATGAATTTTCTCCCTGAAAAAAGGAATCACCGGTTTCTAATCCTAAAGTATCCGCAAAGGTGCCGAAAAAATCAGTTGACGAAATGAAAGCGGTGGTTCCGTTTTCGACCATGGTTAAAAGGACTTTTGCGTCTTCCTGATCAGGCGCAAAGCGTGAACTGATAATTAAAATGTTTTCTTGTTGTTGTAAAGAGTCCTTCAGCTCATAGATAGTTTTGTAGGAGTTAGTAAGGTTTTGATTTTTAATATGACCCGGTAAAAGGTTTGTTAATACAAAGGTGCCATACGGATCTTTGGATAGATGTGAAAAGTGGAGGCTCCAATCATGTTCTTTATTTTTGGATAAAATCACAAAGAGTAGCAGGAAGCCCAGCAAACTTAGGTAAACAATATACTTCCAGTCTTTAGTCATCTAACTCACTTTAGTTCGCCAAACGGCAAACGTATTTTTTATCTTTTGAAACTGTGTATCGCTGATTGAAAAATTTCCATACCAGGCATAATCAAAAAAGAAACTTAGTTCATTGAGCCCCGTTTTTAAATCCTGACTCTTAAGCTCCTCAACATAATCATGATTTGTTTTGCCAGGATTGAAGTCAATCAGGTGCTTGTCCGATAAAAGCTTTAAAGCATGTAGAAAAATTAATCGGGTGGCCAATCGAAATTCATTCTTTTCGGCTGCCTCTTGAATCAGTTTTTCAAAATCCATTTCATGAATATTTTCATGAAATACCTGGTAGGATTGTTTGGCCTGATCAGCCCCGGAGTAAAATACTTTAAAGGCATTTACTTTCAGGAGCATCATAATAACGACAATCAAAAGAATGCCGGCAAGCAGATACATAATCAAACGGCCCAGATCGGTAGTGGCTGCATTTTCGAAGAGGGTTGAAAAAAACCAGGCAAGCCATTGTTTAAATCGATCCCATAAACTTTCCGCTACGGTGGGTGGTTGTTCGTAATTTAAGTCTGGATCGGATTTGAGTTTATCAACATCGGTGTTGGCAAAGGATCGGGTATTAATTCTTAAGGTATCATTGATACCCGCGAATTCTTTCTCCTCCTCATATTGATAATCATATTCAGTTGTGTCTGCACTTTCCTCTACTTCCAAGGTCTGTGAAAAACCACTGGTCGTCAACGCAAAGAAAATAATAACAAGAAATAGTTTCACCAGTTTTAGGTAGCTGAGTTTTTATTTATCAAAAGTGTTCTTCCGGCCGGTTGCTGGTGGGTGTAGGTTGCCCAAGATTTTCGATTTGGTTCATGAGTCCTTTCGCTTCTTTTAACTCAACCAAATTAAAATATTGAAAAGCTATACCAATATTTGGCAAGGCATACATAAGCATTTGAGCCATGTAGTATAAAGTAAAGAAAACAACAGTCCAGATTTTCCAGCCCGAAGAAGGCTCCACTACGGTGCCCGTGGAAACAGAATGAAGGGTATTAGTAAAGAGCACTACATAATAGGGAATGATGAAAATATAAGACACCGTCATCATGATTAGATATAAAACCATGATCAGACCAAAGGTGCTCCACCATTTTCCGTTATTCACCAATCTGATTGACCTATTAATGGCATCGAAAAAATTCTTTTTTTCATAAAGCTGTATAAAATAGGTTAAGGAGGAACTGAAAACTAAAAAGATGAGTCCGAACACAACGAGGACTGCTCCAAAAAAGACAAGAACACCTGAAATATTTGCAAATACAAAAATTGGAATAAGAAGAATAATATAAACGGTAATGAATAGAATAAAGAAAAGAATAGTAGAGCCTAAGTATGGCCAGAAAGCAAGACGAACCCGATCCCACACTTCGCTCACTTCAATATGATTAGATTTTTTCTGATCGTAAATAATAAGATAACAATTAATAGTGGCAATGGCAACCACAAAACTTACCGTTAAAAAAACGAACATCAGAAGAAGCTGCGTCCAAAAGCTAACAGACAGGAAATAATTAGAGAATACCTCCGGGTTACTTTGAGCAGAAATGCCAAGATTAAAGAATTCACCTATAAATGATCCGGCCATTACGCTTCCAACCAACACAGGCGGTCCGGCAATAAACAAAATACTCTTGCCGAGTTGTTTGAAATTCTGCCTGACAAACTCAAACGTGGCATTTAGTTTTCTGCTAAAGTCGCGTGTTTGCTGAAACTCAATCATTCTAAATTCTTCCATTGCGTTTTAGTTGAATAGGGTAAAGAACAAAATAATAAATAATTAAAAAAGCCGAAAGACCTATGATAGTCGTTTTAATACTCCAATGCATAAAAGCATACCGGGTAATAAAGGATTCAATAAAGCCAGCCATAATAAAAAATGGCACCAGGCCCATCACGATTTTTAACCCTTTCATAGCGCCTATCTTAAAAGAAGTTAACCGTGAGTAGGTGCCAGGGAAAATGATGCTGTTCCCCATCACAAAGCCAGCCGCTGCCGCGATCACTATGGAAGAAAGTTCAATGGTACCATGTAATAAAATTACCGGCAGCGCTTGTGATAGCTGACTCTCGTTGTAAAAGAACATCATAAAGGTGCCCACCATAAGCGCATTATAAAATAAAAATAGCCCGGTGCCCAACGAGAAAAAAACACCAAACACAAAAACTTTTAGCGATACCATAATATTGTTGAGCGTGATTTTGAAAAACATGTCCATTTCTCCACCCGATGAATAGACCTTGGTGGGATTACCATTTTTGATGTTCTCCAAGGTCATATTTACATAGCCATCACCTAAAATCAATCGCACAAAGGAGTCATCATAGGCCGTAGAGACAGCACCGATCACCCCGGCAATCACAAATAGTATAAAGGCGTAAAGCAGTTGCTTTTGTACTCCGTACATGACGGACGGCAGTTCTACTTTCCAGAACAAAATGAATCGGTTCTTTTCTTCTTTTTTGTTCTTATAGATTTCTCCGTGAATTTTACTTGCCAGCGAGTTGAGATACTGAGTAGTTCGGCTTTCAGGATATTGCGTTCTTGAAAAGGAGAGATCGTCAGTGATTTGAATGAAAAGCTCTGCCAGTTTATCGGGCGGGGCTTCCTTCTGATTTTTTACAACCCGTTCAAATTCTTCCCAGCGGGCTTTATTTTGTTTAACAAATGCAGATTCTCTCATAAAAAAAGGAAGTTGGAAGATAGGACTTAACCCTTTTTCTTCCAACTCCCTTTTCAGTAATTAAGGTAATGACTTTAATGGAAGCTACTTTTTCGTTGGCCTCACACTTTCCTCTCTGGGTGATAAGATGTTGACTCTTAAATTAATGACGTAGGTAAACAGAGACGATTATCTTAATTTCCTTTTGCTGCTTGTTCAACGTTATTCCATACACGCCACACATTCTGATAGCAGATTTTAGCAATGTCTTCTTCTGTGTAGCCACGTTTTAGTAAAGCATAAATCAGGTTGGGATATTGTGATACATCTTTAAGGCCGGTTGGCAAACTATCACCCACGCCATCAAAGTCGGAGCCAATACCAACATGATCAATGCCAGCAAGCTTCACAACATGATCGATATGGTTAGCAACAATCTCCACATCAGCAAACAGTGATGGATTTTCGTTTCGGAATTGCTCTATCATTGGTTTTGCCAATGAGTCCGATGGAGTAAGTCCTTTTTCATCCAAAATACCTTTGAGTTTTTTACGGTTGATATCATTTCTTGCCCGCACCGTTGAATCAAGAAACGCGGAGCCAAAATTAATTTGAATTACGCCCCCATTTTCGCCCAGCTTTTTAATCATATCGTCATTCATGTTTCGCTGAAAGTCAGGAGTAAATGCACGACATGAAGAGTGTGAGGCGATCACAGGCACGTTAGTAAGTTTTACTACATCATAGAAAGTGCTGTCCGATACGTGTGAAATATCGACCATGATACCCACACGGTTCATCTCTTTTACAACTTGCTCGCCAAAAGGACTTAATCCATTCCACGTGTGTGTGGTGTCATAAGAGGAATCACAGATTTGGTTGTCTTTGCCGTGAGTTAGTGTGATGTAGCGAATGCCGCGATCATAAAAGTATTTTATGTTGGCGAGATCATTGCCAATGGGGGCACCGTTTTCCATGCCCATAGGCAAAGAAATTTTTCCAGCCTTAAAGTTTGCATCTATTTCAGCGGTGGAATTTGCCAATGCAAACTTATCTGGAATCTCTACGGCAATGGTTCGAATCATATTAATTAATGAATCAGCCAGCACTTTTCCCATATCAGGTTGCTGTTGATACGATGAAGGAATGTAAATCGACATGAAGGGTGCATCCAGGCCACCTTTTTTAGCTCGTTCATAGTCAAAATCTCCTTCAGTAGTAGATACAGGAATAGTCATGTATTCTCGCTCAAGGCGGAAGTTTTTCATCTTCAAGCGATAGGGTAAATCAACATGGCCATCGGTGATGATATTTTTATGTGCGAGTTCATCAGCATAACTCCGAAGCTGTTCATCGTTCATTCGGTCTACTGGTTTCTTTTCTGTGCAGCTAACCATTAAAGCAACACTCAGGATCAGTAGTGGTGTAATCAATCTCATAGGAATACGTTAAGTTATATCAGAAAGGTAGATCATTAAACGAAACTCTTCGTTTAGGTTTTTAAAATTGGTTATTAGCAGGGAAAAACGGTTCCTGTCAATTGATTATAGTTCACGAATTTTATTATTCTATAGAATGAATTATCCGTCAACTTCCTTTCGCCACTTGTTCAACTTTATTCCAGACACGCCATACGTTTTTATAACATATTTTTTCGATGTCTTCTTCTGAGTAACCACGTTTCAGGAGTGTATAAATCAAGTTGGGATAGGTTGATACATCTTCAAGTCCGGTTGGCAACTGACCGTTTACACCGTCATAGTCAGATCCAAAAGCGACATGGTTAATGCCGGCAAGTTTTACTACGTGATCAATATGGTTTGCTACCATTTCTATGGAGGATCTGCGAGGAGGATTATCTTTATTAAACTGATCAATAATTGAACTGGCTTCAGGATTTTCAGGCGTAAGACCATTCTCTTCAAGTAAAGCATTCAGTTTTTTACGATCAGCTAAATCCTGATTCACCACGGAAGAATCCAGAAAGAAATTATAATAATTGATTTGTACCACGCCATCATTTTCTCCCAGTTTTTTAATCATGTCATCGGTCATATCTCTTTTCATCGTGGGAGAAAAAATCCGACAAGAGGAATGAGAGGCGATGCAGGGAGCCTTGGAAATTTTCATTACCTGGTAAAAGGTACTATCATCTACGTGAGAAATATCTACCATAATACCCAGTCGGTTCATTTCGGCAACTACCTCCCGGCCAAACGGACTTAAGCCATTCCAGGTATGAGTTGTGTCTCGTGATGAATCACAGATTTGATTATCTTCATTGTGCGTGAGTGTTATGTATCGGATGCCGCGATCATAAAAGTATTTCAGGTTGGATAAGTCGTTTCCAATAGGCGCTCCATTTTCCATACCCATGGGTAGGGATATTTTTCCTGCCTTGAAATTTGTTTCTATTTCAGTGGGCGAGTTTGCCAGCGCGAATTTATCAGGCAACTCTCTGGCAATAGTAAACACCATGTCGATCAGTGAATCAGCCAGCGCCTTGCCATTGTCGGGTTGACGCTGATAGGAGGACGGTATATAAATGGACATGAAGGGAGCATCAAGGCCACCTTTACGCGCGCGCACATAGTCGAATTCTCCTTCAGTAGCAGATATAATGATATCTATATTATCCTGGGTGAGATTAATTTTCTTTTCCTTCAACTGCTCCGGCAGATCTACATGTCCATCGGTGATAATATATTTATGGGCAAGCTCTTCGGCATAAGCGCGCAGCTCATCATCAGCCATCCGGTCAACAGGTTTTTTTTCAGTACATCCGTAAAGAAGGGCTGCGCTCAATAGCAGTAAGGTCGTCAATCGCATAAGAAATTGTTTGGATTTCTGGCACAAGATAATGCATTAAACAATATCATTACTTTTGCCTTCAACAGAAAACGAAGTAAACAGATGCAAACGATTCACGTAAGAACCACGCAAAATGTATTTATTCATTATCCGGTGGCCAGTGTGGGCGATCGTATTCTGGCCTATTTGATTGACCAGATTATCAAGATCATTTATGCGCTTGGGGCTGGCATTCTACTTTATAATGCAGCGGTGGAGAATGAATGGATATGGATTTCAATCCTTGGCATCCCATGGTTATTTTATGCCGTTTTGTTTGAAATCTTTATGAATGGGCAAACACCTGGAAAGAGAGCCTTAGTCATTAGAGTAATCAGGCTGAATGGAACGCCAGCCACCATTGGCGATTATATTCTGCGTTGGATTTTTGCCATCATTGATTTTGGTGTTTTAAGTGGAGCTGTAGCGGTGATTTTGATAGCGGCTGGAGGTAAAGGGCAGCGATTGGGGGATTTAGTGGCGGGTACCTCGGTAGTTAAACTCACAGAGCAAAAAGAAATTACAGCCAATGAAGTATTTGTTGCAGCGGATGAAGCGTATACCCCTACTTTCAGTCAGGCTATTCAATTAAATGAAAAAGATATTGAGGTCATACAGCGTGCGCTGGAGGTAAATCGTGATCATGCCAATCCTAAACCGATGCTTGCTGTTACAGAAAAAATAAAAACGCAATTAGGTATTCAAACCGACTTACCCCCGGTTAAGTTTCTTTATGTGTTGATCAAGGATTTTAATCATCTTACTTCCCGATAATGGAGCAGTTGGCACAGGTTACGAAATCACAGCTTGCCCTGCGCAATGGTCAGGATAAAGATCAGATTTGGATAGCCTATCGGGGCAAGGTATATGATGTTACCGGTTCACGATTGTGGTTGAAAGGAAAGCACTATGAACACTGGGCGGGGCAAGACCTCTCCGATGAATTGAAGGATGCACCGCATACAGAAAAAGTATTCGGAAAATTTAAAATAATAGGGATACTGAAGTAACACGATGCAGTTTTGAATTAACTTGCAACTTCATTGAAAAGCCCACAGCAGCATGATCATTATAGCAGATAGCGGAGGCTCCAAAATTGATTGGAGATTTCTGAAAAAGGACGGCACCATTGGCCAGGCACACAGCCCGGGGTTTAATCCATATTACCAGCCCATACAACATTTACTCGATATTATTGAAGGTCAACTCGTGCCTAAAGTGGACGAATCAGTGGATAAGATTTTCTTCTACGGCACGGGTGTGTCTTCAGAAAAGAATCAGATTATCATTCAGGACGCTTTCGCGAAATATTGGCCTAAAGCCTATATTGAAATTGGCTGGGATTTGCTGGCGGCCGCACGAGCGTTGTGTGGAAGAGAGCGTGGCATTGCCTGTATTTTAGGCACGGGCTCCAATTCGTGTTTGTATGATGGTGAAAAAATAATCGACAACGTTGCCAATCTCGGATGGATATTGGCGGACGAGGCATCAGGCACGTACATAGGCAAAAAATTCATCTTCGATTATTTCCGCAAAGAAATGCCTGAAAAATTAGCAGAACAATTTTACCAACGCTTTCCTTTCAGTCGTGAAGAAGTACTTGAAAAAGTATATCAGGGTGAAAAGCCCGGAGCATTCCTGGCGAGCTTTGCCAAATTCATCTTTCAGCATTTAAAAGAGCCTTATTGCTATCAATTAATTTATGACAGCTTTGCGGATTTCTATGAGAACAATGTGATGAAGTACGAAGATTATAAAAACACAAAGGTTCATTTTACGGGATCCATTGCGTTTTATTTCAGCGACATATTGCGTCAGGTTGCCAACGACAAGGGCATTACAGTAAAAAATATTTTAGAAGGCCCCATTGCAGGCCTCACTTTGTATCATCAAAAAGATCTTTAAAAGTAGTGAGCACAACAGAATCCACCTCGCATTATAGTCATCTGGAAAAGATGAGTGTTCATGACCTTCTTGTCAACATCAACAACGAAGACAAAACGGTTCCGGAGTCAATTGAAAAAATAATTCCAAAAATTGAACTATTTGTAAATGCGATTGTAGAAAAGATGAAACAGGGCGGCAGGCTCTTTTACATTGGTGCCGGCACCAGCGGGCGATTAGGAATAGTTGATGCTTCAGAAATTCCACCCACCTATGGTATGCCACACGGAAGAGTGATCGGGATTATTGCAGGAGGAGATAAAGCCATTCGCATGGCCGTAGAGCATGCTGAAGACGACCCGCGTCAAGCTTGGATCGATTTGTCGGCACATCAGATTACTTCGAACGATGTATTGATTGGTATTGCTGCTTCGGGTCGCACGCCCTATGTGATTGGTGGAGTACAGGAAGCACGAAACCATGGAATTGTTACCGGATGCATTACCTGCAATGAAGGAAGTGAATTGGCGAAACATGTAGACTTTCCTATTGAAGCGGTTGTTGGACCAGAGTTTGTCACCGGCAGCACCCGAATGAAAGCAGGCACTGCTCAGAAATTAGTTTTGAATATGATCTCTACCGCCACCATGATTAAGTTGGGTCGAGTGCGAGGCAACAAAATGGTAGACATGCAACTCACCAATTATAAATTGATTGACCGTGGGGTAAAGATGATCATGGATGAATTGAAAATTGATCAGCCCGAAGCGGAACAACTCTTAAAGAAATATGGCAATGTGAGGTCTGCTGTTGACAGCAAGAAATAATCAGGTTCTAATAAACTTCCTTCACATACATATTTATGAGCCAATAGCTGCGAGCAGATTTTCAAAGCTCACAGCATAAAAAACAACTCATGCACCAGATCGAACCTTATGCCGGTTGGTTGAAGTATTACGATTCTTCGGAAGACACTCAATCTCCATTTTATGGTAAGGAGTATAATTACGATTTGTATTCGGAGGCTATCTATGGATATTATATTGATCCTGCCTGGGATGCCTTTGGATCAGAGACACTTTACCTCAAAACACTGTATGCCGATTACAATGAAAAATTTGTCGTCCTTGAATTTATCGGTGAATGGAATGATACCTTGTATAACGACATCATGACGTTGAAACGTGATTTTCTGGAACTATTAGTGCACGAGGGCATCAATAAATTTATTTTAATCGGTGAAAACATTTTCAACTTCCACGGTTCCGATGATTTGTATTATGAAGAATGGTTTGATGACGTGGAGGAGGGTTGGATTGCTGCAGTTAACTTCCCTGAATTTATTCAACAGGAGTTTAGGAAATATCATATTGATGCTTACGTCAATATGGGGGGTACGTTACAGATCGATCAGTGGCGCACACTTCATCCCCTCAGGTTTTTTGAGTTAGTGGATAAGCTTATACAAAGAAGGTTAAACTAAAGAAACGAAAGCTGCGCACTACCAACGGGCGCATCGGCAGGAACCAGGTATTGTCTTTTTGATTTTATCTCCTGGCAAAGCACACGCGTACGCTTGAGTTTCCCTTTTTTAAACCATCGCCCATGCAAATCAAATACACTTCCTTCCGGGAGGTCTGAAAGCAACGTTGTGTTAGCCGAGCGCGGATCAAGGTTGCGAAGAAGTTTAGTAAGCCTGGAATCTGAATAAGTAGAGGCTTTCGGATTTATCATGTGTTCGTTAAGACAACTTAGCACGGGTTCTGGAATAATATGTTCCTGAAGCAATGGATTCAAAAGCTGCTGAAATGATTTTTTCCATTCATCTCCATGTGCCTCCACCCGAAATCCATGTTGTTGATGCACGTGAAGATGCGCCACTTCATGCACGTAGGTGAGAAGAAACTCAACGTCAGGGAGGTCGTGATTGATCGTAATTCTTGGAACTCGTCCGTGATGACAGGAAAAGTCGCCCGCCTTTGAGATCCTTTTCTTTCGAAGTTTGAAATCAAAAGGATGCTTCTGCCATAATTGCAAGCAATAGCTATAGGCTGCCTGCGGCACATGTTTATAAAGTATTTCCTGAATTTTGGATTCGTGCAACACAAGCGCAAAATAAAAAAGGCTTTAGATACCTAAAGCCTCTTTGGGTCAATCTTTTAAAGATTGATTACTTAACTACAGCAGCAGAATCAACTACAGCAGCTACGGTGTCAACAACAACTGGAGCAGCAGCGGCAGCGGCAGCGGCAATTGAATCAGCTGTTGCGATTGAATCAGCTACTCTTTGAGCCTCGTCAACTTTCTTACCACCACAAGCAACCATTGCTACTGCAAAGCCACAAACGATAAGAGATGCAATAATTTTTTTCATAGTATACAGGTTATTTGAATTTGGTCGCAAAGATACTAACCCCCACCGATTTTGGCCCCACAAATCTTAAAAATATTAGAAATTTGTTAGAGAAAACGAATAGATAGAACAATTATTTAATGACTTTAGCTAACGCAACCGTTTTCTAAACTATTTTTTCCTAAAAAACAATCGAACCGGCACGCCCTCAAAATCAAATTTTTCCCTCAATCGATTTTCCAGAAAGCGCATATAGCTCTCCTGAATATACTGTGGATGGTTGCAGAAGAAGGCAAAAGCAGGCGATCGGCCCGGTACCTGTGTAATGTATTTAATTTGAATATGTTTGCCCTTAATGGCGGCAGGTGGATAATGGACGATTTCGGGCAGTAGGGCATCATTCAGTTGAGAAGTAGGTATTCTCTTGGTCTTATTATGATAGACCTCTACGGCCTTTTCGATCACTTGAAAAATGCGTTGTTTAGTGAGTACGGATGCGAAAATTACTGGTATGTAAGTGATTGGAGCTATTCTTTCTAATATATCTTTCTTGAATGTATCAGCCGTTTTGGTATCTTTTTCTATCAAATCCCACTTATTCACCATAATCACTATGCCCTTATTCTGCTTTTGAGCAAGACCAATAATGTTTACATCCTGTGATTCAAGTCCTCTTTCGGCATCAATAATTACAATGCAGACATCACTTTCCTCTAATGCGCGTAATGATCGTAGTACAGAATAAAACTCAACATCATCTGTTACCTTCGTTTTCTTTCGGATTCCTGCCGTATCAATTAAAATAAAATCATTGCCATACATTTTATAGTGTGAGTGAATGGCATCGCGTGTCGTGCCAGCCTCATCGGTAACAATGCTACGTTCTTTACCCAGCAACACATTCAGGAATGATGACTTGCCCACATTGGGCCGGCCGAGAATGGCTATTTTAGGAATTCCAGCATCTGGATCTTCAACCCCTTCTGATGGAAATACTTTGACTAACTCGTCCAATATCTCACCTGTTCCAGATCCGTTTTCGGCAGATACGGGATATACTTCTCCCATTCCTAACTCATAAAATTCATTCGCTTGCGAGGCTTTGTTAGGGGTATCTGCTTTGTTGGCAGCAATAAACACGGGTTTTTTTGACCTGCGAATAATGTTAGCAAATTCCTTGTCATAACCAGTAAGGCCATCTTTACAATCCACCATAAAGATTACGGCAGTACACTCTTCAAGGGCCATTTCAACTTGTGTGCGGATTTGTTTTTCAAACTTATCGTCTGACCCGGTTACATAACCACCGGTGTCAATCACTGTAAAATATTTTCCAATCCATTCGGCATAGCCATAGTGGCGGTCACGGGTCACACCGGGCATGTCGTCCATGATTGCCTGACGCTGCTCCACCATCCGGTTAAAAAACGTAGACTTGCCCACGTTTGGTCTTCCCACAATTGCTACAATATTCGCCATTACTTATAAATCAGTGTCCAAAAGGCCATTAGCCCTATTTTCAAAACGCAAAGTTGATGATTATAATCCTATTTAAAAATTGAACTTCTATCCCAGCCAGGAAGAGTCTACTCTGTGTATCCGAAGTGTTTTAGCTTCAGTTTTTGCTTCCGCCAGTTGTCGGCCACTTTAACGTGGGTCTCTAAAAAAACCTTCTTGCCAAAGAATTTTTCAAGATCGATGCGTGCTTCGGTACCTACTTTTTTGAGCGAACTTCCTCCTTTGCCTATGAGGATGCCCTTTTGTGAATCGCGCTCCACATAAATGGTGGCACGAATGCGAATGATCGCTTCTTCTTCCTTAAATGTTTCAATGCCTACTTCCGAGCTGTACGGTATTTCTTGATCGTAGTTTAAAAAGATTTTTTCACGAATGATTTCAGAAGCAAAGAATCGTTCGCTCCGGTCTGTAAAATTGTCTTTTGGATAATAGCCGGGATGCTCCGGTAAATAATTTTTTATGGAAGAAAACAGTTGATCCAGGTTTGTGCCCTCTAAAGCGGAAACCGGGATAATTTCTTTGGCATTGATCAACGTTTTCCAATAATCAATTTTGTCTTTCACTTGCGATCCTTTGGCGAGATCAATTTTATTGATCACCAAAAGAATTGGGGTTTGCACGGTTTTGAAGATTTCGAAAAGTTGATCGTCATACTTTTCTCCCAGCTCTACAATCATGAGAATAAGATCAGCATCCTCCAGAGAAACCTTCACATAGCCCATCATGGCCTGCTGTAGTTCATATTTTGGTTCGAGGATGCCGGGAGTATCCGAATAGACAATTTGAAAATCCTCTCCATTCAAAATACCCATGATGCGATGACGTGTAGTTTGGGCCTTGGCGGTGATGATGGAAAGATTTTCGCCCACCAGTTTGTTGATCAGACTGCTCTTACCCACATTGGGTTTGCCTACAATACTAACGAAACCGGATTTGTGTGGAGTTGACACGATTAAAACTTGGATTAGACCTCAAAGGTAGGGCTTCGTAAGTAAAAGAGGCATTTAATTTTTCTTTGTCAGCCATCTTATATTCATAAACATCCTTTATCTTCATTCTTTAACCATTTAATTTCATGAAGTTAAGCTCAGGGATAATCATTATGGCACTTTTAGGAGGCCTTGCTTTTCACGGTCACGCTCAAAAAGTAATAACGGAGATCGAATTTGAAAAATCCAAAATAGATAAGTTAGGAGGGATGGTTTTTAATGATAGCCTATTTATAACGGCTGAATCTTTGAGCATGGGAACTCAAACTGGCAAGGTATCCTATTGGCTTAGAAAGGACGGAAGCAAAAGGAAAGTTGATCTTTCGAAAATGGGTGATAAACCGATATTTGCCGTTTCGGCAACCGCTGAAGAGGAGTATTACTATTACCTGATGGAAGCGAAAAAAGCGGTTACTATAAAGGCGCTTGTTATTGAAAAAAAAACAGGTCAATCTAAGATTGGATCAGAAGAAATTCTACTTGCTGGCAATATTTACGGCAGTTTTGTTGAGAATAATGATCTTTATTTATTGAATGCTGTTAAAGGAAGCTTTACTCTTACACTAAATAAAATCCATGCGCTAACAGTTGTCAATAATCAATTGTATAATCTTTCGTTTGATCTAGGTAGTTCTGATGCTAGCATAACGCATTTAAGGGCTGCAGGCACAGAGTTCATTCCATCAAATGGAATTGGAAATGTAAAAATCACTAAAGAACACGATGCGATTTGGATTTCTGTTGATGAACCAAAAAACCCCAATGCTAACATTGATGATATAAAAAGGTTGTATAAAACTTCAGTCATTAAATTAGATAGACTCAATCCTGAAAAAAGCTTTGTCAAAAGTTTTTTCATTGACACCCAAAATTTCTTTATATCAAGAATATTTAATGGGTATTTATTTCGCGTCTTTCAAGACTCCTATTTTCATTGTGAAGTAATTAATATTTTAACAGACGAGAATATGTTTTCTAGAGTATTAAGTCGCAAATATGAATTCCCAAACAGTAACATTTATTTTAGGCAAATCGATTATATGATCAACAGGAAAACTACTTCAAGGCCTATATCTGAAATTTATACAGGATTTATTAACGTGGATACTGTGTCTTCTGGTAATTACATACTTACAGTTGGCGCTTGGGGTGAAATTAAACCAACAACTCCTCTAGTTCATTTTGGATTGTTGGGACTACTAGCAAGCGCTGCTACTCAAGCCATAGTAAGAGAACTAAGTGAGGGCGAAAAGATCTTTAAGTATGGACATATAAATATTAGCATGGATGGACAATTTAATTTTACAAACAACTCAAATCTCATCATCCAAAAGATTGATGATTATGAAATTGAGAATTTTAAAGAAAAAGTGGAGTATAAAGGTTATTTAGCATCGGTAGGTTCTGTATTCGCCTTCTATAAGGTCAAAAAATCTAACAAGCTTCAAGTGGTTGAATTTGAAAGGTAATTGTTACTTCGTAATCAGACTGCTCTCCAGCAATACTAACGAAACCGGATTTGTGTGAAGTTGACATTAATTTATTTTAATAAAAAAACCTCAGACTACGGTCTGAGGTTACAAAGTTATCATTTTAACCAAGTACTGTACCCAACTACTTTCAGCTACCCACTTGATTAACAGACAGGATCCTTAAACGGTAATCTTAAACCAGCGAATCGCATTGAGACGGTATATTTTGTCAACCACCTCCCTGGGAAGTTTGAGGCCATTAAATTCCCCATTTACTTCATCGGCCTTCAGCGTTTCATCGGTTACAAAATATTTCCAATCAGCCAACCAGGTTTCGTGCAATTGTTTTTTCTCTTCCTCCGGATTAGAAGAAGCAGAAATCTCAGAGTCCGAGCCATACGTTAATCGATCCTGATACTTAATGAAAAAGTTTCTCACCTTTTCTCTGTCCAACATAGTTTGATGTTGAAGATGAGATATCCGTGCCGCCATATCTACTGCCATGTTGGGAAATTTATCCAATCGTTTGGCGAGTTCGTCCACATCCCACTCTAAGCTACCCAGGTGTGCTCCCACAAAACGCATATCCGGATGTCGCTCCAAAAAACGATCACGTGCGTTGACTTGATCTTCATACGATGGATACTCTGGATGAAGGAACATGTGATATTGTGGATGGGCTGTAAAATAATTTCGGTCATTGTTTACTGTCATTTGTTCCAATGGTAACCAACAATTCTTAGGCTCACCCAAATGTCCCATTACGGTTTTATCCTGATCAATGATGTATTGAATGACTTTATCGAACTTTGGATTATCGATCATGATAAATTGATCAGCAGAATCTTTATTAACCATGCCGATATTCTTCCATAATTTGATGCCCAATGCCCCATGTTCAAAAGAGCTTTTCAATTGTTCAATGGTTTTGTCCGCCCAAAAAGCAGAGTCCCAATTTTTAAGAGTAAAAGCCGTAAGATATTTTACCTGATCTGGATTTTGTTGCATCTGGTGTAAGGCAAGTCTTTGTTGCTCTTCCACCTCCGGATAATCAGGAACGTCCACACTTATATCCAGCAATAAAAATTTATCTTCCTTAGCCTGTTCAGCAAAAGCCGGGCTTTCTGAATTTATATGAATATGAGTATCAATTTTTTCTATCGAAGCAAAATCATCGGTAGAATAATAATCACCTCCACAGGAGAATAGCAGCATTGTGCCAATTGTTCCGAACAATAATGGTTTAAACATAGGTGTATTGATGGTTTAGATTTGGTTTATTTATTTTCGAGCACAATCTCTTTACTTTCATTTTTAAAATTGAAAACCTGAATGCTTTGAGTTTCATCAGAATAATTCAAAACTCTTGAAGAAGAAGACAGATAGGTAGATCCATAGTGAAACTCATGCTTGAATATCTTTCCGTTCTTCCCTGTTACCAACGCATAGGCATCTAGTCTATCTGCAAAGTAAATATTACTATAGTTACTCGCTTCATATGCTTTTAACTTTCCATTGTTGTTACCTACCCATGTAATTGTATGTCCATCTTGTAACATCAGGCTTGCCATTCCCTTGGCATCGTTATCAGCAATAAAACCACAATCAATAGACTTGGCTGGATAAAAATTCCCGTGTCCGTCACCCTGCATAAATAATCCAAGCGAGGCATCATACCGACCTGTGTTCACTTCGGTGGCATATAAATTCCCAGCCATCAGCACATCCAGATTTCCATCGTGATTGAAGTCGTCCACAGTCATTCCATATACTGGTGCAAACTGTGCTTCGATCGGCAATGCTTTAATTGAGAATTTCCCATCTCCTTTATTTTCTATGTAGGTGGTTTGAAACCATTCGCTACACACGACATGGGCAGATTCTAATTCTGATTTTAAAAAGGATTCATCAAACGTGGCTTCTGAATATTCCTTGTATTTTTTGAAACGCAAGCGCATGGCGGTAATCTGACTGATTAATTCATCGCGAGCATGCACAATATGTTTTTCATCTTGCAGATAGTAGGTCATCACCGGATCAACAGATCCATTCTTATCATAATCATTGGCGTAAACACAGATGGGCTCTTTTTCATTTCCCTGATAGCGTGTATTCAATCCCAGATTACCTGCGATGTAATCGATGTCTCCATCGTTGTCAAAATCTCCTGCACTTATACTATTCCACCAACCCGATGTGTGAGTAAAGGCTTCGGTGCCGAAAGGCGTGAATTGTTTTCCTGCGTTATTTTTATAGCAGGTGATTGGCATGAACTCTCCCACAATCATCAAATCCATCCAACCATCATTGTCCACATCGGTCCATAGTGCCGATGTCACCATTCCAAGCTTCAATAATCCCGGAGCTATTTCTTTAGTCACATCTGTAAACCGGCAAACTTTATCGTTAGTATCATTTCTCAAAATGTAACTATCTGGGGGCATGGGGTATTCGCCCGGCATGATTCGTCCGCCAACAAATAAATCCAGGTCGCCATCGCGATCATAATCGGCAGCGATCACACTCGATCCACTCTGTCGAATATCTGGTAATGCCGTTGCGCTGTAACTATAATAACCGCTTCCATCATTGAGGTAAAGATGATCGGTATATAAAGGAGAATCTTTTATGTGTTCTGATCCTCCACTGGTGATGTACAAATCCGTGTCGTCATCACCATCGGCATCAAAAAATAAAACGCCCATGTCTTCCGACAAGCTATCGATGGATGCTACGCTTGCTTTCTTAAACGTTCCATTGGCTTGTTGTAGAAACATAGCCCCGGAATGATTGGTGGCCCCGCCCACATAAAAATCTTCAAGGTTATCTCCATTGACATCCGCCACGGCAATGCCTGGTCCGTTTTTACTGTGCATGTGTGGCAATAGCGGTTGCACTTTAAAATCAACAAAATCATTTTCCTGATGCACAAAGTCGATTCCTGATTGATCAGAGATTTCTTTAAAAAGAGAGGCTATTGAAGAGTTGTCTTTTTTTTCTGTTCTCGCTTTCGCAGATGAGTATTGAAGTGTGAGCACCTGATTGGCTTTTACATTTTTCAACAACTCATAATTTCCATCCGGCCAAATCACTTCGAGCGTGTCGATGAGCTTGGTTGTATCGAGCCCGATGTGCATCACACCATCCACGGTCGATTCAAAGCCACGATTTAAGAAGTGTTCGAAGAATTGCACTTTTTGATCGTATCGTATCGTCACGTTAGTACCGATGCCATCACGATTTTTATCATGGCCAATAAATTTTAAACGGAGATAATTACGCTGGAAGATCTCATTGCTTTTATTTTCATACACATGAGCTTCTTCGTTCATGTTATTGACAACCACCTCTAAATCGCCATCATTATCCAGATCGGCATAGACCGCTCCATGCGAATATCCTTTTGTGTCAACACCCCAATCTACCGAACGATTTGAAAATGTTAAATCTCCATTATTCTCAAAAAAATAATTTCTCAGGGAGGCTCCTTCCAGTGATTTAATCGCATTTAATTTTTTATCGGTTTTGGCTTGCACTGTGCCCAGGGGAGTGTTATAAATATTCTGATACGTGATATAGTCCATATTGCCGAGGTCGCGCAAAAAACCATTGGTTGCAAAAAGATCTTTATCACCGTCATTATCATAATCAGCCAACAAAGCACTCCAACTCCAATCGGTACTGCTTATGCCGGCAAGAAAGGCGATCTCACTAAATTTTCCGTTGCCCTGATTTAACTGCAACGTGTTGCGGGTAAACTGAGGTTCATAACCCATCTTTAGCGATAATTGAAATTTATCATAACCCGTTGGTGGGATGATTAACTTTTGCCTTCGGTTGTCTTCCGGGCGCATATCAAGCTCCACCACGTCCACCAGCGCATCATTGTTAATGTCAGCGATGTCGTTGCCCATGCCGGCAAAACTGGTATGCTTAAAATATTCACCTGCACGATTTGTGAACGTACCATCTTGATTATTAATGTATAGAATATCATTACCAATAAAATCATTGGAGATATAAATATCCGGCCATTGATCATTGTTAAGATCACTAATCGCCAGTCCGAGGCTATAACCTTCTACCAGAATTCCTGCTTCTTTCGAGACATCGGTAAACGTATTGTTACCATTATTTCGATACAGAATATCGGTACTCACACCTTCACCATGTAGTTTGCGTGGTTGAATATTGTTGACATTGTTTTCAAAGGATGCCGGATTGGTGATGATGAATAGATCTATATCACCATCGCGATCATAATCAAAAAATGAAGCGTGCATCGCCTGTTGTTCATCAGCAAGGCCATACTCTTTTGCTGTTTCGGTAAATGTATTATTCTGGTTGTTGATGTATAAGAGATTGGTCCGCTCTTCTTTATTTCCGGAAACACACACATAAATATCGAGCCATCCGTCTTGATTTACATCGGCCATTACGGCACCGGTTCCCCAACTATGGTTTATGATACCCGCAGATTCGCTGATGTCTTCAAAGGTAAGATTGCCTTGGTTAAGATATAAACGACTGCTCACCATGTTGCCACTGAAAAACAAATCAACAAGGCCATCATTATTTACATCGCCAGCGGCAACACCACCTCCGGTGTAAATATTCATGTAGGTGTTCACGTTGTTCTGTTCGTCCTCATCAATGAGATTATTAAAATGAATTCCGGTTGCATTAGGTGAAAGACGTTCAAAAACACGAGGCGTGTTTTGTTTACATGAGGGTAACACCAATCCAATAAAAACGAAACAGACTATTTTTAAGTGGAGGCGTTTCATTACTCTGTTCTTCTCATTTTTTCTTTCCTGAAAAATCATAGACTTCCATGCTAACAACTTGATCTGATAATTTCAGCGAACGGCTCGATTGAGACAGATAGGTTGATCCAAAGTAAAATTCATGCTTATACGTTTTTCCGGTTTTTAATTTCACCAACGCATAATTATCGTTCAGAGCTGCCCTGAAATATTTGTTAGTCCCATTCGCTACATTCGCTTTCAGTTTATCGCTGTTCACTCCAGCCAAAATCATTTCACGACCATCCCCTAAAATTAATTGAGATAATCCTTTCGCGTCTTTATCCACCACAAATCCACTTTTCAGAACATTCACCGAAATAAAATTACCGTTGCCATCACCTTGTAGATACAACCCGATGGAAGCATCATGCCTTCCGGTGGATACTTCTGTGGCGTATGAATTGCCTACTAATAAAGCGTCTAGATTTCCATCGGAATTATAATCACCTGTGGTTATGCCAAACACCGGGGCGAATTGCGCCTGCACAGGCAATGCTCTGATTGAAAACTTTCCTGCTCCCAGATTTTCTATGTAACTGGATTGAAACCATTCGCTGCACACGACATGCGCTGATTTAAGTTCCGTAGAAGAAAAGGAGTTTTCAAAATTAGCCTCGGCATAAGGCTGATACGTTCTGAACCGCGCGCGGATGGGAGTCATCTGCTTCACCATATCATCCCATGAATGAGCCACTTGCTTTTCGCCTTGAACGTATAGACTCATCACCGGATCAACAGATCCATTCTTATCATAATCACTGGCGTAAATACAGATAGGTTCTTTTTCATTTCCTTGATAGCGTGTGTTCAATCCCAGGTTACCTGCTATGTAATCGATGTCCCCATCGTTATCAAAATCTCCTGCGGTTATACTATTCCACCAACCCGATGTGTGAGCAAAGGCTTCGGTGCCGAAAGGCGTGAATTGTTTTCCTGCGTTATTTTTATAGCAGGTGATTGGCATGAACTCTCCCACAATCATCAAATCCATCCAACCATCATTGTCCACATCGGTCCATAGTGCCGATGTCACCATTCCAAGCTTCAATAATCCCGGAGCTATTTCTTTAGTCACATCTGTAAACCGGCAAACTTTATCGTTAGTATCATTTCTCAAAATGTAACTATCTGGGGGCATGGGGTATTCGCCCGGCATGATTCGTCCGCCAACAAATAAATCCAGGTCGCCATCGCGATCATAATCGGCAGCGATCACACTCGATCCACTCTGTCGAATATCTGGTAATGCCGTTGCGCTGTAACTATAATAACCGCTTCCATCATTGAGGTAAAGATGATCGGTATATAAAGGAGAATCTTTTATGTGTTCTGATCCTCCACTGGTGATGTACAAATCCGTGTCGTCATCACCATCGGCATCAAAAAATAAAACGCCCATGTCTTCCGACAAGCTATCGATGGATGCTACGCTTGCTTTCTTAAACGTTCCATTGGCTTGTTGTAGAAACATAGCCCCGGAATGATTGGTGGCCCCGCCCACATAAAAATCTTCAAGGTTATCTCCATTGACATCCGCCACGGCAATGCCTGGTCCGTTTTTACTGTGCATGTGTGGCAATAGCGGTTGCACTTTAAAATCAACAAAATCATTTTCCTGATGCACAAAGTCGATTCCTGATTGATCAGAGATTTCTTCAAAAAGAGAGGCTATTGAAGAGTTGTCTTTTTTTTCTGTTCTCGCTTTCGCGGATGAGTATTGAAGTGTGAGCACCTGATTGGCTTTTACATTTTTCAATAACTCATAATTTCCATCCGGCCAGATTACTTCGAGCGTGTCGATAATGGTGGTGTTGCCCAAACCAAAATGGAGGGTTGGTTCTATTGAAGATAAAAATCCTCGAAAAGGAGTGAAGTATTGGTATTGCAGTTTGCCATTATGTTTCAAATAAACTTTTGCGCCCAACCCATCACGATTTAACGCGGGGCCAACAAAATTAACGCGAAGAAAATTTGAAGAAGAATCCTTCTTATGATTCGCTTTAGAATTTCTAAGTAACGTAGCTGGTGCATCAATGTTATTAATCACTAAATCCAGATCACCATCATTGTCCAGGTCACCGAGTGCTGCGCCATTGGAAAACGATGGCTCTGACAATCCCCACGCCTTGGATTGATCGCTAAAGGTGAGATCGCCATTATTTTTATAAATGTAGTTATGGACTTTTATGCCCGGAATTTTCTTGAGCATTTCAATACGCTCTTTTTTATTTCCTTCCATAGTTCCCATGCGCAGCGTACGTTCGCTGAACTTTATAAAATCGAGATTAGTAATATCCTGGCGATAACCGTTGGTGATGAATAAATCTTTTAACCCATCATTATCATAATCGGCCAACAGCGGACTCCAACTCCAGTCAGTTGCTTCTATGCCTGCCAAATATCCAATCTCACTGAAAGAGCCATTGCCATTGTTGAGTTGCAAGGTGTTGCGGATATATTGTGGTTCGTATCCAAATTTCAAGCTGTTCTCAAATTCATCATAGTTGTTACCCATGATGGTGACCTTCCATCGCAAATTATCTTCAGGTAACATATCCACTTCCACGATGTCTGCCAATCCATCATTATTAATATCAGCCACATCATTGCCCATAGCATTATACGTTTCATGCTTGAAATATTGGCCAGCCCGGTTTGTAAATGTTCCGTCCTGATTGTTGATGTATAAGAGATCGTTGGTGATAAAATCATTCGACACATATATATCTGGCCAGTGGTCTTCATTGATGTCGCACACCTGCACGCCCAATCCAAACCCTTCGATTAATATTCCGGCCTGATCGGAAACATCGGTAAAGGTTTGATCTCCATTATTGCGATAAAGTTGATCGGTAGTAGATGATTCTCCTCTTACCGATTTCGGACGTGCTCTGTTGCGGCTATATTCTACAAAGGCATTTCTTAATAGGTAAACATCCAGATCACCATCCTTATCATAATCAAAAAAAGTTGCCTGAATGTTATGTCCCGTTCCTTGTAATCCATAGGCTGCCGCTGATTCGGTAAATGTGTTATTACCCTTGTTGATGAACAATAGATTTTTCTTTTTCGCAGCCGGTGTATTGCTGGTGCCGGCTACGCAGAGGTAAATGTCCTTGAACCCATCCTGATTAATGTCAACCATTGTAATACCATTCACCCAAGCAGAAGTAGACACTCCGGCTTTCTCAGTGATATCTTCAAATTTCCAATGGCCTTTATTCAGATAGAGTTTACCTGAAGTCATATTGCCAGAGAAATAAATATCCTGTAGGCCATCATTGTTAATGTCGCCAATGCCGACTCCGCCCCCGTTATACAAATATTCAAAGTCCAGTACAGTGAGCGTGTCTGTATAGATCAGATTATTAGCGAACTCAACACCTGATGATTGTGAATCTACCGATTCAAATAAGGGTTCGGGTTTGTCGCTGCATTCTAGTAGAAGAAATGCGAGTAAAAGGAGGGAGGAAAATTTTAATGCGTGTGGCATGGGTCAATATAAAAATAAACAGCGAAGGAGAGTCCTTCGCTGTTTACAATTTTTATTCTGTTGATTAATTAGTAGCCTGCGTTCTGTGTAATTTTTTTACCTGATCCTTTTGTACGATCGATCTCGGTTTGCGGGAAAGGGAACACTTTAAATTTATCATTCCAATCGGCAGGGAAAACCTGAGCGCCTATGCCCCAACGGGTAATATCGAACCAGCGGTGTGGTTCGAAGCAGAGTTCTACCCGCTTCTCATGTTGGATATCCGCTAAGGTTGCTATTCCTGCCAGGTCTGGGAGACCTGCACGGTTTCTGATATCATTTACTTGATTGGTTGCTTCAGCTGCATTTCCGGAAGCAAGCAATGCTTCTGCATATAAAAGTTTCAACTCAGCATATCGGTACATTCTTTCATTATTAAAATTTCCCTGGTTGTTACCCGAAAATGCTCCTGACACAACATTGCGTTTGCCACCATATTTTTTCACAGTATATCCAGTGGATGACCAGGCTGGATCATAGGGAAGTTGCACAACCTCACTGTTCCATACATAGTAGGTGTCTCCACTTTGATAGATGAAGGAATTTTTTCTTTCATCGCCAGGTTCAAAGGCATCTACTAAGTTTTGTGTAGGCATCCAGAAACCAAGTTTTCCACCTGGGGCGCCCTCAACTGCTTCGAAATTACCAGCATCCCAAAACCAACTGCGACCGGTTCCCTGTGAGGCTTTAAAACTTTCTGAGTGGGTATCATCAAATACCCAGATGTTGTCATCCGAGTGTGGGCCGCCAAACTGGATTTCAAAAATAGACTCTTGGTTATTCTCATTGTCTAATGCGAAAACGTCTTCCAGGTCTTTGGCCGGATTGCCTGTATCAATAAGGCTATAAGGTCCATTGTTTACAACATCAGCAAACGCGGTGACGGCAGCGGGCATATCGTTTTTCCACACATTCACTTTTCCTATATAGGCTTTAGCCGCCCACTTGGTAGCTCTGCCAGTGTTGCCTGCATCCCAAACAGCCGGAAGGTTGGCGAACGCATTGGTAAAGTCTGCCAGTATTTGTGTGAATAATTCGTCCTTCGTTGCATTTGTATATGTCATCTCGGAAAGACTTTTTGGTGTAGTCAATATTAGGGGGGGGGTACCAAAAAGTTTTAGTGCCTCGAAATGGAAAAATGCTCTAAGAAATTTAGCCTCGCCTTCAAACTGAGATTTCTCTGCAGCCGTCAATTCGGTTGCAAGAGCTAGGTGCTCCAACACGGTATTACAACGGTAGATGCCCTCATAAAGCTGAGTGTAAACGGCTCCAAAGGGTTTGTCACCCGCATTGATATTGAGATTGTCTGCATTCTTGGATTCGTTGTCTGAACCTGGTTCGGCTTTCATATCATCGGTGATAGTTACCGTAATCTTCCAGTATTCTCCAAATTCACCAAGGGTTTCTGTGCTCGTGCCCCAGAAATCCTGAATGCTTGAATAGGCGGCAAAAATAGCTCCGTCAAATTCAGCAGCTGTTTTATAATAACTGTTGGCCGGAAGTTTATCCAGAGGCACTAAATCAAGGTTGTTGCAGGAGTTTATAGCAAAACCAACAATCATCAGGTATATTATCTTTTTCATGTTCTTCAATTTTATGCTCATAGTAGTTTATGCTTTAAAATGTTACTTGCCATCCGAATTGAAGTATTCTGGGTTGAGGTGAGCTTCCTGAATCTTGACCGTTGGCTAATGGGGCCTCACCTTTTTGGAAACTAAACCCACGAGTAACCTCCGGATCAAAACCGGTATATTTGGTAAAGGTCATCAGGTTTTGTGCGGCAACGTAAATACGAAACCTGCTTATTGCTCCTTTAGTCATGTTCTCAAGCGTTTCGGAGGGTATGTTATAGGCAATCTGAATATTTCTGATTCGCATGAAACTGGCGTTCTCTATCCAGCGGTCTGAATAGCGGTTGTTGTTATTATTATCATCAACTGTCAATCGAGGCATTGTGTTGCTTGAACCTTCTTTAGTCCAATGGTTAAGGGTTGAAGTCAAAAAGTTATGCGAACCTCTTAGGTCTTCCATCTGTGCGCGGGTTCCGTTATACACTTTTTGTCCATTCACCCCTTGAAGCAGCATGGAAAAGTCAAAGTTTTTATAAGCAGCTGTAAGGTTTATACCGTAATAAAATTTTGGAATAGAGCTGCCTAAGTTAGTGCGATCCTGGGAATCTATTTTCCCGTCTTTATTAACATCTACAAAACGGATGTCTCCAGGCTGGCGGCCATTGGAAAGATTATCCGGTACAGCGGAATCGATTTCAGCTTGGTTTTGAAAAATACCATCTGTTTTGTATCCATAAAAACTTCCAACCGACTCGCCCACTACGGTACGGTGTGTAGAGGCTCCGCCCACACCGGAAATAATTTCAGGAATGCCTCCTAAATCCAACACTTCATTATGCACGGTGGTAATATTTCCTCCGATGCCATAGGTGAAAGCTCCAGCCTTGTTTTTATAATTCACGGCCAGTTCAATACCGCTGTTTAAGATCTTACCCAGGTTAGCATCAACAGGTAAGAAGAATCCTGAAGTATAAGGTGCGGGGAATCCTAAAAGTACATCATTAGTTACTCTTTTATAATAATCAAAAGTAACGTCAACTTTTCCTTGCAGTAGACTTATGTCCGCTCCAAAGTCCGTTTGTGTACTGGTTTCCCACTTCAGATTAGGATTAGCATAAACAATTGGTGCTGGACCTCTTACCACAGATTGGCCTGCTCCTACAACATAGAAAATAAATGGATGCAGGGTGGACAGATAGGAGAAGTTAGTACCGGTAAATTGGTTACCCGATTGTCCCCAGCTGGCCCTGATTTTAACATCATCAAAAATACTTCCTTTAGGGAAGAACGATTCCTGGCTTAACCTCCAACCAGCTGAAACGGAAGGAAATGTTTGCGAGCGATTTGCTTTGGCAAATCTGGAAGAGTTATCGTTACGAACATTGAAGGTGAATAAGTATTTGTCATCGAAAGAATAATTCAACCTTCCCAAATAACCTCTTAGCGCCCATTGGTCAGCCTCATTGGCTGCACCTACCTGTACACCCGTAGAAGCAAATTTGATCGATGAATTAAATAAGTCACTTCCCTGAATCCTAACTTTGTCAAAGCGAAAGTTAGTTTCTTCCTCACCCACTAATGCGGTTAGAGAATGTTTTCCAAAGACTTTATTATACGTAATGGTATGGCTAAGATTGGTTGTTAATTCAATAGGCCGCTCCTGCACCAGAAATGAAGCCTTTGAAAATCCATTGAAATCCACTTCGTTGGCAAAATAGTTTCCGTCACCAACGTTATAATCAAAACCTCCTGAAATACGATACTTCAATCCCTTCATAGGTTCAAATTCACCATATATGTTGCCCAGCACTTTCCGGGCTAGAACGGTGGTATATACATATTCAGGATTGGTGCGCATCATTAAGTTAACGCTACCGCCTCCGGTGCCTCTGTTGGGCGTTGTTTCCAGATTGTATCCGGTTGGATTTGTGGGATCATAAACCTGAAAGAAAGGTTGGTTTCTTGCTGCCTGCGCTCCTGAAAAAGTTGCTTCTTCGGCCTGCACACTTCTATCCGTAGAACTTATTAACAGAGATTCACCAAACTTCAGATACTTGCCCACTTTAACATCAGAATTGGCTTTAACTGAAAATCGTTTAAAACTTTGTGCTGGTTCAATGCCTTGTTGATCCATGTAAGAGGCCCCCACGTAATAATTGGCAGTAGCCGATCCACCTTTCACGCCAATGTTATGGCTTTTTATTGATGAATTCTTGAATACTTCATCTTGCCAGTTTACATCAGGCTTACTGCTGAAAGCACTAAAATCTCTTCCTAACTGGGATTGTATATCGATATATTGTTTCACGTTTAAAACATCGAGTTTTTTCCAGGCTTGTCCTACCCCTACATATCCATCATATGAAACTGATGCGGCCCCTTCTTTTCCTCTCTTAGTAGTAACGATAATAACGCCATTGGCTGCACGAGCACCGTAAATGGCTGCTGCAGATGCATCTTTTAGCACATCGATCGATTCAATGTCGTTGGGGTTTAATCCGGATAGTGGGTTTGTTTCTGTGGAAGACCCAGTATTTACTGTGATGTTAGATGTCTGTACTATTGGCACACCATCAATTACCCAAAGAGGTGAGTTAACACCGGCTGTTCCAATACCGCGAATGCGCACGTCAATGGGAGCACCCGGATCACCACTTCGGTTGGATATCTGAATACCGGCAACCCTGCCTCCCAGAAGTTGGTCAGCACTTGTTACTGGCTTGGAGGCAACATCGATATCGGATGCCCGCAATCCGCCAACAGCTCCGGTAAGATCTGCCTTTCTCTGAGTACCATAGCCGACCACAACAACTTCCTCGAGTGATTTAATATCCTGCACGAGCGAAATAGTGATGGTGGTTTTGTTCGCAACGGGTACTTCTATTGTTTCGTAACCTATGAAACTACAAACCAACACAGTATTTTCATCGGCAATGGTCAATTGGAAATCTCCATTTGCATCGGTGGTCGTACCCGTAGTTGTGCCTTTCACGAGTATATTTACCCCCGGCAGCTTTTCGTTTGTTTCACTGTCCATAACTTTCCCCTTCACAGACCTCTCCTGTGCAAATGCATAAAAGGAGGCTGACAGAAAAAGGAAGATGAACATCAATTTGAATGTAAAGTTTTGCATAGATTAATGTTTTGTTGTGTTGAAGAAGAAGAATAGTATTCTCATATTAAGGGTTAATGTAGATCAAATACCCTGATTAAAACCCATGTTTTAGTTTTTTTTATCCACA
This sequence comes from uncultured Ohtaekwangia sp., assembly GCA_964349405.1. Lineage (GTDB taxonomy): Bacteria > Bacteroidota > Bacteroidia > Cytophagales > Cyclobacteriaceae > ELB16-189. The sequence continues at coordinate 41,467 of CAYGGY010000017.1, read as the reverse complement.
TTTTGCAGTGCAAACGTTTCACTTTGGTCACGAAGCAGTTGTGGCCACGTAAATTTTTATTACTATCGCGTTATTACTTTCAGTTTGTAATTCTGTTCTTAATTTTTAATTCTTAATAAAAGATGACTCTTCAGACTAATTCACAACGATTGCTCTCATTGGATTTTATGCGCGGTCTTATTATGGTGCTGCTCATGATGGAAAGTACCGGGATGTATGAACACCTCTTTGAGTTGACTGAAGGTAGTGCTGTGCAGTTATTCTTTTTGCAGTTTTTTCATCACCCCTGGAATGGATTACGTTTTTGGGACCTGATACAACCGGGCTTTATGTTTATGGCAGGCACCGCGATGGCGTATTCGCTACATCGCCAGCAACAAAGTGGAATGGCGTGGAGTGAATCACTTCGTAAAACATTAAAACGTTCGGGCTGGCTATTCTTTTGGGGCGTACTCGATTATGCTGTTCGGCCGAATGGATTATCTTTTGAATTGTGGGATGTGCTCACCCAACTATCGTTCACCACACTAGTGGCATTTTTAATTTTTCGCTGGTCCTATTCATCACAAATTATTTTTAGCATCGGTCTTCTTGTTCTAACGGAAGTTCTTTACCGCTTCATTAATGTTCCCGGATTTGATCAGGCATTTACCGACCAGCACAATTTCGGAAACTATGTTGACCTGTTGTTGATGAACAAAATAAACAGTGGTGGCTGGGTTGCAATCAATTGTATTCCCACCGCAGCGCATACCATTTGGGGTGTGCTAGCCGGTAAGTTGTTGTTATCGGAAAAGCTTGAAGGCGAAAAAGTAAAATGGATTTTGATTGCCGGTGTTACGGCTCTGATTGTTGGCTTTGGTATGGATTTAACCATCACCCCCATTATCAAAAGAATTGCTACCAGTTCGTTTGTTTTTGCTTCCGGAGGATGGTGCCTTTTGGGGTTAGGTTTGTTTTACTGGTGGATCGATATGAAAGACCATAGAAAGAACTTACAGTTTTTTACCATTGTTGGAATGAACTCTTTGTTTATCTACCTTTTCTTTGAAATCGTGGCGAGCCGATGGTTTAATGAATACATCGGTGCTATCACCAATGGTTTAATGGGTATGGTTAATACACCTGCCGGCTTGATGGGCATCATCACCTCATTAACCATTTTTATACTCGAGTGGAAGCTTTGCCAGTTCTTATTTAAGAAAGGTGTTTTCTTTAAGATATAAGCAACAGTAAAAAGGATAATCGTCTGGATTTGCAAAAGGGTGCGGTGCGACTTTATTTATCAACGCATTAAAATCCTTTTCGCATTTTCAGAATAAATCTTCTTCAATACCTTATCCTTTAATCCAAACCCATAGAGCGGCCAATGATAACCGAATAATTCTGTTTCATAGAAATGCTCATCGTTGGTTTCCAGGATACGAAACGTGGTGGCATACATTTCGGGAGTGTATCCCATATCGGTACCATATAAAATCCGGTCCTGATATTTTTCGCAGAAGGAATTCATGTAGCGGGGGATGGGTGCAGTTTCGCCATAGCGGGCAGCGATATCTGCATAGAGATTAGAATATTTTCTGAACAGCGTGCCCAGTATTTCTAAATCATATTCACAATTAGCCAGGTGACAAGCGATGAAGGTAGTCTTCGGGTTTTCGTGCACTACATTTTCAAGTGTACCAATCAGTTGGGCGTGATTTAAAATTCCTTTCTTCGTTAAATCGATTCGCCAGGTATAAGCATTCATCAACCCATCATTGGTGGAGTCCATAGGCATGTACATCCAATAGGGTTCAGCCACATGAATATTTACCGGCATTTTTAACGCAGCACATTTTTCAAACAAGGGTTTTAATTGAGGATTGTCGACATGCAAGCCCAACCCTGGCGTTGGTTTGGAGTTCACTTCGCCCAATCCTTTATCGCCTAACTCGCCCACACCTTTGGCACCCACTTTAAAACAACGTTCCAATTCTTTCACAGCATGATCGATCCAACCCGATTGAGGATAACCCGTATAGTCAAACCCGCACCACACTTCAAAGCGGTTGCCATAGCGTGCATACTTCGCATAAACGCTGTCAAACTTTGCGCCTGTCAGGGTTGTCATAACGATTGTCTTTTCAACGCCCACCTGGTCCATGATTTTTACCCATTTAGAAATGTCTTCCTCACTCTTGGCGTAGGCATGTGAGTGCATGTCTATCACTGGGTATTTTGCTTTCGGTGTTTGGGTTATTGGAATTTTATAAATGGATTTAGGGCGATAGTTCCTGAGCATAATTTCATCAGCACGTTGCGCATAGCCATTCACCCATACCGAAAGGATGACTATGAAAATTAACAATAGAGATTTTTTCATAGTATTGATTTTATGGTTATCGAACAGCGTGAATATTGGATTTCAATTCCTTTGAAATAATGGTTTGTAATACTTCCCTTTTTCCTTCGAGACTTTTTAATAAGCGCATTTGGTTTCCGGTACGCACAAAATTTTGATCTTCATATCGGGCACCATAATAAGAATCATTATTAAAATAATCGGCCAGAAAGCGGATGGCCTGCATATAAATCAAAAATAAGCCTGAATAGAAAATGAGTTCTTTTTCTTCATCCGTCATGGCATCGCCCATGTTACTCAAATATCCCTGCACAATGGCTCGAAAAAAATCATCCCGAACTTCTACCTTGCCAAAATCCTTTTCTTCTTCGTTGGCCGGAGAAAGATACGTGCGCATCATATCTCCCATGTCGCTGATAAAATAACCAGACATAACCGTATCGAGGTCAATGACACAAAGACCTTTACCCTGATCGTCAAATAGCACATTGCTTATTTTAGTATCGTGGTGCATAACGCGATGCTTAACATTGGGGCTCTTCTTAATCTTTTCAAAAGAAGCGAGAATGGATAGGCGCTCTTTAATTTCTTTAATGAGCGTTGCCGATTGTTTTATACGCTCCGCATTGCCGTACTTGATTGCCTCCTCAAATTGCTGATAGCGTAAAGTGAGGTTGTGGAAGTCGGGTATGGTAACATTCAATCGGGACGAATCGAAATCAGATAACACGCTGGCGAACTTCCCAAATTGGAGGGCCGCTTCATACGCCTGCTCAGGCGAAGCAACCACACTGAGTGTGTGCGATCCTTTGATGAAGGGGAAAAGCCTGAAGTAGCCTCCTTCTTCATCGCGTACTATATCTTGTTGATGAATACTTTTTAAGGGTGAGACAAACAGATAGTCAGGACGGTGTTCCTTAAGGTATTGATCTAGCATGCTGATGTTTTCAGCTATGGCATAAGGTTTTTTAAAGACATGATCATTGATGGATTGCAATATAAATTGCTGGTTGCCACTGGTGATTTTCCATGTTCTGTTGATGAGCCCACTCATTAGTGGCTCGACAAGACAGTCCTCATTTGAAATACCGTAGGCGCTTAAAACAGAAGAGATCATTTTGAAAAATTATTGTCTAACTAGATTGATGATTATTGATGAATAAATAACCGAGGCTCTAAAATTATTTTTTTAAACGACTCGATCCTGCTTGACGAACTCAAAATCTCCAATAGCATTTCTGTTGCCTTTTGGCCTTGCCGATACGGAAATTGTTCAACGGAAGCCAAGGGGGGATTTTCCATATAATTGCAAACCGGCAGATTGGCAAAACTAACAAAGCTGATGTCTTTATTAATCCTAATGTTCATTTTGCGCACATATTGCATGGCATCCAGCGCCACGTAGTCATTGAACGTAATTACGGCACTAGGTCCGGGTTTTAGTGTGAGTAAATGTTGCATGGCTCGGTAGGTGCTGTCAGGGGAGAGATCAGAATAGACAACAAAGTCAGGATTGATCTCAATATTAAGTGAGCGAAGAGCTGATTTATATCCTGCCATTCTTTCCTGGGTGGCCAATAAATCTTTAGGGCCATTCATCAAGGCAATTCTCGAGTGGCCACCCTTTACTAAAAACTCAACGGCTTCAATCATACCTGATTCCAGCCGGCAGGTAACGGTGTGAGCTTCTATCCTATCTGGCACCCGATCAAAGAAGATAACCGGAATATCATATTTCCTGAGCATATCAAAATGCTCAATTTCTTTGGTGTTCTTGGCAATCGATACGAGTATACCGTCTACCCGGTGATTTTTCATCGCCTCTACTATTTTTTTTTCACGTGCGGTATCATCGTGTGATTGCCCCATCAATACATTGTAATTGTGTTCACTGGCATAATCCTCGATCCCGCTGATGGCTTCTGAAAAAAAAGCTTCTGATAAATGAGGCAAGATTACACCTAAGGTTAGCGTTTTGCCAGATTGTAAAAATAAGGCTGTACGGTTAGGTTCATAACCCAATTCCAACGCAACATCTTTAACGCGTTTGGTAGTGGCGGGGCTTATGTTCTTACTACTGTGCAATGCGCGCGAAACAGTGGATACTGACAAATTCAGCATCTTCGCTATTTCTTTAATGGTAGGCGCATTTCTTTTCATTAGTATATTTTCGGCAGAAAGTTACATGCAAACATCAGTATTTTTTTATAACGGATAGTAAGTTGTTCTTCTTTACTACTGGAGGATATATTTATGACTTGTCGATTTCGTTGGCTACCCGATTGGCCGATCGTGTAGCAGCTTCGGTTCCCCAGTTAAGATTATCGGCATATGCGCCTGCGAAATGAATTCGCCCATGGGGCTTCATGAGATTTGGCCAGAATTTATGAAGTTCACCTATTGGGAATGGAAGTCTTTCACAGGTTGGAGAAAATGTTTCTTTTGTCCAGTCCCTGCTCACGGCCTGCTCAATGGTATCTTTGGTCTTTCCTGGATATACTTCGCGAAACGCTGCCAGGGCACGTTGTGGCGAGATTCCACCAGGGCCTGTTCCTAAAATAATTACCCGGTGCGTGTCTACTTCTTCAGCAGATTGCCACACTGACCAAAGATCAGGATGATCCAGATCCATATTAATACTAAGCCCATCCTCCAACCAAAATTTAGAACTAGCCTGAAAGACAAACCGCTGATAGGAATCATAGGTAACATTTTCAATGATATATTGCCTCTCAGGAGGCAAGGCTGGCTGTATCGGAATATTTTTTAAAGCTGGTAAAGGAATGCAGTTAACAAAAAAGTCGGCTGACATTTCTCTTTGTTCATTGTGTTGTTTGTAAGAAACAGTTACACCTGTTGCTCCATGCTTGATCGAAGTGATCGGACAATTTAACCAAACCTTTGAGCCAAGCCTTTTGGCAAAAGCATTTGGAAGCATTTGATTGCCTCCCTTTAATCGGAACACTTCTGGTGGAGCGAGTGGCACGCCACGAATATTTAATATAGCTGCCTTCCATAAATTAAAAAGTGCCGATGAATTGTCTCCTCCTAAAAAACCCAGTGCTGCCTGGGAGGCACCTTCTTTCTTATAAATAGTGGAGATCGGAACGTTGTCCAGTTCATCATATCCGATCTGGAAAGGCTGATATTCGTCTTTAAACTTATTCAGATAGGGTTTAACATACAACGACTCTAAATCCCACCAAGGATTTCCGGACAGATACTTAACCTCCCTTTCATTAAAACCAAAAGACTTTAAGATCTTAGGGTCTCTTAGCATTTCTTCCGAATAGAATTTGCCATTGATCCTCCTTGATATATTCTTCCGTCTTGGATAGGGAAGTGCGGTGAGATCAAATTCTTTGATATATCCCCAGTATTTATCATAGCCTGGTTTGGTTATGTGCTCCTGGCCAAAATCCCCATACAATCCATCCGATAAACCATCATGCACCGTGAAAACATGACCACCATGCCGACCAGATGCTTCCAGCACAATTACCTCATGTCCCTTTTTCATTAGCTCATAAGCACAGCATAGACCACCAATTCCCGCTCCGCCAACAATAATTTTTTTTGCGACCCCTGAAGTTTTTATCGGGCTAACAATAGGCTCATCACCAGTGTTATTGGCCATCAATGGGTCTATTTTCAGCATGGAAGCGCCAACGCCTGCGATGACAGAATTTTTGATAAAGTTTCTTCTGTTAAACTTACTCATAACAATTTTGCTTTTGGTGTGACGAATTTAAATGACCAGTGTTTCGTAGGCTATCTAAAGATGATTGCGGGTATAATGCCTCACAAACAATATTAGCAATAAGGTCAACGTAATTATCAACAATATTTTAGCGAAACGTTTGCGGGATTTTGATCGACCGCATGATTCATGATTTATTATCAGAATCAAACAGAGGGTGATTAATAAAAATAATTTGAAAATTAGCGCAGATAAACACGAAGGCGCATAAAAAAAGCGACTTATTCAGTCGCTTTTTATTTCGTAGCGGGGACAGGACTCGAACCTGTGACCTTTGGGTTATGAGCCCAACGAGCTACCAACTGCTCCACCCCGCGATTTAGTGGCACAAAAGTAGGCTCATCTGACCGAAAAACCAAATGCACTTTAATTTAATCCTATTCAAAGGCTCTTTTTGTAACTTGGAATTTTTATGATAAAACCCATGATTGTTGATTTAAGAAGTGACACCGTAACCAAGCCCACGAAGGGCATGCGCGAAGCAATGATGTCAGCCGAAGTAGGTGATGATGTTTTTGGTGAAGATCCCTCAGTGAAAGCACTGGAGCAGAAATGTGCCTCCATACTGGGAATGGACTCAGCCATCTTTTGCCCATCAGGAACTATGACTAACCAGATCGGAATAAAAATTCTGACACAGCCTTATGACGAAGTCATTTGCTACAAAGGATCACACATCTATAAATATGAGGGGGGAGGAATAGCGGGTAACAGTTTAGCTAGTGTGCGATTGTTGGATGGAGATCGGGGGAGAATTTCCATTGAGGAGATTGGTGCCAACATCAATAATGTTCTGGATGCGCATCAACCGATCTCATCGGTTGTAGCCCTCGAGAATACCGTGGTGCGTGAAGCAGGAAGTTTTTATGGGCTGGATAAAATAGCAGCCATTTCCGGGTTCGCCCGATCAAAAGGGTTGAAGATGCATTTGGATGGAGCCCGCTTATTTAATGCGTTGACGGAAACAAACGACCTTGCCGTTGAGTATGGAAAATATTTTGATTCGATTTCTATTTGTCTTTCGAAAGGATTGGGCGCACCGGTGGGATCGGTGTTGTTATGTAAAAAAGAGCTAGAACCGAAAGCAAGACGTATGCGAAAAGCATTTGGTGGCGGCATGAGGCAGGCCGGATTTTTAGCGGCTGCTGGCTTATATGCACTTGATCACCATATTAAAAGATTAAAAGAAGATCATGCGCGGGCTGCAGAGTTGGGGAAAGCCCTTTCCGGAATGAAGTGGGTACAATCGGTAATGCCGGTAGATACCAATATTGTAATTTTTGAAATGATAAAGGAGGTTACTCCTGAACAGGTATTGTCAAAATTATCGGAACAACAGATTAAAGCAATCAAATTTGGTGCGCAGGAAATTCGATTAGTTACCCATTTGGATTTTGATGATCGCATGTTGGAAAAAACGGTGGAGGTGATCAAAAAATTATCGTTCTGATTTTATCATCATGTTTGAAACAAAAGCTCCATTAGCAGAACGAATGAGGCCTTCGAAACTCGAAGACCTGATCGGGCAGGAGCATCTGGTGGGTGAAAACGGAATTATCCGCAAAGCAATTCAAACCGGCAATGTGCCTTCTATGATTTTGTGGGGACCTCCGGGCGTAGGCAAAACCACTATCGCCAACATTATTGCCAATGAAGTCAAGCGACCCTTTCATATGCTAAGCGCGGTGAGTGCAGGCGTAAAAGATGTGCGCGATGTCATTGATCAGGCAAGAAGGGCGAGCCGGGTGATTTTATTCATCGATGAAATTCATCGGTTCAACAAATCGCAACAAGATGCATTGTTGGGCGCGGTGGAAAAAGGGATCATCACGCTAATCGGTGCGACTACTGAAAATCCTTCCTTCGAAGTTAATTCAGCGTTGCTTTCGCGATGCCAGGTGTATACGCTAAAGGCATTAAATGAAGCTGACCTTATAAAACTAATGGGGCAGGCTCTTCTTAAAGATGTTGAATTAAAAAAGAGAAAGATCAACATAAAAGAATATCAGGCTCTGATCAATATCTCCGGAGGAGATGCACGCAAATTATTGAACCTGCTGGAAATCATTGGTGAATCGGTGCCTGATAATGTTGAAATTACTGATGAGCTGGTGATGAACCTTGCGCAAAAGCATATTGCGATCTATGACAAAAGCGGAGAGCAGCATTACGATATTATTTCGGCATTTATAAAATCCATTCGTGGCAGCGATCCGAATGCGGCTGTCTATTATTTGGCTCGCATGATTGAAGGTGGTGAGGATGTAAAATTTATTGCGCGCAGAATGGTTATTCTGGCTTCAGAAGATATTGGTAATGCAAATCCAACTGCGTTGGTGATGGCAACTACCACCTTTCAGGCAGTGAATATCATCGGTTACCCGGAAGCACGAATTATACTTTCACAATGTGCCGTTTATCTTGCTTGCTCCGCAAAAAGTAATGCCAGCTACATGGCTATTGAAAAGGCATTAGGTATGGTGAATGAAACGGGTGATCTTCCTGTGCCACTGGCCATCCGAAATGCACCAACCAAACTCATGAAAGACCTCGACTATGGAAAGGGATATCAATATGCCCACGACTATCGTAATAGCTTTGTTGCCATGGAATTTCTTCCTGACACAATCAAGGGCACAAAATTCTATGAGCCTGGTAAAAATGCACGTGAGGAAGAACTTCGGAATTATTTAAAGAAATTGTGGGATAAAAAATATAACTATTGATGAGAAACATGATGTTAATCAATCACACATCCAGAACCCAGTAACCAGTGTATGCAGCGACTCTTATTTGAATATTCCCCTTATTTTATTTTACTGTGCATCGCAGCGGGTGTGGGTTATGCCTACGTACTTTACACGGCACATTATACCTGGAGCAAACGAATTAACCAGCTTTTGTTTGCAGTCCGCGCAATCGTAGTTTTTTTTCTTGCCTTTCTTCTACTTGGTCCGATACTCAAACTTATAACCAATGAATATGAAAAACCCACATGGGTATTTTTAATTGATTCTTCCAACTCAGTGGGAGAAGTGATGGATTCCGTAGGTCAGGCAAATCTCGCTACCATAGTAGGAGAATCCAAAAGTGCGATTGAAAATTCTGGCTATGAAGTGAAATGGAAAGATCTCATGGGAAATGACGTTTCTGAAATAAAAGCAAACGGCCCTACATCTGACTTGAACAGAGGCATTCAAAATATTATCAATGAATATGAAGGAAAAAATCTGGCAGGGGTTGTATTGATCTCCGATGGCATTTACAATTCCGGAGCGTCACCCTTGTACACAGCTGTTCGTGTGCCCATTAATTCTGTTGGAGTAGGAGACACAACGGAGCGTGTTGATTTGATTTTAAAAAATGTAGCCTTTAATAAAGTAGCCTATCAGGGAAATAAATTTCCAGTGAAGGCACAAGTGCTTATGCAAGGCATCGAAAATCAGGAAGTATCTGTCACGGTGTTAAAGGATGGGAAAGTATTATCAAACGAGAAAAAAAACACCGGTTCCAGATCATTGATCGATTTCGATTTTCAATTAGATGCGATAGAAAAAGGAATTCAACGATATGACATTTCGGTGAAGCCACTCGATCAGGAAAGCAACAAGCGCAATAACGCCAGGAGTATTTTTATTGAAGTGGTCGATGGCAAAAAGAAAATAGTATTGGTAGCCCCTGCCCCGCATCCTGATATCAAAGCGTTGAGAGCGGTGGTTGAAAAAAATTCCAATTATGAATTCATTGTTCATATTCCTGGCGTAGCGAATGCCGATGCATCCTACTTGAAACCGGGGGTAGCAGAATTAGTGATTTTTCATCAGGCGATTGATCATTCGGGTAAAATATTGCCTCTTTTCAATTCGCTCTTTAAAAGTTCATCTTCTGTTCTTTTGATGATCGGAAGTCAAACAAATCTGAGGCAGTTACCCGCCTATCAAATTCCAATTCAATTTGAATACCGCGGCCAATGGGATGAAGTAACCCCAATGGTAAATAGTGACTTCCGTTATTTTGGTTTTTCAGAAAACAGTAATGAGGTTTTTGCGCGATATCCTCCGATGCAGGTTCCGTTTGGTAAAGTGGGCTTTCCGCCAAAATCAAAAGTGTTGCTTTATCAGCGAATCGGAAGTGTAACTACCGATCGTCCTCTTTTATTTAGCTGGGAGGAGGGTGACAAGAAAATTGCTGCTTTAATTGGAGAAGGTTTGTGGCGTTGGCGGCTGAGTGAGTTTGCCGATAATGGTAACACGGAAATGTTTGATGAGTTATTTTCCAAACTCATTCAATACCTGAGCACACAGGAAGACAAGCGTAAGTTTAGAAGTTTTCCTTTACAGAATGAATTTTCAGATTACGAACCAGTGGTGATAGAGAGCCAGGTGTATAACGATTTGTTTGAGTTGGTGTATGGAAACACGATTGAATTACAGCTGCGCGATCTACAAGGTAACGTCACCAACTATAGCTATACCACAAGTCCGGGAGGCTCACGTTATCGTATTGGCGGCCTGAAAGAAGGGGTATATCGATTTAAGGCATCCACAAAAATTAACGAGATAACTGAAGAAGGGAACGGTCAGTTTTTGGTAAAAGAGCAAAACATTGAAACCCAAAACCTGACGGCTGATTTTGGATTGCTTCGAAAGTTATCAAATGAAACCGGAGGGAAGTTTTATAATCTGGATCAGTTAACATTATTAACCAGCGACATTGAAAAGACAAAAGCGGCCAGTCTTATTCACTCGGAAGAAACGTTCAATCAACTGATTAATCTTAAGTGGGTGTTCTTTCTTCTTCTTGGTTTGATTTCAGCTGAGTGGTTTTTGAGGAAGTATTTGGGGAGTTATTGAAAGGTAGATTTTTTGATAAACAAAAAAGGCGGGTTTCCCCGCCTTCAGTTTTAATCTAATTAATTAGTCGCTTTTCTTTTCTTTCGAAGACGCCTTTGGTTTCTTTACTTTAACCGTTAGTAAATCACCAGTGCCTTCATAGTCGGCAAGTATTGTGCCTCCTTCTACGATTTCACCTTTCAGGATTTCTTCGGCTACCGGATCTTCAAGGTATTTTTGAATCGCCCGGTTCAAAGGACGAGCGCCAAATTGCTGATCATATCCTTTTTCCGCCAGAAAGTCTTTTGCTTTATCACTTAGTTCTACATTATATCCTAGCGTAGTGATGCGCGCAAAAAGTTTTCCAAGAGTAAGATCAATGATCTTATGGATATCCTCACGTTTCAATGAATTGAATACAATCACATCATCCAAACGGTTAAGGAATTCAGGGCTGAAGGCGCGTTTCAAAGCGCTTTGAATAGTTGACTTCATCAACTCTTCATCGTTTTCCCGTTTTGCTTTTGTGGTAAAACCTATCCCGGCACCAAAATCCTTCAAATCGCGCACACCGATGTTGGAAGTCATGATGATGATCGTATTTCTGAAATCCACTCTGCGACCTAAGCCGTCCGTAAGGATTCCATCATCCAATACTTGTAACAAAATATTGAAAACATCCGGGTGAGCTTTTTCAATTTCATCCAACAACACAACCGAATAAGGTTTGCGTCTTACTTTTTCAGTAAGTTGTCCGCCTTCTTCATAACCCACATATCCGGGAGGCGCACCCACCAAACGTGACACAGAGAATTTCTCCATGTATTCGCTCATATCGATACGCACCAGGGTATCTTCCTTATCAAATAAATAGTTGGCTAGCACTTTGGCTAATTCCGTTTTTCCCACACCGGTTGGTCCTAAGAAAATAAAAGAACCTATTGGTTTTTTAGGATCTTTTAATCCCACGCGAGTTCGCTGAATCGCTTTTGTCAATTTCTTGATAGCTTCTTCCTGGCCAATTACTTTTCCGCTAAGTTGTTCGGCCATGCCTAAAAGCTTATTGCTTTCTTTCTGCGCAATGCGATTGGCGGGTATGCCCGTCATCATGCCGACCACATCGGCTACGTTGTCTTCCGTAACCGTATATTTTTCAGTACGTGTCTTTTCTTCCCACCGTACTTTTGCCAAGTCTAGTTGTTCTATCAGTTTCTTTTCCTTATCACGCAGTTGCGCAGCCTCTTCGTATTTCTGACTTTTCACAACGCGATTTTTTTCTTTCTTCACATCTTCAATGGCCTCCTCAAATTTCACGATGTCTTCAGGTACATGAATATTATTAATGTGAACGCGTGCACCTGCTTCGTCCATTACATCTATCGCTTTATCCGGAAGAAAGCGATCACTGATATATCGATCCGATAGTTTCACGCATGCTTCCAATGCCTCTTTGGTATACGTCACATGATGGTGATCTTCATATTTCTCCTTAATGTTTTCCAGAATCTGAATGGTTTCATCCACGCTTGTTGAATCAACGAGCACCATTTGGAATCTACGCGCAAGGGCTCCATCCTTCTCTATGTATTGACGATACTCGTCTAATGTAGTGGCTCCAATACATTGGATTTCTCCGCGTGCCAGGGCAGGTTTAAACATGTTTGAGGCATCCAGTGAACCTGATGCACCACCTGCACCTACAATAGTATGCAACTCATCAATAAACAAGATTACGTCTGAAGACTTTTCCAATTCATTCATTACAGCCTTCATACGTTCTTCAAACTGGCCACGGTATTTGGTGCCGGCAACCAGTGACGCTAAATCCAGGGTAACTACGCGCTTTCCAAAAAGCACACGGGATACTTTTTTCTGAATTATGCGCAGGGCAAGTCCTTCTGCGATAGCTGTTTTACCTACACCAGGTTCGCCTATCAGAATTGGATTATTTTTCTTTCTGCGACTAAGAATTTGAGCCACGCGTTCAATTTCTTTTTCACGACCTACGATTGGATCGAGTTTGTTGTCTTCAGCAAGTTTGGTAAGATCGCGACCAAAGTTATCCAACACAGGAGTGCGTGATTTTTCGGCACCTTTTTTTTCTTTGCTGCCACTTGGATTAGCGCCACTTCCAAACATTTTCGATGAATCATCATCCGGATCATCAGTGTCGGAGGCAGAAGTAGGCTGATCGTTTTGGTATTCAAGCATTTCTTTCACCACATCATAGGCAACATCAAACTTGTTTAAGATTTGAGTGCCGAGATTATCCGGGTCGCGCAAAATGGAAAGCAACAAATGCTCAGTTCCAATTAATTGAGCTTTAAATATCTTGGCTTCCAGGTAGGTTATCTTCAACACTTTTTCGGAGGCCCTGGTTAACGGAATGTTAGCCAGGTTCTTGATCTCATGAGTGGCAGTACCTTTGGAGACTTTTTCAATCTCTGCACGAAGTTCATCCAGAGGAACTCCTAATTTTTTCATCACGCCTACAGCAACCCCTTCGCCTTCGCGAATCATCCCTAAGAGTAGGTGCTCCGTGCCGATGTAATCGTGACCTAATCGTAGTGCTTCTTCCCGACTTAGAGAAATGACTTCTTTCACGCGGTTAGAAAATTTTGCTTCCATATTTGCCATAATCTTGAGTAATGTAAATGTAAAGTTTTAAGAGTGATTATTCAAAAGACAGGAATGGTATAAATCAATCGCTGAATCGTCAAATCAATCTCTCAAAAAACAAGTTTAAGATTTTATTTGTTCAGATTTTCTTTCCGTGAAGCGAGAAGAAGGGAGCTAGCCCTGGGTCCTTCACAAAACAGTAAGTCAATCAGACTGAGGTTTGGTGCAAATCCATTGCCAAAAACCTGATAGTATGACACCGGGTTGTAAAAGTCTCGCTCCAGGGCTGGTTTCTTGGGAGATATTTGTGATCGGAGATCAAAAACAAGTGAAGAAGGCACTTTTTCGTAAGAAATACTTTCTGAAAGGGAGGGATTGAATCGGATCGACTTAAGACATAATGACAGCAATTCGAAATTCAGGTCGAACAGAAAAGCATGGTTACGGTATAAAATTGTTTTCAATTCATCAGCATAATATTCGAAATAGGGTGCTTTTCGATACGCAGATTCAATGGTTCTCCAATGATTATTTTGCCATTTATTGTTGCGATCGATTCGTATGTCTTTGATAACAACCTTGCCATGTTTTGCTGTTAATGGTACGACCAACATTTCAACACCTTGTGCAGTATTGATATAGCATCGGTTACGATAACTTTGTTTAACATAGTGTTCATTTTTTTCTAACAAGATTGTCTCAAATGATTGAAGTGCACAGAAATATTCAAGTGAAGGTAAATAGTGTAGTTCAATTAAGGCTGTTTTCAAATTCAAAGATTAAAGATCAAAATTAATACACTTTTGGCCTTCAGTTTAAAAACAGGAAACAATGAATTTATTTACCATTCAAATAGCCCAAGACCTTGTCGTGTTACAACGGGCTCTCCGCTGGTAAAATCAACAATGGTAGAAGGGATATTTCCACCCGGGCCACCGTCAATTACCAAATCGACCTTGTGTTTGAAATCCTCATAAATTTCTTCGGGCTCGGTGGTGTATTCTTTTAATTGATCATCATCCTTTATGGAAGACGTAATCAGGGGATTTTCCAGAAGTTTTGCGATTTCAATAGGTATGGGGTGATTAGGAATTCGGATCCCCACCGTTTTTTTGTTGACACCTAAAATTTTTGGCACATGACTGCTCGACTCGAATATAAAAGTAAATGATCCGGGTAAAAGTTTTCTTAGAATTTTGAATTCGGGCGTGTCTATGCGTTTTACATATTTTGAAATATGGCTTAGATCGCTGCAGATAAAGGAAAGATTAAGTTTTTGAGGTTTGATTTCCATTATGTAGCAGAGTCGCTCAACCGATCTGCGATTCATCAGGTCACAGCCGATTCCGTAGATCGTATCAGTGGGATATACGATGATGCCTCCTTCTTTTAATAAGTCCACCACACGCGCTATTTTTCGCGGTTCCGGGTTGACAGGATGTATGGATAAAAATTCTGCGGGCATGAAGCATTATGGATATAAAAACATAGCAAGTTAACGCAAATAACAATTATCGCAGGTTGTCATCTGTCATTTTACTAAATTTGGGCCTTCAAATTTTTTATATGACAGAAGTTCCTAAAAAGAAGCTTGCGTTTTTTCTTATTCTTTCAACACTTACCATTACGTTTATTTTCTATGGTTACCAGATTTTCTATACGCCAAATATTCTGGTAGATGGAGATGATAAGGTTTTTACGATCCATTCGGGTGCCACTTTTCGTAAGGTGCAGGAGGATTTAGGCAAAGGCCGCTTTGTGAATGATATGGTATCTTTTAGTTTTCTGGCCAGGCTCAATGATTATGATAAAAACATAATGCCAGGTCGTTACCTGTTACGCAGAAACATGACCAATATGGAGGCGATTCGAGTTCTTCAATCGGGGGGGAGACAGGCCGTGAATGTGACCTTTACACATGTGCGCCTGCTGGATGAATTAGCTGAAAAGATTACTAAAAACACAGGTGTATCTCCTGCAGAGTTTAATGATGCGATGGATGATTTTATTTCTTCCAACAACGAGGGGTTTACCCGCGAAAATGTAATTGGAATGTTTTTACCGAATACGTACCAGGTCTATTATAATGTATTACCGGATGAACTCATCGAGCGGATGCTTTCGGAATACAAACGATTCTGGAATGATGAACGATTGGCAAAGGCAAAGGAAATAGGATTGACACCAAAAGAGGTATCAACACTTGCCTCTATTGTGCAAGCGGAAAGTGTGAAGCCCGATGAGGCGCCCATCATTGCTGGTTTATATATTAATCGACTGAAAATGGATATGCCGTTACAGGCAGATCCTACCTTAGTTTTTGCAGTTGGAGACTTTACCCTTAAACGAGTTCTTAATGAACATAAAGCAGTTGACTCTCCGTATAATACCTACAAATATGCTGGATTACCTCCCGGCCCCATCAATATGCCCCAGATAGCCTCTATTGATGCCGTACTTAATTACAAAAAGCACACCTATATTTACATGTGTGCCAAAGAGGATTTTTCGGGTAATCATAATTTTGCTGCTACGCTGGACGAACACGGTAGAAATGCCCGCAAATACCAAAAGGCATTAACTATTGAAATTAAAAAAGGTGAGGAGTTGAGAAGACGCGGACAAAAAAAATAATAGATGTATACTTCAGAAACTTACATTCGCGTTCGCTATGGAGAAACTGATCAGATGGGATATGTGTACTATGGTAACTATGCAATGTACTATGAAGTAGGGCGGGTAGAGAGTTTACGAAAGCTTGGGCTTACCTACAAGGAGCTGGAAAACATGGGGGTGATGATGCCCGTACTTGAAAACAAATCAAAATTTTTAAGTGCTGCTTTGTATGACGATCATTTAAGAATAGTGACCACCATTCGGGAGAAGCCAAGCGCACGAATACGATTTGAATACGATATATTTAATGGTGAAGGAAAGTTGATTCATCAAGGTGAGACTGTGCTGGCTTTCGTAGCTAAGAATACAGGAAGGCCCGGCAGGCCGCCACAAATTTTTCAAGATGTATTAAAACCCTATTTTGGATGAAGTATGTCACCCGTAAACGAATTCTTCAATACACGAAGGCCCGCGCAGGACGGAATTGGCTAAAAAGCATAAAGTTTAAAAATCACGAAGGACTATCTCTTTATAGGTTTTTTAAAATATTCTTTCATAATGTCGAGGAGGACGAAATCCTCGATCGATCAAATGGAGTTGCCTTCAACTTTATCATGGCTATTTTTCCCGCCATCATATTTTTCTTTACACTGATACCGTTTCTTTCAACCTATTTCCCTACGATAAGTCAGGACAATATCATGGAATTTATTCGTGAGTTAATGCCTGCCAGTATGTTCAGTGAGATATCAAGCACCATTGAAGATATTATTAAAAACCAACGTGGTAGTTTGCTAACGTTTGGATTTTTGTTTTCCGTTTACCTGGCAACCAACGGAATGATGGCACTTATGCGGTCGTTTAATTCGTGTTACCGCACCGTTGAAAAACGAGGAGTACTACGAATGCGTATGACTGCCTTCGGGTTGACTGTAATGTTTGCTGTTGCACTGTTTGTGGCAGTAACACTTTTGGTGGTAGGACAAATTGCTATCGATTACCTTGCGGTGAATGCACAGAAACTCAATATTAATCTGGATAACTACACAATCTATTTTTTGTTACTTCTCCGCTTTCTGGTAATCTTCATTCTATTCTTTATCGTAATATCCTGTATTTATTACTTTGGACCCTCCGTTCACTACAACTGGAATTTTTTTTCAATCGGTTCTGTGTTGGCTACCTTTGCCGGGTTGGCAATATCATACGGCTTTTCATTTTACATCACCAATTTCGGAACGTATAACAAAATTTATGGTTCCATTGGTGTACTCATTGCATTCATGATCTGGATACAATTATTGACCGTTGTGTTACTCTTTGGTTATGAAGTTAATGCCAGCTTGCATTACGGTCGGAAACTTCAGGCGGTTCAATACAATTTAGATTTAAAGAAAGTAAAACCCCGGGGGTTGAAATAAAACATAAAAATAGCATCGAAAGAAGTATTGGTAATATTTAGGCATAACCAACCCTTCAGCAGGAACGTTACATGATATGTCAAGAAGTGGATTGGATAGGTGCTTTTCTTTATTTCTATTACAAACTCATAGCATACAAAGGAGGATGAAGAAATCATTTCGATACCACAACGTGGACGCGCGCATTTTATGCGGAAAAACGCCTAACATCAATCTGCATTTCTGAATCTCCATTTTTAGTGCTTATACTTTCGGACAACACAGGAGAGTGTGGTTTAAAAACACCGAATGCATTTTCAACGGTAGAAGTCCAAGGATTGCAATAACATCCTCGGATTTTGTTTAGAAGGAGTATGACTGATTTTTTTAAATGCTCACCAGGCAGTGTAGGAAACTGTTGTTTCTAATGTTAACTCTTCATAAATCAACCAGCGGATCAAGCCACTGGTAATGATGGTAATCATTCTTTACGTGGATAATTATCATGGCACAAAACGAATTTCTTTTACATTTTTAATAAAGTCTGCGACACCTGAAAACTGACTTTGTCGATTGGTTTCGTTTGACCTTATCCACTATTTATTAATAGATGAAAAAGATAATTTGTCCAACGGATTTTTCTGAAACGGCCCAGCATGCAGTGACCTATGCAGCAAAAATGGCGCAGAAATGTGGGGCTGAATTAACATTATTTCATGTTCAATCTTTATGGGATTTAATTCCTGTTGAGCTTGTTTGGGGCAAAGATATGACCCACCAAGCAATTGCTAATCACATCGAAGAACTTAGTCTGGAAATCACACGCGTGTATAAAATAAGTTGTAAAGGGGTAATACAAAAATCCAATCAATCCGTTTCGAAATTAATTGCGAACGAAAGTAATCATCAATATGACTTGATTATTATGGGCACTGAAGGTCCGAATAGTCTGTATGAATTCTTCGCGGGAAGCAAAACCTATCAAGTGACAAAGAAAGCACAAGTTCCAATTTTACTTCTTCCACCAAACATAGAATTTCAGGAAATATCAAGTATTGTTTATGCGGCTGATTATTTTCATGAACAAGATCTTCCATTGAATCAACTTGTTTCCTGGGCTACAATATTACAATCAAAAATCACCGTGCTTCAGATCATAACTGAACCGTTTAAACAAGAAATTGAGGAAACGTTAACCCAACGTCAATTACATTTTCAACAAAAAGGTAATAACCAATTTGATTTGGATTTTATAACAATTTATTCTGGCCATGTGATCGATGGAATAAATTACTACTTATTAAAAAAATCTTGCGATTTGCTAGCTGTCAATACGCGGCACCATAATTTTTTAAAGAAATTATTTCATGAGAGCATAATAAAAATAATTAGTGCATCTCCTCAATTACCCACGTTTGTATTTCACCAATAGAAAGAAAATAAAACATTGAATTATGAAATCGATTCTTTGCCCAACTGATTTCTCTGGTGCTGCCAGAAGTGGAATTGAGTACGCAGCACAACTTGCACGGGCATTGCAGGCAACAATAACATTAACCTATGTACGCCCAACGATTTGGCCAGAAGCAATACAACTAACACAGGATAAAGCATTAAGTAATGAAAAACTTTCGGAGCAGCTTCAGTTGGTGTGCAAAGAAATTAGAGATACGTACGGAGTGGTATGTAATTTTCATTTGCAAACTACCACCGATACTTTAGCCGAAACAATAGCTGCACAGGCAAGTTTTCATGATATGATTGTGATGGGTACAAATGGGGCCGAAAATTATTATCAACATATGTTTGGCAGTAATACATTCCATGTAATAGAACAATCTAAATGCCCTGTGTTACTAGTGCCGGAAGGATGTGCATACAAAATTCCGCGAGTAATTGTGTATGCGTATGATCCAGAAACAAATCCGATCTTCCTGATCGATCAATTAAAACAACTAGTAAAGCCGCTTGATACGAGCGTTCATGTATTACACATTTCTGAAGAGACGCCTTCGGAGGATAGTGACATGAAAATTGTTGTCCTTAAAGAAGCCGTGCGCGCTCGTGTGCCAAGTGATAATGGATGGACATTCGATTCACAATATTCCGATGATATTTCGTGGGCTCTGGATCATTACATGACTAATCATGATGCTGAAATTTTAGCCATGTCGTTTCATCACAGGACCTTATTGGAAAAGGTATTTACTCAAAGCGTGGTGAAGAAAATTACCATGGTAGCGCAATATCCTGTTTATGTTTTCTGGTACTAACGATCAATATCGATGGTTGCTTTAATTTAATTATTTTTATGGTTATTTTGGAGTGATATGCTATGAGTTGTCATACTTGTGAAGTAGTCCATCAGGCATATACATCTTCCAGGAATGAGAAAAATAAAATTAAGTCGTGTGTGACCATTCCATGAAAGGACTTTGCATATCTTGAGGTAAGACATCAATTAAATCATGTAATTCACCGGCTGAAACATAATCAGCGATCGTTTTAATCACGGCCTCAATCGCCTTCATGGCATCAGCCAATGTTGGGAAATCACGCCAAGCCGGAAAGCCATCTTCTTTCATCACCTCTTCGGCAAACTCATCCATTGACTTAATTTTAGGATGATATTTGGTGGGTGTCCAGCCATCAACATACAATGATTTAATGGCCATAGGCAATTGTGCCATTAGCTGTAACGATTCTTCAGTAGTAATACGGTTGCGCAAAGCTCGCAGTACGCAACGCAACATCCTGCCGGCCTGTTCTTTGTTATCTGGATTCCCCAATCGCATGGCAACCCGGTTGAGAAACTCATTGCCTTTGGCTGCATACTTTTCGAAATTTATTGACATAGTTATTTTATTTAAAGAGTCATTTATCTTATTCTAAATCTTCTTCCATTTCTTCTTCCTCACCTTCTGTAATAAAGGCATCGACAGGCTTTGTCTGTTTTTTGTTTAGCTTTTCCTTGTGTTTGCGTACTTGTTTTTCAAGATCAACACAGACCTTTTCGGTAGCTATTTCAAAGCTTTCGGCTTGCTCGCTTGCATACAAGTCGTTGCCAGGCACAGAAAGTTTCGCTTCAATAATAAAGTCTTTCTGTTTGTCATTTTTTTCCTTTTTTAACATGACCTGACACAACAAAATGTTATCAAACATTTTTTCAAATCGTTGAAATTTTCTGCTGACCATGCCCTCTGTTCTTTTGTTTGAACGGCATTGTGAATATTGGAATGTGATGCGCATAAAAATGGATTTTTTAAATAATTAATTTCAGGGATAAATGTTTTGAATGTGAAAGCATATTATTATAAAACGACACTATTCACGATGATATTGGTCATTAGTAAAAGGGATTTTATTAGTTATGACATAAATCTGACATACTAAGAACCGTGGTCATAGTAAAATGTATTAATACGCAATATGTTTGAATTGTCATCATTAAAGTTTTTGCGCAAGGAATGAATGGATAAAACCTATGTGCACATTTGTGGCATCTGTTCTAATATCAGTATGAAAACTGAATTTCTTAAAGCTCTAATTTTAATGATGACTCCATCGTAAATGAGGAATGTTATCAACAACTGTTTTAATGAAACAAATTGGGCGGAATAAAATCCGCTTTTTTTGGTATTTCTCAATTCAAATGACTCGATAGTCATCGCTTTGCAACGGGTGATCTTCAACAGGGTATTTAATTGTATAATCTGTTATTAAAAATTTTCGGAATGACAACTAATTCAATTGATGAATTGCTTTATGATCTGCTCAATAGTTTAGACTCGTTAGAGCGGAAAATAATCGCTAAAAAAGTATTTACCGGGTTTGATGGTTTTGTGGATAAAATTCAAAAGGCAGTCGTACATAGAAATGATGATGAAATAATATTTTACAAAACGCTGGATGAATTTGCCGATCGGATTAAATCTGTAGCGGGCAAGAGTGGACAGATTGAAATGATGACACAAAAAATTAAGTTAGGTGGCAACGCTCCTATTTTAGCAAATACGTTAGGGAAGTTTGGTGTTAGTACGGTATGTTTGGGTAGCCTGGGATATCCTGAAATTCATGATGTTTTTAGGACAATGCATAAAAATTGCATGTTATTAAGCGCATTAAAACCGGGTGAAAGTGATGCTATCGAATTTGATGATGGTAAATTGATCTTATCGGAATTAAGTGTGTTTGACCATTATAACTGGCCAGCCATAAAAAACATTATTGGTTTAGAATCCATTAGGAAGATAGTATTGGAAAGCGACCTGCTGGCATTTGTTGACTGGGTAAACCTGCCACATTCTAGTGCCATATGGGAAGGCGTGCTTAATGATATTATTAAGCCCTCAGAGAAGAGGGATTTTATTTTTCTATTTGATTTATGCGACCCGTCCAAAAGGAATAACGAGGAAATTGAAAAGGTACTCGATCTGATAAGTTATTTTTCGCCTTATGGCAATGTAACTCTTGGCTTAAACGAAAATGAAACAATAAAAATATGGGAAGCAATAACCGAAACCGATCGTAATAGAAGACCTAAAAAAGTTCCATCCGTGCTAGATGCCGGTAGCCTGATTTATAAATCTTTGAATATAGATAGTCTGTTAATACACCCTGTTGACAGGACCATACTTTTTCATCAACAAGAAGTATATGAATTACCAGGCAGATTTGTAACGGAACCAGAAGTATTAACAGGTGGAGGTGATAATTTAAATGCCGGATATTGCCTGGGTTTACTTGCTGGATTGAGTTTTCATATGTGCATGCTTTTAGGAATGGCAACTTCGGGTTCCTATATTCAGAATGGTAAGAGTGCTGATATTCAGGATTTAAAAAAGTATTTACAACGATGGATCAATGAGTCAGAATTAAGTTCAGAGAACGTTCGGAGTTTAGTAGGAGAAAAGGTGGTATAAAGGATAAAATCAATAGTTAACAGATCTTACCTGACGGTGATGCCAATCATTGACTAAGCGTTCATTAGTATGACAAATTTGTAGTGTAAATTCATTTATGGATTTCTGATGTCCTTCAATTATTAGCTTAATCATTCATTATTATGAAAACTCAAAATTTGATAACGCTGGCAATAATGATGTTGTTGTTCGCAGAATCATTTTCGCAAATAAGGTCAGGTGAAAATATTGTAATTAATAAAACAGTTAACCAGGATTTATATGTGGCTGGTGGATCTGTAACGATCAATGCACCGATAAAGGGTGATCTTATTGTAGCAGGTGGAACGATCATCGTTAATGATACGATAACACAAGATATTCTCATGGTTGGAGGAAACGTTACCGTCAATGGATATATAGGTGATGATATGCGTTGTGCTGGTGGAACAATCAGCCTGTTAAACAATGTGAAAGGTGATGTTTTAATAGCGGGAGGCAGAATTAATATCAATAAAGAGGTAGTAATATACGGTAATCTGATTTCGTGTGGAGGAGAGTTCACTTTAGATGGAGAGGTGAAAGGATATATCGAAAATGCTTCAGGTACATTTACCCTTAACGGGATTGTTAGAAAGGACTTTGACTCCAGGAGTGGTAAAATTTTAATCAACGGAACGATCGATGGAGCTTCTGCGCTAGCCGCAAATAAGATTGAACTGGGGGATGAGGCAAGGTTCAATGGTGAGGTACGATATTGGAATAAGGATGAATTTCTGGATTTTGGAGGTGCAATACACAATGGTAAACCTGTGCTTGATACATCTCTCGAAATAAAAAATGGAAATTGGTTATACTTTGGGTTTGCTTCATTGATGATTGCACTATGGTATTTAGGCACGGCATTGCTTATGATATTCGTGATTCAATATTTGTTTAATACTACATTGAAGAGCACAGCAATTACCATTAAAAATGCATCGGTTAAGTCACTGGGTATTGGAGCATTATTTTTAGTAGCAGTGCCAATAGCATCGGTAGTGGCCTTCGTTACAATTGTTGGTATACCAATCGGAATTATATTATTAATGGCATATGGCACCTTGCTTTTACTGGCTACAATTATCGTTTCACTTCTAATCTCACACTGGATAAATAATACATATTATGAATCATTGTGGGGGACAGGAAGAATAGTACTGCTGACTTTTGGGATATTTATAGTCTTAAAAATGGCTTCACTAATGCCATTTGTTGGGCCACTGGTAATGCTGATGCTTGTATGTATGGCATTTGGTGGACTAATTCAAAACATAAAATGGAAGCACAATAAAAACCTGGCACTAACCTAGTGCCTTTCCAAAAGGAAGAGAGATGGATATTTTCATTTGTTGTAATGATAATAATCATCAGGATTCTCATATCCCAATGATTCAAATCATTTTCTGGTAGATGATAAGCTGAATATATTCGTATTCAAGATTATTCCAATGGAAATCTATTCTGGTTTGTCTATTTAACCTCAGCGTTGGTTTTGATTATGAACAGTGTATAAATAAAATATTATTATATGGAATTATTAACCTATCCTAAATCGGAATATCTACTGGATGCCAGTATTGAATCGTTACATGCGGAAAGTAAAGAGTGGCTTCGGGATATTGAATTTTGGAAAGACGAAATGACTTTCTTTTATAATATTCTCAATAAGAAGGAAGTAAAAACTGCTTTTCCTACTAACGAACTGGCTGCTTTGGAAAAAAAATTGATAAGCATTGATAGTGATAAAATCGCGACACTTCGGAAACAAGTTCAAAGCCACGAACAAACCTTAATGCGATTTGTAAAAACATTATTACAAGATGAAGAAGAAACCTATCGGGAAACCCATCGTGTTCTGCTCAACGAAATTTATACGATTGCTTCTCTAATTAAGGATTTTAAAAAAGAAGTATTTTCCTTTGTTCAGAAGTATAAGTGATGGGATAATTGGCGACATGCGAAAGTATCATGTTGCCTGAGGAGTGTTTTGTGTACTGAGTGTTTTAACCGGGTGACCGCCATCCATGAGTGGCGGTGCTATTTGATATTAGCAGACGTTCACGTAAATAAAGTAATTATGCCAGCGATCAAGGTTATAGAATTTATTTCTGAGTCCCGTTTAAGTTGGGAAGATGCCGCAAAACAAGCCGTTGCAAAAATTTCAAAAACATTATGCAACGTAAAATCTGTATACATAAAGAATCACAGTGCCAAAGTAGAAAATGGTAACATTACACGTTATCGCATAAGCGCTACCGTAAGTTTTTCAGCTTAATAATTAGAATGTTTAATTAGATAATAATTGAAGCATCGGTCATGCTATGTGATGAATAGGAAATTTCTTTACCAAGCACCGATGATGTAAGAGTCTTTTTAGGATAAAATGAGAATTACATTTTACAATTAATCAGATAATATTCTATGAATGTATCACAAAACCTAAAACAAGCAAAAACCAAACAAGCGCAATTATTTTCAAACACAATTGTTGAAAAACTTACGCGAACTCATATAGCGGTACCGGTTATGTTATTTATTGCTATTTCTACGATGCTTTTTTATTGGAGTACCGTTCATACAGATTTAGCGTTATCGTCCATCGTGTGGAGTTTTCTTATAGGCTTGATCCTTTTTACATGGGTTGAGTATAACATACATCGCTATGTATTCCATATTTCAACGTCAACGCCATTAAGAAAAAAAATTCAGTTTATAATTCATGGCATACATCATGAGTTCCCTAAAGATAAAGAACGACTCGCCATGCCTCCATTACTGAGTCTGTTTATCGCCTATATGCTGCTTTCATTATCAAAACTTATCATAGGTGATTTCTGCTATTCATTTATGGCAGGGTTCATTATTGGTTATGTAATTTATATTTCTGTGCATTATATTGTTCATGCTTTTGCTCCTCCACATACTATTTTCAAAGTGCTGTGGATCAATCATGCTATTCATCATTATAAAAATAGCAATATCGCATTTGGGGTTTCATCCCCTTTATGGGATTATATCTATGGCACCCTTAATGTCAAATCAAAATAATTTGCTGCAAATTCTGTGTAAGTATTAATTTGATTTTGCCCCGGATTGAATATGATAAATATCCTTTAAGAACAATGTGTCTCTATGGTGATTGACAACATTTAAGTCATATCTGAAATTCACTTTTGTGCCAACAGGCGCATTATAATAGATACTCCAGGCGTCAGCTTCACTCATGCCGATACATCCATGGGAGTATGCTTTACCCAACGTATTTATGTTGGTAGTGGCGTGAAGCATGTATCCATATCGAATGCCATTTATAGATGGTTCCAGCGAAGGAATTGCCGGCATAATTGTATATCGGCCATCATCTCTTTTCGTTTTCTCATACTTTGCACCGGTATGAAGATCGTAGAATATAGGAGCCCGCAGTACTTTTACAATCTCCCCTTTGCCTCGTGGTGTCCTTAAATTTACTAATTGACCTACTAATTCAAGATACTCTTCGGAGTTTCTTCCAACGCGCACTGGGATGGTGAGTATCGTATCCCCTTCTTCAATCACCCGTAATCTATATTCTGGAATATTAAGATCGATTTGTGCGGATTTTAAGCGATGAATGGTGGGGGCAAAGGCAATGCTATCTGGAAGTATAATGCTATCTCCTTTGTGAAAAATGATCTGCTGGGATAGATCATATATAAAATTTCCTTTCTTTTTTTGAACGTAATAATCAAAGCTTCGTATAGAGTCCAGTATCCATGGATTATGATGGATTAGAATATATTCACCAAGACCGGTATTTGACAATTCCGGATGTTTACTAATAACACTATCTAGAAATGTAAAATAGTGTTTCATGGTGATGTCACGCTTAAATACAAGTTTTTCTGATCGTGGTTGAATTTTTGGTGGAGAAGTAGTTTTAATAATTTCTTGAGGTTCTGTTTCCTGTAATTGTTGTAGTGGTGGTGATTTCGTGCAACCAGAAATTATGAATACAATTAGTATACATGAAAAACTCGTTTCCATAATAACTCAATATAGAAATTCATTAAGACTTTAGTGGTGAGAATAATCATGCTGGAATGAAACTTGTGTCTTTCCAGCGATCCGATGTTCATTGCACCCGATGATAACCTCCGGCTATTCCCTCTTTTGAAAGTACGATTTGCCAGAGTTGATTTTTTCTGGCGCGAAAAGAACCGGCACAACTTAGCAGATAGTAATTCCACATTCGAAAAAAGGCTTCATCGTATTTGTCCTTTAATTCACTCCAATGAAAAATAAAATTCTGATGCCAGGCCATCAGTGTTTTGTCATAGTCTGCGCTGAAGTTATGCCAATCTTCCATCACAAATAATCCTTCAATAGCCTGGCCTATCTGTTTGATGGAAGGCAGCAGTGTGCCTGGAAAAATAAATTTATCGATCCAAGGATCCGTCCAGGTACTCGTAATGTTGCTGCCTATCGTGTGAAGTAAAAATAGACCATCATCTTTGAGACAACCATTCATGGTGGTCATAAATTTTCGATAATTTTTATAGCCTACATGTTCAAACATGCCCAGGGATACAATACGATCAAATTTCTCATGAACCTGGCGATAATCCATAAGTTTAATTTCAACAGGCAGATTACGACATAATTCATTTGCCAGTTTAACCTGCTCCTCGGCAACGGTGATGCCGGTTACACTCACTCCGTAATTTTCTGCTGCATAGCGGGCAAAACTTCCCCACCCGCAGCCCACATCAAGTACTTTCATTCCTGGCTGCAGGTTAAGTTTACGACACGTAAGATCAAGTTTATTTTCCTGTGCTTGGTCCAGCGTGGTTGCCTCTTTCCAATAGGCGCATGTATAAACCAATCGTTTGTCCAACATTCCTATGAAGAGATCATTACCTAAATCGTAATGTTTTTGGGCGTATGAAAAGGCATTTAATACGGTTTGTCTATTTATCAATTTTGAAAGTAGGATTTGGGAAAGCAGCATCCAGTTTTTATGCAACTCGTTCTGTGGTGAGGTACGCAGTAACCGGGCATAAAACTCATCAAGGGATAGGCAATCCCACCATTTTTCTACATAGGCCATACCCACACCCAATGAGCCATTTAGCAAAACAGAGGGATAAAATTCGGGATTGTTCACCTGAGGGTCCCACGGGTGACCACCATTGATATGTAGGTCTGCTGCCTCAAGCAAGTCCTGTATTTTTTGTTTGGCTCTATCGTATTTCATTGATAAGAAATAACTAGGAGTGAACCTTTCGTATCAAATCATTACGGATTCGACACATAAAATCAATTAGTATTTTTGTTCATATCGGCCCGACTTTTCAAGGGCCTTAATACGATATGCAATCGGTTTGGCGCCTGCGTTATGTGGATGTGGGTTGGGCAGATCATAAGACGGCTTCATCATAGTTTCACTGGCCTCCATGTTATTGAGCCGGTCAGATAAAATTTTAAATGCATCCGCTTTGTCCTTCTCCGATTCCATTTCTTCATACTCGCCCCATATCATCACACTTTTCCAATGGGATATGCTTTCCATCTCATCCACCTCAAAACAAACTCTTGGGTTTTTTCGCATCATATGAATTTTCTTTCCTTCGCGCGAGTGTCCGTAGATGTAGCCATCTTTATATACGTATGTGATTGGCACAACAAAAATTTCACCATCGGTGTGGCATCCAATTCTTCCCACCAGCTGATTTTCTAGCAGCGAATTCATTTCTTGTTCTGATAAATCACCAAGCATGGTATTGTGTTATTTAAATCTGGTTAGACCCATTGATTTTATTATGGATACCGTAACAGAAGGGCAATTCTCCCCATATCTGCAAGCTCACGTTCGTCAACAAAATTTACTTCTCCATTTTTTTCTAATACCTTCTCTATTACATCGTCTACGGCATCATTGATTATTTGATATTCTCCCAGCGGTGGAGAAAAGTGCAATAAGTGCTCTTCACCGGGGAGAAAATAACCTCGATGATAAAAGTCTTTTTCAACCACCAGGGAGCGCCCTTTACCTTCCCATGCATTTTTCCAAACCTCTTGTAATCCAATGGCTGCTCTATTTTTTCCAATGCTTTCTCTTATTTCATTGATCAGTTTTTGCCGCTTTTGTTTTTTGAATTCCATGAATATTGTTTTCCCTTTATCATAAAGAGTTGAAGGGGTAAAACTTAAATTTCTAGTTATTGTTCCAATGATATGAGAACGATGCGAGGTAATACTTTCAAAATTTGAAATAACTTCCGTTACACCATTGAGAATGCACACTTGATCTTCTTTTAAATAGGGCTTCAGTTCTTCATCTATGGTTTTTAAGAATGCAATCTGCCGCATCTCCTGGCTTATCGATTTATCTCTTTCAAATCCTTTCACTACGTTACCAAACGAATGGCCACGCACCGGTCTGTCATATTCATAATCATCTTCAAAAACTACAGGAAAATGATCATTTCTGATTTCCATCAGGCCATCAACGGTGGATTCAAAAAAATGAATTTCCTTTTTTGACAAGGAAAGAATATAAAAGTCTGCCATCGTCTGATTAAGATACCCGATGTCTCGGGTTTCAAAGGAATTTCCAAGTATGATTTGCTCTTTAACAGAAAAGGGAAATAAAATTGATTTAGAAAAATGCGGGGAGACAAATAGACCAAGTCCTTCCATCAAATGATTGTAGTCTAAATGGTATACCAATTCATCCAATTTATCCGACAATATTGATAATATTTCGGCAGGCCAATTTTGATTCGCCCGCAACAACGCCTTTCCCGTGGAAATTGCCTTTCGTATTATTTCCTGATTTTGTTCACGAGCAGGAGATAGTTTGAAGGTTGTCAATATAAGAGAAAGACAAGGTTGACCTTTTTCGTTTAGCATTTGTTGTAGAACTTCTTCCATATTGTAAGCGTATGATGATAAAAAAATAAAAAACTTCAGCCTTACGGGGCTAAAGTTTTACGGGCTGTTAGGAAACGGTTATTTCCTTTTTTGACTTCATGGGAGTTATTTCCTTTTTTGGTAACATTAATTTGAGCACACCATCTTCATATTTGGCATCAATCTTATCTGATTTACAATTCTCAGGAAGTGTAAACGAGCGGCTAAATGAATTGTAAGAATACTCCCTGCGGGAATAAGCTCCTTCCACTTCTTTCTTCTCTTCTTTCTTTTCGGCACTGATGGTGAGCATACCATTGTCCATTTCTACCTTAAAATCTTTTTTGGTAAGACCGGGTGCGGCCAATTCAATCAGATAGTCTTTTTCTGATTCGGTGATGTTTGCTGAGGGTACATTGAACCCTACTCTGGCAGGAAGCATATCAAAATCCACATCAAACAAACTTGACCCTAAAAATGGGCTGGGGCGTAAAAAATCATCAAATAATGAAGGGAATAAGCCTCCATTGGTTCTAATTAATCCGTTCATAAATCCTCCTTTTTTTTAAGTTGAACAAATATTTTTTCTTCTATACAAACATAATTTCAGAGTGCTTCATTGACGATGACGAGAGTGGGGGTAAAAAGAGATTGTTGTCATTCAATGAAATCATGTTTTTGATCGTGGACGATGACCGATAAATGTCCTTTACCTCTATGATACTCATCATCGCAAGATTTTTTCGTGCTGCTTAGTTTCGCCTAAGGAAGGGGAAGGTGTAAACAATAACCAAAATAAGATTATGAAAAAGTTTAAAGCCTGTGCTGTCTTGTTCATGATAATTTTAACAGGAAGCAATTTTGTAGGGGCCCAGATAAGGATGCCGGATCTTAGCCCTTCGGCAACTGTGACGCAGAAGGTTGGGTTTAATGAAGTGCGTATTGAGTATTCGCGGCCCAGTGCAAGAGGGCGCGTAATTTATGGTGATGTAGTACCGTTTGGTGAAGTGTGGCGTGTAGGTGCTAATGCCAGCACAAAAATTTATGTGTGGGAAGAATTGACTATCAATGATCAATATAAACTTCCTGCCGGCACATATGCACTCTATGCAATTCCCAATAAAGATGAATGGACGATTATTATTAACAAAGATCCATACTTATGGGGTGCTTACGGATACAAACAATCATCGGATGCTTTTCGCTTTACAGTAAAACCAATGCTACTTAAAGAACAGGTTGAAACTTTTACTATTCAATTTGCAAATATTTGTACGGGTTGTGCGGATGTTCAACTGCTTTGGGATTTTACTAAAGTTTCCTTTAAAGTGAGCTCCAATGTTGACGAAAAGATTATGTCCGATATAAAATCATTCACGGGCAACCCGGAAGCTAAATTAGCTGGGGAATATTATATGTCAGCAAAATATTATCTCGATACTAACAGAGATATGAAGCAAGCGCTGGAGTGGATAGACAAATCATTGCAATATGGGCCTGAGGCATATTGGGCACTTCATACGAAAGCAGAAATACAGGCAAAAATGGGTGATTATAATGCAGCCATTGAAACCGCAAAGAGTTCAATGGATCAAGCCAAAGCTAAGAATGATAAGGACTATGTAAAGATGAATGAGAAGGAGATAGCGAAATGGAAAGAAGTGAAAAAAAATAAATAGCATTCTGAGTAAGGATAAAAGTGATCAGCAAGTGCAGGGTCACTCTATTTTAAATAAAATCACGATTCAGCACATTGTTTTGATTAAATGGTTGGCACTTTAAAACTCACCGCGGAAAATATTTTATTAAATGATAGGTATGCAAAACCAAGCCATCATTGACAGCCATCAGAATAGTATTATCGATTATTTACATACACATTATTATCCTTTGCAAACAAAGGTAGATCTGGATGATCTTATTGATCAAATCGGAGAATCAAAAATAGTGATGATGGGAGAAGCATCGCACGGCACACATGAATACTATACATGGAGGGCCATGCTATCACAACGACTGATAAAAGAAAAAGGATTTAATTTTATTGCCGTAGAAGGCGATTGGCCGGATTGTTATAAACTAAATCGCTACATAAAAAATTACAAAGAAGCAGGAACAAGTGCCTTTGATGTAGTACACACTTTTAATCGTTGGCCAACGTGGATGTGGGCCAATTGGGAAATGGTAGCGATGGCAGAGTGGTTGTGTGATTACAACCTGGCACTGGCCAATAATAAGAAAGCGGGTTTTTATGGATTAGATGTGTATAGCCTCATGGAATCGTTAGAGGCAATTATTGAGTACTTGAATAAGGTAGATCCTGAAGCACTACGTGTAGCGGAAAAAGCGTATCAGTGTTTTCAGCCATATCAACGCGATGAAGGAACTGGGTATGCATATTCATCGCTCATGGTCCCCGCTCAATGCACCAGTGAAGTAACTAATTTACTTGTAGAGATTAAAAAAAGGACACCACAATATAATTCTGACATCGAAAATGTATTCAATAATGAGCAAAATGCAATCGTTGCGTTTAATGCTGAAAAATACTATCGCACCATACTCGGTGGCGGTAGCAAGTCGTGGAACATACGCGATAGCCATATGATGGAGACGCTCGAAAGATTACTCAATTTTCATGGTAAAAATTCAAAGGCAATTGTGTGGGCCCATAATACACACATAGGTGATGCGAGAGCAACAGACATGCGATTGGAAGGCATGCATAATATTGGGGAGTATGCCAGAAAAATCTATGGAAATAAAAATGTTTTTTTAATTGGCTTTGGTTCCTATTCAGGCAATGTCTTAGCTTCTTTGCGCTGGGGTGAAAGTCCTCAATCAATGAAAATGCCATTGGCAAGAACTAATAGTTGGGAGCATATGCTTGCACAGGCAGATATTCAAAATGGATATTTATTATTGAATGATACAAACGCCCAACAATTACTTGGGGAAAAAATTGATCATCGGGCTATTGGTGTTGTGTATCTTCCGCAAGAGGAAAAATACGGGAATTATGTGCCCAGCATATTGCCTTCCAGGTATGATGCTTTTGTGTTTTTCAAATTAACAAAAGCACTGCATGCAATCCATGTTATTCCGGATGGACAGCAAATGCCTGAAACATATCCCTTCGGAGTATAATTGACTTACGGAATTCCATTCGAGGAGAACGCACAATCATCAAAAATGGCATGATGTGTTAATTACTTTAGATTTTATCGTGGATGATTACTTTCTTCTTATCTTTTAAATTGTAATAATTCACCTCGATTTCACCGCCCCACTTCGTAAGTTTTTCATTTAATTCGGTAATTAATTTCTCTATTTCTTCTTTTGGCACGTCTTTACCTTTTTCAAGTAAATCGGCTTTTATTTTAAGCTCGCTAAGCAATGCTTTTTCGTCATCGTTAAATTCTCTATCAAGAAAAGAGACGGAGTTTTCTATCGTTGCTATTGCATTGCGCAGTTCTTTGCCTGCCTTCTTACCTTGTAAATTGTAGTACTCAGTGGTGTATACATTAATATGATAACCTGCCAGCGCTTGCCCTGCCCGAGAGAAGAAATAATTTAATTCGGAGACACCATCAACTTTATTAAAAGCCACATTTGATTGAAGTTCTAAAAGTTCAGCGATAGAATTTTCTAATGCTTTTTTCTGATTCTCGTCTTTAGAAACAGATGCAATTAACTGAATGGCATCTACGGCTTTGCGAATATCATCAGCTGATTTTTTAAAATCTTGATTTGCATAGGCAGTAATGGACTCGTGTAAGTAGATGTCTGGTTGCAATTCCATGGAAGTAATTTCAACGACATGTGTAGTATCCACTGATTTTTGTTTGTTCTGGCAAGTAGAAAATATAATGATCAACACAATAAATAAGAGGACCGATGATCCTGGCTTATCAGGGATTTTATATTTTAGATAAGTTTTCATAAGTAAATCGGTTATTAGTGAGCAATACAAATCTGCTATGTTTATACGTACTTACCCATGATGGTTATCATTGTTACTAACAATAGTTGTCATTTTGGTGTTGTGAAATTGGATTCTTGAAATAGTTCTATTGTTTTGCGGTTTTACAAACACAGCAATATTTTAAAATCGCTTGATGGTTGCTAATAAGCGGAACTTGAATAGTTATGCCAGCCTGAAAAATTCTTTAATACATATATATTAAAATTTCTCACAAGGTGTCCCCGGTAGTGGATAGGAATATTTTCGAGGATTATTTCGTATTCAAAGGCTTGAGTAATAGAAGGTGGTATTATTTGATCAGAAATATAAATTCCATAGCAACATGTATTTTCATATTGATTGATACCTTTCCAAAGGTCAAATTGATTTTTTCTCCTGTTAAATTCAATGCAAACGACCTGATCGGTATTCATGTAAAATGACACGGCAGAGGCGATATGATAATTTGGCGATAGAATAAAAACACATTCATCCTCATTGTAGACATTCTTTATTTGACTCACCCTTTCGGATAATTCTCTCCATCCAGCCATTCGCATCATACTATCAAATTCAATGGGTATGATCTGTGATAATCCTACTTTATCTTGTACCCGCGGGAATAGCAATAATAATAACAGGACTCCTGTTAGTGTTGAACTGTATACGAACAGCCGCCAATAGCCATTGGAGATAACAAAATAAGCCATAGCCAAAGGCAATGTTAAATAGGCCATGGATGGCCAGTTTACTTCTACCGGATCGGAAATTGAAAGGGCAAGAAAAAACAGTATGGTTCCTATTACAGGAAAAGTAAGTAAGGCTATTTTTTGTTTTACTAAATGATTGAATAATTTGTGATTTTGTAAATAACCTTTTAAAAGCATAATGAAATAGAAAGGAGAATTTATCACGATAACTCCTCCTATAAATTCTCCTACATATTTCAATGATTGCCCTAAATCGAAATTGTTGTTTTCTCCCAACGCTAATGTATTAACATGTTTAATGGTTATCCATCCATGCGAATAATTCCACCACATCACAGGAATGTTCATTATGGTAGCCATCACGCACATCGCAACCAGTTGTTTGATATAAGTTGACTTGCTAGGAATTTGCAAAAAGAAGAAGGGGGTCAATAAAATAAGTATAAAAAATATCATTGTGTATTTCGACAAACAACCCAATCCAAATGACACGCCAACCCAAAGCCAAATTGTAAGTGATTTACTTTTTAATCCCTTTAGAAAGAGGTAAAACGTAAGAGACCAAAAGAAAAGGAGAAGGGTGTCGGTGGTAAAAAATGTACTAGCTAAAATAAAATAAGGCGAAACACTTAATATAATAGTAGCAATTAGTGCCACTCGAATATTTTCAAATAATTCAATGGCAACTTGATAGAGAACGGCTATAGTAGCTAAACCGAAGCCAAGTGCTGTGAATCGGATCACGTGGTCGCTATGCCCAAATAATGTTTCAGTCAGAAAATTTATCCAGGCAATTAATGGTGGTTTTGAATAATAAGACCAATCCAAATGCCGCGACCAAAGCCAATATTGAGATTCCTCTGAGAACAAATCATGGCCAGAGTAAATGAAAATGATTTTAATGATAACATATAGAGATAAATATGCTACCAATACATACTTAACCTTATTTGTATGGTTCTCTTGAAGCATATTTATTTCTCTTCGCAGGCCGCTTTAGTAATGCCTCACCCCCAACAAATACATTTCGAATTGTATAGGTGGAGCTACTGCCGGTTTGATATGAAATTCGAAGAATAAATTCCATAATAATGCCCAGTGAAATAAGTTGAAGACCAGCGATAATAAGGGTGATGGACATAAGCAATAAAGGTCTTCC
The DNA here is from genome assembly GCA_964349405.1 of uncultured Ohtaekwangia sp. Classification (GTDB taxonomy): domain Bacteria; phylum Bacteroidota; class Bacteroidia; order Cytophagales; family Cyclobacteriaceae; genus ELB16-189. The sequence continues at coordinate 6,229 of CAYGGY010000017.1, read as the reverse complement.
ACCAATCGCTTGCCCTATCATCTTTAGATACAATAAATAAAGTGAGGCCAGGCTGCCAATTCCGAATGAGGCAAGGCCTATTTTTCCAAAAAAATGAATAGGCTTGGAGCCAAAGTGTTGCTGGAAGAGTAGAAATAGTAAATCGCTAAGAACTTTGGAAGCCCTGTCCAATCCATATTTTGTTTTTCCATGAATACGCGCATGATGATTGACATCTATTTCTGCAATTTTAGCCCCAGCTTGAGCTGCTAATATAGTTATGAAGCGATGCAACTCTCCAGACAATGGAAGCGAACGGGCTAATTGTCTGGTCATTATTTTTAAGGCGCATCCGTAATCATGTACATCAACTTTACTGACTTTGCGTATAAGTATGTTGGCTATTTTACTAGGCACTTTTCTTAACCAGAAATCATCCTGTCGATGCACACGTCTTCCTACTACCATATCGGTATGTAGATTTTGAATGGCATTATAAAGAATGGGAATATCCGAGGGATCGTTTTGCAGATCGCCATCCATCGTTACTATGTAATCGCCTTTTGATTGAGAGATTCCTGCGGCCAACGCTGCTGTCTGACCAAAATTCTTAGACAACTCAACAACTTTTACACGAGGGTCAGGTATTGATGTTAATTTCCAAACTGTATTATCGGTTGATCCATCATCTACGAAAATAATTTCGTGGTCAAAATTCTTTAAAGCAGATTTTAATTGACTCAACAGAGGCAATACATTTTCGGCTTCATTCATTACGGAAATTACAACAGACATTTCCATATAGTAGCTTCAGATAATATTTCTGGATTCTTGAATAAGTTACAAGATTAGCCGGTATTGTAAGATGTTTCGATGATGTATGTTATCTCATTACAAGATTGTTGCTATTACGATGTACTCACAATCAATAGAAAAAATTAGATAATCCTTTAATCCCGTGATTCAAGTCATCGATTTCGGTTGGTGAATAGTTTATCTTAATGTCAAAATTAAATTTAAATCATATGAGTTCAGGAAAAGCATTATTGGGCGTGATGGCAGGGATTGCCGCAGGCGCTGTATTAGGTGTGTTGTTCGCTCCTGAAAAAGGTGCTAACTATCGGAAGAATATTTCAAAGAAGGGTGAAGATTTGGCCAATGCACTCAATCAGAAAATTGATGAAAAATTTGAAGAGTTAATGGCTTCAATAACTGGTAAAGTGAAAAAATCAAAACCCAATGAATCGATATCATCATCGACATCTGAATTAGTGGGTTAGGGAATTCCTTCGTTTCATTTATATCATGATGAAGAAGTATTCCTTTTAGCATTGGACTACGGGTTTTTAAATTAAGTAAAACAAGTGGTGATAGAATTTATATCACTGCTTGTTTTACGAATTATCAAAAAATATGAAAGGAATAACTATTTGATAGATACTAACCCAACACTTAGGGAGAAAAAGGATTGATCTTTCAAGTCAGATGTTTTAAAAGCCGCATTATAACGCAAGGCTGCCTTCACGCCTGTAGTTTTTCTAATCGTATACATAAACCCCACTTCTGGTCGTATACTAAAACTCCAGGTATCTTCTTCCCATCGGTATAGGCCCATGTCAGTATTGCGGACCGTGTAAGTGGTTCCAATACCCATTCCTAAAAACGGATTAAAACGACTCTCTTCATTCAATAAATAAATTCCAGTAATATGTATTGGCACTGAGCTTGTATATCGGTATTGTATTCCTGATAGTGAGGCAGTGCCATCATAATAGGTGGCGTAAGGTTTTCGTTCGTAAAACACATTCCATCCTAGAGCAATACCAGCGGCAATATTAGTATTTATTTTTGTTTGATATTCAAAAGTGGCACCTCTGAAACTTGTTTTATTAATATAATCTTTAAGGTTGTTCATTGGAGAGGCAATCACATATTGAATGGAAGTGTATTGCTGTGCGGTTGCACTACATTCAAATAAAAAGATCAAGATGATGGTAAGTAGAGTGCTAAAAATTGTTTTCATTACTAAATAATTATATTGCAAAATGAATATCATTTTTTTAATGATTGAGATAAGGTGATTGATCAAACGCCTGATCAATGGTATTTTTCAATCTTATTTTTATTGAGGAAACACTTCCTTGCATCAGTCCGTTGATCTCCACACTCCAGGGAACACTGATGTTGAAATTGGTGGTTGAGTTTTTTGAATCCGTCATCTGAATGAACAAAGTGCCAGCATGATACCCGGTTCGATAAATTGGATAATAATATCCGGGATAGTACCAACCCCACCCTGCTTGCCAATCAGGGTACCACCAATTCCAATAGTACCAATCATAGTAATAATATACATATGTAGTATTGGTAACCGATGAAAGGAGAATGACATCAGGATTTTCGCTTTTGTCTACTTCGGACCAGCCTCGATTGATCAGGTTATTCCGTATGGTATTTAAAATCACCGTAGCATATTGAGCGGTAACAAATTCTGGTTTATCAACTCCGTTTTGTTCACGAAAATCAGAACCATTAATAATGACTACGCTATCTGGAAGTGCAAAGGTGTTGACTGCTTTGAAATCGAATGATGGATCATAATTGGTATAGACAATATCCAATTCATCAACATAGTCAGGCCCGTCAGGATAGCAACCAGAAAAGCTTATGGAAAGAGCGCTTAATAAAAGTATATAAAATTTGAACTTCATTTTCGTTTTTATTTTTTCGAGTCTGTAAAAATACTTCCTGCTAGTGCAGGATGACAATGATTGAAATCGTTTCAACAAAATACAGTTATCACATTAGCATTTTTGATATGAAAGGTGTTATATGAAAGAAAAACTAATATTATCCGGGAGGGACCTTGATGGAATTCCACGATCCCACAAATTGTAAACAATTATATTATGATAATAATCTTTTATCCTGATGATGGCAATTATGGTTAACATGATCTGATTGGGTTTTACTTTGTATCATCATAGCCTTAATTCTTATATGGTTTTACAAGAGTGGGGTAATTCTAATAGCCGTTCAGGCAAAATGGGGTTGGCTATGATAGATAATTGAATACAATTGCTATACGAGCGCTGTATTCAATTTATCGGGAAGGGTGAAATTATATTTCACCCTTTTTAATAATTCTAACATGTGATTTTGATCATTCTGCTAATAGAGTAAAATCATTTAAAGCGTGTTGTGTAATGATGACATTTGGATCGGCATAAAAATGATATAATTATGAAAGCCCCGATTATTCAACTAATATTAGTTGGCATTCTGCTACTCGTAATTCGTTGCGGCACCTATACCAATGTATATTCAAATTATGATAAGAGTATTGATTTTAGTCAATACAAAACATTTGCGTGGGCGCCTGATAGTGGTGTCGTGGTGCCTAAAGATTTTGAAGCATATGATAATGATATTGTACGCAATAATGCTAAAAATTACATTACACACAGCATGAGTCATCGTGGATTCTTAGTCAACACGGATTCACCTGACCTTGTATTGAATTTGGTGTTATTGAATGAGAAGCGTGAGCGTATAGTTACCTATCATACCTATCCTTATTCGGGATATTATTTTTATAATCCTTATTATTTTCCATACTACTATCCTCGCTATCGGTACTATACCTGGTTTGGATGGGGGCCTCCATACTTTGAAGATCAGAGTACAACCGTGACGAAGACGTATGTAAAAGGCACAATCACGATCAATATGTACGATCGTAAATTAAAGAAATTAATTTGGACAGGAAGTGCCGAGGGCGACATATACGATCCAAAATATATCCAATATGATGTACACCCAGCCATCGATCGGATAATGAAGAAATTTCCAATCAAGGCGGAGCATGAACAAAAAACAAATGATGAGCTCAAAATTAAGAACCGAGTGGTAAGGGGCAATGATTTTCACCGCGAAAGTGATTCCCGGATTTTACATTAATTCAATTAGTGACCATACTGATTTAGACGATTAATTTCGAATAGTGAGTACTTGATCATGCGCATTTTTGCACTACACCATAGCCGGATTTTTGGCGAACAAATAGCAACCTTTCTTGACCGATCTCTTGATAGGCATGAAGAACGTGCCTTTGAGGATGGTGAACATAAGATAAGGCCATTGGTAAGTGTGCGCGATGAAGATGTTTATGTAATCCATTCTTTGCACGAGGATGAACAGCAAAGTGTAAATGACAAATTGTGCAAGCTGTTATTTTTTATTGCTACGCTGAAAGATGCAGGTGCTCAGCGGGTGACAGCAATTATTCCCTATTTATGTTATACACGTAAAGACCGAAGAACAAAAGCACGCGACCCGGTAACGATTCGCTATGTTGCTTCACTTTTCGAAGCGGTGAATACTGATCGGGTAGTGACTATCGATGTTCATAATTTACAAGCGTATCAAAACGCATTCCGCTGCAAAACGGAACATCTTGAGGCTCAGAAATTATTTATCAATTATTTCAAAAAACATTTTGAATCTCATGACAATTTTGTCGTGATGTCACCGGACATTGGTGGCGTAAAGAGGGCGAAGATGTTTCGCGCGCTATTATCAAAGGAGTTATCAGCCAATGTGGAATTCGCTTTCATGGAAAAAATACGCAGCAAGGATATCGTGAGTGGAGAGACGATCGTTGGTGACGTTGAAGGAAAAATAGTAATTATTTTAGATGACCTGATCAGCAGTGGCAACACAATTACCCGTGCGGCAACAGCCTGTAAAAAATTAGGTGCCGTCAGTGCATATGCCGTGGCGACCCATGGTGCCTTTATTGCCAAAGCCATTGAGTCATTTAGTGATAAGGCGATAGATAAAATCCTGATCACAAATACCGTTTCATCAAACGTGATAAATGAAAGTCTTCTTAATCAAAAATTAGTAAGGGTGGATGTTGCTCCGTTTTTCGCAGAAGTAATCCGGAGATTAAATAACGGAGGTTCGTTGGTTTCATTCATGGAAACTGAATAGAAGGCGCATGAAGGATGAAACAACGATACGGTCAGGCTCGACAACTTTGAATGATAAGGTAAATTTTCTAAGCAAGTTGCAAACTTATCCGAACGCATTAACCCTTGAGGTAATCGAAACACATATGTCGTGGGTATTTCTTACCGATCTTTTTGTTTACAAATTAAAGAAGCCGGTGCAATACGATTTTTTGGATTTCACCTCACTGGAGGTTCGCTATAAATACTGCATGGAAGAAGTACGAATAAATATGAAGTTGGCGGAGGATATCTATCAAGGAGTAGTGCCGCTTACTATCTACAAGAACTTGCTTCAACTGAATGGTGCAGGAGAGGTAATAGATTGGCTGGTAAAAATGAAACGGTTGCCTGAGACGAAGATGTTGCACAAAGCAATTAATACGGATTCAGTATGTATCAAGGATTTGCAACGGGCGGCCGAAAAGCTCGTGAATTTCTATTTAACTTCTCGGCCCGTAAAACCTGAGGAGGAAATATTTATGCGCCAAATAATAAATGACATAGAGCATAATTGTAAAGAACTTTGTCGTGATGAATTTGACTTGCCGCATGCCTTAATAGTAAGGATTGAAACAGACTTGTTACACTTTATTTCAAAATATAAACAGGTTTTTAATCAGCGTTTGGAGGATGGAAGAGTAGTAGATGGGCATGGTGATTTAAGGCCAGAGCACATATGCCTCACCCCAATTCCTGTCATTATAGACCGTATTGAATTTAACAGAGACTTACGAATTATGGACGTTGCCGAGGAGCTTTCGCATTTTGCCCTTGAATGTGAGATTTTAGGGTCTCCGTCTATTGGTAAATTATTCTTTAATGTATATGAGAGAAAAAGCCATGAAAGAATACCTGTTGCACTGATCTGTTTTTACAAAGCCAAACGTGCGTTACTAAGGGCAAAACTGTCGGCACATCACCTGCTGGAAAAACAATATATAGTCGAAATCAATAAATGGAAAAATCGTTGTAGAGAATATTTACAGATTGCTAACTCGTATTGTGATCAGCTATGGGATGAGCAAAAGGTTAGAAATTAACCATCCTGCTTCTTCAGGTCAATAACAAACAACATACACCACACAAGTACTTGTCTTTGTTAACTCATTTCAAAGAAACAGTTGTAGCCCAAGTATTGCGAGACTTTGATTGTTTTGAAGAGATAAAATGAAAAAAGCCCGGATTCATAGAGAATTCGGGCTTTTGACTTTGATCAGCAGAGGAGGAGGGAGTTT
>CAYGGY010000016.1:0-97690 GCA_964349405.1 uncultured Ohtaekwangia sp. | reverse complement strand
ACACTGATATATTTACATAAGATGAAAAAAAACATAACACGTTATCCGTAATAAAATATTTTTGCTAACGAATGTTATATCTTGAAACAAATAAATAGTAACGCATGAAACCAATTGTACAAATATCACTCGACCTGACCAATATTGATGAAGCATTAGAAACTGCAGCGTTGGCTATGCGAGCCGGTGTTGATTGGTTGGAGGCTGGCACACCACTCATTCTTGCTGAAGGCTTGCACGGGGTAAGAAAACTACGTGAAGCATTTCCAGGGGTGCCCATCGTGGCTGATTTAAAAACGATGGATGGCGGTTACTTGGAAGCCGAGATGATGGCGAAAGCAGGAGCTACTCATGTGGTGGTGATGGCACGGGCGCATGAAGAGACCATCAAATGTGTAGTTAATGCCGGCCGCGATTATGGCGTGAAGGTGATGGGCGATAACTTAGGCTGCCCGGATATGGTAGCAGCAGCAAAGTGGTTGGAGGATTTGGGATGCGATTATGTGGTACATCATATTGGTTACGATGAAAGACGTGGTATAGCTGCACAGGGAAAACGAATGCCCAGTCCGTTAGATCAACTGCGTGAAGTAGTTCAGGCCGTGAAAATTCCCGTGCAGGCTGTAGGTGGACTTAGCTTAGAGCAAGCGATTCGTTGCCCTGAGTATGGTGCACCCTTGGTGGTGCTGGGTGCCCCACTCACCATTGATGCCGATGCATTCAAAACAGCTGATGGCAATCTGGAAGCATCCTTGCGGTTGATCTGCGAAAAAATTCACGCATACAAATAAGCCTATAACGTTATACTGAAACACAAAAGAATATGAAATCTGCAGCTGTCGTTAATTATGCTCCCGAAAAAGGTTCCGTTGAAATCCGTGAAATCACGAAGCCTGAAATAGGAGAAGAAGATATTTTGCTTGAAGTCGCCAACGTAGGTGTGTGTGGCAGTGACCTGCACCAATGGACTGCTGACCATAGCTGGCCGGTAAATTATCCGGTTGTATTAGGTCATGAGTTTGGTGGCCATATTATAGAAATAGGAAAGCGTGTAACTGGCTGGAAAGAAGGAGATCGTGTGGTGAGCGAAACAGCCGCTGTCATTGACCCCAACAATCCCATGTCACGCCAGGGGTTGTACAACTTAGATCCCACCCGAAAGGGATTTGGTTATGGCGTAAATGGCGCGATGACGAGATTTGTTCGCGTGCCAGCCCGCTGTTTGCATCTGGTGCCCGATCAACTTGCCTTTGAACAAGCCTGTTTGACCGAACCATGTTGTGTAGCCTATAATTCAGTCGTTGAAAACTCTCGGTTAAAACCAGGAGATCGTGTCATCGTTATTGGCCCCGGCACCATTGGGATTTTATGCGCGGCCATGGCGCGGCTATGCGGAGCTGAAGTAGCCGTTGTTGGATTAGAAGCCGATAGAAACAGACTTACTATTGCTAAACAGTATGGATGCGAAACCATCATTGGTGACGCAACGGAATGGGCAAAGCAACGCGATGGACTGGGTGCTGATTTTGTTATTGATGCAGCAGGCGCAAGTGCCACGTTGAAAATGGCCATGCAATGGGTGCGACCTAATGGTCAGATCACAAAAGTGGGATGGGGTCCACAGCCGCTAGGTTTTTCACTCGATCCCATTGTTCAGAAAAATGTTACACTACAAGGAAGCTTTAGCCACAACTGGCCTATATGGGAGCGCGTGATCGCTTTGCTCTCCAGCGGACAGCTGGATGTGAAGCCAATCATCGGAGGTGTATGGCCCGTTACTGAATGGCACGAAGCCTTTGAAAAAATGCATAAGGGAGAAGTGGTGAAAAGCGTTTTAAAACCTGTTTGATCTTTTCAGCGATGAGCTACTGGCCTTGAGCTGCGCGTTTGCTCATTGCTAAAAGCTCATGGTTCGAAGCTGAATCTTAGAATTGATAATTCGTTCAAATTGATTTCTCATCAACATGCGTCTGAAAAATAAAGTAATTATCGTTACAGGAAGCACGACAGGCATTGGCAAAGCCATTGCATTACGATGCGTAAGCGAAGGTGCCCACGTTGTGATTCATGGACTGGAGCGCGATCTCGGTGAATCAGTGGTAAAAGAAATCGGATCAGACAAAGCCATATTACACGTTGAAGATATTGCTGCCGAAGGCGCAGCGCAACGTCTAGTTGATTTTGCTGTGAAAATTTTTGGAAGGTTAGATGCTGTGGTAAACAATGCAGCGATGGTCGTGTCTTCCAATATCCTTACCACTGACCTGAAATTCTTTCGCCAGGTAATGGAAGTAAATACGATTGCACCATTTGCATTGATCAAAGCCGCGCTTCCTCATTTAACCAAGTCACACGGATGTGTATTGAACATCGGCTCGGTGAATGCCTATAGTGGCGAACCGGATCTGCTCCCTTATAGTGTATCCAAAGGTGCGTTGATGACGTTGACCCGTAACTTAGGCGATACACTACACAGAGAAAACGGTGTGCGTGTAAACCAGATCAACCCGGGTTGGGTGCTGACGGAAAAAGAAATTCAGCGCAAGCGTGACCAGGGTTTGTCTGATGATTGGTATAAGCAAATCCCCAATGTATTTGCACCTGCAGGAAGAATTTTGTTCCCCGAAGAAATTGCAGCTGCTGCTATTTATTGGCTTAGCGATGAAAGCGGCCCGGTCAGTGGTCAGGTGGTGGATATAGAGCAACATCCTTTCATTGGTCGCAATCCACCAAAAGATGATACGACCATTCCTACGTCTCAAAAAAAATTAAAATAGTATTATGCCCAAATTAGCTGCATTCCCTAAGGCATTTATGCATGCCTTGTGTAAGGATGGAACCATGAAGGTTTCAGAGTGGATAGAACTAGCGGTACAGTTGGATATCGAAGGACTCGAATGGTATGCGGGATTTATCGAAATGCAAAATGAATCCAACTGGCCGCTCTTCCGAAAGCAAGTAGAAGATCATGGTAAAGTAATCCCCATGATGTGTTGCTCTCCGGATTTCACTCATCCCGATGAAAAGTTTCGGGCAAAAGAAATCATCAAGCAAAAGCGATGGATTGACATGACACACACGTTAGGTGGTTCTTATTGTCGTGTGCTATCCGGGCAACGCAGGCCTGAACTTTCTATGGACGAGGGTGTGAAACTGGCGGCCGAATGTATTGAAGCATGTTTACCTTACGCGCAAGAGCGTGGCATTACGCTCATTATTGAAAATCATTACAAAGATGATTTTTGGGAGTATCCCGAGTTTGCACAAAAGATGGATGTATTCTGTAAACTGGTTGATCGTGTACAACATCCAAACTTTGGTGTGAATTACGATCCAAGCAATACGTACCTGGCTGGAGAAGATCCGCTTGAGTTGCTTTACCGCGTATCCAACAGGGTAGTAACCATGCATGCCAGCGACCGTTATTTGAAAGAAGGAACGATTGAAGACTTGCGCAAAGAAGAAGGTGGCGCAGCCGGGTATGCCAAACGATTAAGCCATGGTGAAATTGGAAAAGGATTGAACGATTACGATGCTATCTTCAAAGAATTGAAGCGTGTTAATTTTAATGGCTGGATCAGCATTGAAGACGGTGTGGACGGAATGGATCAATTGGAAAGAAGCGTAACTTTTTTGAGACGTAAGATGAAAGAATACTGGCCAGCATGATATTGTACCCGTTGTCCTGTGTATTATTAATTTATTTTACCAGTCGATTTCATAATGTAAATCATCCTGATGTTGTTCAGGATTACAAACTCTTTACAACAAAATTCTAAGACAGGAATAGTAAGACAGAATCCATACTTTAATTATTGATCTAGCCTCCTATCTTTGATAGTTAAAAAAGACTTTGGAAATCATTTTTATCATCGGTTCTGTTCAGGCTTTTTTCATAGGCCTGCTGATTTTCAGTAAAAATCCGAAATCGACAGGGGATTATGTATTAGGCTTTTGGCATGCACTCATCGGTTTTCATTTATTAAGTTACTATTGGTTTACTACCGGCCAATTATACAACTATCCATCACTGTTTACCATTTCAACTTCCTTCCCTTTACTACAAGGACCATTCCTGTTTGTGTATGTGCTTAGCATCATTGACAAGGAGAACCGGTTCAGAAAAAAGTATTGGATACATGTAATGCCATTTTTGCTTTATAATATTTTTATGTTATATGATTTTCACTTTTTAAGTTTTGAAGGGAAACTTGCCTATATCGAAAAGGCCAAGTTGCGGGAACTCCCCATATTATTGCTAATTAACTACCTGAATGTTTTTCTTGGGCCTGTTTATCTGGTGCTGTCCTTATTTAAACTGCGTAAACATCAACAAAATATTAACGAGGTTTACTCCTACCGGGAAAACATTGACCTGAAGTGGCTCTGGTACGTGCTTACTGGTATGGGTGTAGTTTGGATTACTGTAGTTATTGCTTTTTCGCTGTCCACCATTTTGCCTATGCAGGTTTGGGAGTGGCTGAATCATAGTATTTATCTGGCGGTTACTTTTTGTGTGTTCTTTATGGGATATTTTGGATTGAAGCAAAAGGCCATCTTTTATTATGAAGATGTCTTAAAAAAAAATGAAACCATCCAGAATAATCCAAAGAAAAAAAGCTCCCCCGCCCTTTACGAAAAATCGGGGCTTAAGCCGGAAGATGCAATTCAACACCTGGAACGGTTAAAATCCTATATGGATACAGAAAAACCTTATCTCAACGGAAAGCTCTCTTTAAAAGAGGTAGCTGATGCCTTAGATATTTCACCCAACCACCTTTCGGAGATAATTAATGGACAATTGAATCAAAACTTTTTTGACTTTGTGAATGGCTACCGGGTAAACCTGGTAAAAGAAAAGATGGTTGACCCCCACTATAATAACTATAGCTTGCTTGGAGTAGCCATAGAATGCGGATTTAATTCTAAAAGTAGTTTTAACGCAATCTTCAAAAAAGCAACGGGTAAAACCCCAACGGAATACCTAAAGGCTCTTTAAGTCCTTTTTCAAATCCCCTTTAAATTCGGACGTCCAACTTTATAGGGAGTTGTCCAATCCTATATTTTCGGGCGATTCCTTTCCTGCTTCCCTTCAATTTTGAAAAAAACTTCTGGGCCAAAACCTTATAGAAGATCGATCTCACAATTTACGGATATGGAAAAGACCATTAAGGAAATCAGGGAACATAAACTATTCAGATGGGAAGCGGTAAAGCCTTTTACCCTTTATCAAACCATACTTTCTTTTCTTATACCCTCGGCCATTGCCACCGTACTTTTTCATGTTGCCTTGCCAAAACTTGTGTCCGGTGGACTTTCACCAATAGTGGCTTGGCCTATTGTCGCTTGTTTTGGATTAACGGCAATAGTCGGATTTGCTTTTTGGAGATTAAGAAAAGAAGCGGCAGAACTCAACGTAAATTTTTCCGAAAGAATGTTGTTCTCCAAACTCAGTGGGAAACAATGGGGGCTTTATATCGGGATACTGATAATCGGTATTGCCTTAAGCGCAGTGGTTTCAAAATGGATTGTATCATTTATGAACCATACAGGATTGAGCGCACCGGATTACTATCCCTTCTGGTTGAACCCGGCTTTTGATATGGGCATTGCCAATCCCAAATTGTCCATTCAGGGAATAACCCTATCGGGTGCTTTTTGGATAATACCGATCATGATCCTTACCCTCCTCCTGAACATCTTGGCAGAAGAGTTCTACTTCAAGGCTTGGCTATTGCCCAAGATGCACCAACTTCACGATTGGGCATGGATACTTAACGGGCTCCTCTTTGCCTTGTACCATGTTTTTCAAATATGGCTGATGCCTGTCATCTTACCTATGAGTTTAATTATGGCCTTTGTTACCTGGCATAGTAAAAGTGTTTGGCCTGGACTGCTTATCCATCTTATCGTAAATTTTTTCGGAGCCATCGTGAACATCATCATAATGATTGCCGGATAAGCGCAGACTGCTTTACAAATCTTTTAATAATCAATCGACTAAAATAAATATCTTATTATGAAACCATTGTTCATCTTTTTGCTTTGCTTTATAACAGTTCAATGCTTTTCCCAGCAAAACCTGACACAAACAATCCGGGGAAAAGTAATTGACCAGGATTCCAAAACACCAATCATCGGGGCTAACATAATCATCATCGGGTCAGATCCATTAAAAGGCACAACATCAGATATAGAAGGTTTTTTTCGTTTGGATAATATCAATGTTGGAAGAATAAATCTCAAAGTAAACTTTGTTGGATATGAAGAAAAAATCATCCCTAACATTGTGGTGAACTCAGGCAAGGAGGTTATCCTCGACATTGAGATCGTTGAGTCAGTTCTCCAATTGGAAGAAATAGTAATCTCTGCCGGTGATGGTCAGAAAAACGAAGCTATAAATGAAATGTCGTTGGCAAGCACCCGTACTTTTTCGGTTGAGGAAACAAGAAGGTATGCCGGATCGCTCAATGACCCGGCAAGGATGGTCGCCAATTATGCCGGGGTTAACACCAGCCCCAATGGCAACAATGATATTATTGTCAGGGGCAACTCACCAAGAGGTATGCTTTGGAGATTGGAAGGGATAGAAATCCCCAACCCCAACCACTTTGCCGGTGAAGGCGCATCGGGCGGACCCATCAACGCACTCAATAGTTCCATGCTGGCCAATTCCGACTTTCATACCGGGGCATTCTCCCCGGAATATGGCAACGCACTTTCTGGAGTCTTTGATATGAAGTTGCGGAAGGGGAACAATGAAAAACATGAACAAGATATCAGTATCGGGGTTATTGGAATGGACATGACCCTTGAAGGTCCATTTACAAAAGGTAAAAGAGCTTCTTATCTTATCAATGCCCGGTATTCATCTCTCGAAATTTTGGACAAGGCAGGTGTAGTGGATTTTGGCGGTGTGCCGCGATATAAAGACCTATCATTCAAATTCCATTTTCCAACAAAAAAACTGGGCACATTTTCTTTGTTTGGATTGGGCGGGAAAAGTGATATTTCACTTGACTCACTTTTTCATCGCGAAAGGGATGCGGCCATCGTCAGGATAAAAAGTGAAATGAGCGCCAACCTGGGCGTTGTCGGTCTGAACCACACATACTTTATTAACGACCGTACTTATATCAATACATTCTTATCCATAGCTACCAACGGAGTGAGCGCCCTCTTTCAAACAATAAATTACCCATCGGTAGAGTATGGCGCTTATGACAAGCAAAACAAATTGTCATTCCGATCAGGCTTCTCCTATAACCGGAAAATCAACAATAAAAACAAAATTGAATTAGGTGTTATTTCTTCTCATTTGAATTTTTTGTTTAATCAAAACCACGAGGCTAACGATACCCTTTTCATTGACATAAATGAAAAGGGTGAATCACTGCTAACCCAATCGTATTTCAGTTGGAAGCATCGGTTTAACGAACGGCTAACTTTAGTAAGCGGATTGCACAATACCTTACTTACATTGAATGGCTCCTATTCCCTTGAACCCCGACTGGCATTGCGATGGAATATTGACAGAACACAGACTTTAAATTTTGGTGCGGGGATACATAGCCGGCCACAAGCGCTTCCGAATTATTTTGTCAACGTAAAAAATAATGTGGGCACAATGGAGACACCGAACAAAAACCTGAAGTTGACCAAAGCCGCACATTTTGTTGTGGGATATGATGTCATGTTTACATCCGATTTTCATTTTAAACTTGAAGCCTATTACCAATACCTTTATGATGTACCGGTGGAAGCCAATCCAAAGGGGACAAACTCTTTGATCAACTCCATGGACACCTACGATGCCATAGCTTTTGTTAGTGAAGGACATGGAAAAAACTACGGACTGGAACTGACCTTGGAAAAATTTTTGTCTCGTAGTTTTTATTTTCTGTTAACAGGTTCATTGTACCAGTCGAAATATGCTTCATTAGATGGTGTTTGGAGGAACACCCGTTGGAATGCCAACTACACCTCCAATTTCCTTTTGGGCAAAGAATTTTTACTGCGGACAAAAAACAATAAGAAGCGTTCACTTAGCCTGAATACCAAAGTGTCGTTGCTAGGCGGGAACCGCTATAACCCCATAAACCTTGAACAATCAAGAGCGAAGACAACTATTATAAGGTATGATGCCCCACCCTATATAACTAAAGGGGAAGATGTTTTCATTTTGAATGTAGGAATGGGTTATAAGGTGAACCGGAAAAAGACCACCCATGAAGTAAAGTTCGAAGTCCTAAACGTCACCAACAATGCTTCCAAGATTGAAGAAGTGTATGCCCCCTGGACGCAGGATATAATGATAATCAAACAATGGTCATTGCTCCCGAATATTATTTACAGGGTACAGTTTTAGTCAGGAAGCAAACACCCTAAGCGTGGTCTAGATAGGCATGAATCCATTGAACAATATTTTTTTCTTGAATCGTAGGGTTATTATTGTTGGACTAACCCCCAATGGGATCAACTAGAGAGAAGTGTAACTTTTCAAATTCGCAAGATGAAGGAATAGTGAGAGGGTTGAGAGACAACCATCATCCTTAATAGAAAGAATTAGTAATTATAATGCATTGGATCAGCATTATAATTACTAATTTTTCAAGTGGACGATTCATATTGAATATGAATTTTCAGCGATTCGGAAAACCAACCATTTCGAAAGGGAGTCTTCACACGGATAGTTTGTCCAAGATTTTAATCCAACTGTTTTTTAATTTACTCAATGTGGAGTCCGTAGTAAGATTCCGGTTTGAAGGAATATTTATTTATCACAGTCATGATAAATCTTCTTTCAATAACTATCTAAAGTCTCAATCCAACAGGACGAAAATCACAGCTTATCAACTTTTTCCAGCGTAGTATAGATTATTATTTATCCGTTCCTGATAAAAGTTGGATTATGAAAAATAGTTCAATATGTGCGAATGTAATTGGTGTTGATATTGGATCGGTTTCTTTGTCAATCGTCCAAATGGACATGGATGGTAAAATCCTGAACTCATCATACACGTTCCATAAAGGCAACATCCGACAAAGCCTTAGGGACATACAAGATAATGTTGATCTCAGCCAAGTCTGTGGTATTGCCGGTGTTTCTTCTTCTGTCGGTCTAAATGAAAATCTTACTCATCTATATAATACTCAAATGGCCATCATAGCGGCTGCAAGATTCCTTCAGCCTGATGCTGCTTCTGTTTTACATATTGGTGCCGAGCGGTTTATGTTTATTCAGTTTGATAGCCATGGCAATTATCAATCAACCAGAACCAATTCATCCTGTGCTGCCGGAACAGGAAGCTTTCTGGATCAGCAAGCCGATCGGTTGAATCTTTATGGAGCGGAAGAACTTTGTCAAAAAGCATTGGAGAACAAAGATAGCATTCCGGATATTGCTTCACGATGTGCTGTGTTTGCCAAGACGGATCTCATTCATGCACAGCAAAGAGGATTTTCAATGTCCGCTATCTGTGACAGTCTTTGTAAGGGACTTGCCACCAATATTGCCAACGCCACCTTTAATAAAATGGCTGTTAACTACCCCATTCTTATGACTGGTGGGGTATCAAAAAATACTGCCGTGATCAAGCATCTTGAGACTTTAGCAGATGCTCAGTTTTTACAAGATAGCTATGGACATTTATTCGGAGCGATCGGTGCAGCTCACATGCTATTGAAAGAAATTTCAAGTCATTCTCCGTTACAAATCCTTTCACTGGAAGAAGTACTCAAACCTGAAACCACCAGCAACACATATTATTATGAGCCACTGAATCTTAAACAAAGTCACTATCCTGATTTTGCCAGTGAAAAATCATTTCTGTTTACACCGATAAAGTCGCTGCATCCACGAAAGGTTGAAATTGATTTTTACAGAACACCTGAACAAGGAACCGCCTATCCTGTTTACCTAGGAATTGATATAGGCTCTACCAGCACCAAGGCTGTACTGATCGATAAAACCAAAGAACCCATAATAGGTTTGTATACCTATACCGCAGGCAATCCTCTGTCTGCTGTCAAATCACTTTTTGAGTCCATTGACCATATCAACCAAACGGAAGGCATTACTCTTTCTATTCTTGGTGCAGGCACCACCGGATCAGGAAGAAATTTTATTGGTAAAATAATTGGTGCCGATTTGATATTAGATGAAATCACCACTCATGCCCGGGCCGCTTATGAACTCAATCCAGAAACGGATACCATCATTGAGATTGGTGGACAAGATTCAAAGTTTACCATGATGGATCATGGCAGGGTTACGTTTTCGCAAATGAATACAGTATGTGCGGCAGGCACAGGAAGCTTTATTGAAGAGCAAGCCATTAAACTGAATTGTCCATTGAAAGACTATGATGCCAAGGCAGCTAATGTTAGTGCTCCGATTGCCAGTGATCGATGCACCGTTTTTATGGAACGCGACATCAACCAGTTATTAAGTAAAGGTTATACCGTCAATGAAATATTGGCTACTGTTTTACATTCAGTAACGGAAAATTATCTGAAGCGTGTAGCCAGTGAAGCATCTATCGGAAAAAATATTTGTTTTCAGGGTGCTACCGCGCGTAACAAATCATTGGTAGCCGCTTTTGAGCAGCGCATAAACCGTCCCATCTTCGTTTCAAAATATTGTCACCTGGCAGGAGCATTAGGCACAGCACTCCTCCTAGAAGAAGAACATCATAGGATCGGCAATTTTCGTGGACTCAATCTATATAAGGAGAATATACCTGTTCAAACAGAAACCTGTTCGTTGTGCACAAATCACTGTACGATCAGTGTGGCAAATGTAAGAGAAGAAAAAGTTGCCTACGGCTTTATGTGCGGAAGAGATTACCAGACTGCAAAAAAAGTATCAAAAAATAAATCGGGTTTTGATTTACTTAGCGAGCGAAAGAAAATATTTTCTCTTTATAAGAAAGGAAATTATAAATCAAAAATCATCATTGGAATTCCTGCATCTCTTCATCTGTTTGAAGAACTACCGCTGTGGAAACAATTTTTTAATAACCTGAACATCCGCACCATCAGTTCTGAAAAATATCGCGAAGCATTAAAGCAAGGAAAGCTGGTAGCCGGTGCCGAGTTTTGTTCTCCGATCGATGCCCTTCATGGTGATGTGACCTATCTGGCTGGCCGTGTAGATTATATTTTTCTACCTGTATTTCTGCAAACACGCAACAAGCAGAAAGATTCGGAACACAACTATTGCTATTATACACAATTCAGCCCTTCACTTATTTCCAATATGAAAGGCGGGGAACTAAAAGATAAAATTCTTACCCCGCTGTTGAATTTCACAATGGGAAATATTGTCGTAGCATTAGAACTCTACGAATGCCTGAAAGCTGTCCTTCCTGATATCAGTTTAACTTCCATTTATTCGTCTTTGACAAAAGCGTTCACACAGTATCACAATCAAAAAAAGAAATTAACCGATTTGTTCAATCAACATTTCAAAGCGGATGACAACTTTTCGGTTGTCTTATTGGGAAGACCCTATGTTGTGTTGTCTGAAGAATTAAATAAAGGGATCCCGGACATCTTCAATGGATTAGGGATCAAAACATTTTACCAGGATATGCTACCCACTGATGAGACGGAACTTGCGGAGGTAGAAACATTATTAAAAAAAGTGCCTTGGTATTATGCCTCAAAAATTCTGGAAACAACGCGCATCATTGCACGCACACCAAAACTTTATCCGGTATTGATCAGCGCATTTAAATGTGCACCCGACTCTTTTATTATTGAATATTTTAAGAAAATTCTTACCGAATCAAATAAGCCTTACCTGATCCTTCAAATTGATGAACACGATTCGAATGTAGGTTATGAAACGCGGGTTGAAGCCGCTGTGCGTTCATTTAAAAATCATGCTGCCTTGTCTGGGCCACAACAGAAAATCAATAATCAAAAAATATTGCCCGACATTAATACCAACATTGGAAATAAAATTTTCTTAATGCCTGGATGGGATCCTATCGTAATGCCTTTATTGGCAGCCAACCTGAAACGGATTGGCATCGATGCACGCATCATGAATGCCAATTCACTTACCATTAAAAAAAGTATGGCACATAATACGGGGCAATGTCTTCCGGTAAACATTATCGCCCAGGAATTTATTGAATACATCAATGAACATCACCTTGACCCGGCCAATACCATGCTCTTCATGCTCGATAGTAAGCTGAGTTGCAACATCCGTCTCTACCCCCAATTCATTAAAAGCGTTTTAGAGAACCAAGGAAATGGATTGGAAAAAGCACATGTCTACTGCGGACCTATCTCACATCTTGATATTTCATTGAGCGCTTGTTACCACGCGTACTTTGCTTACATGATCGGTGGCCTGATACGAAGGCTTGGCTGTAAAATCAGACCTTATGAGTTAAACAAAGGGCAAACCAATGAGGTGATCACAGCAAGCATAAAATTATTAGAACAGGCTTTTCTCGGAAACCAAGACATGGAGAAAACCGTGAATGAAGCGGTTGCTTTATTTGATGAAATACCGCGTACGGAAGGAAATCGACCCAAAGTGGCTCTCTTCGGAGACTTCTATGTGTGTGATAATGATATTATGAATCAGGATCTTAACCAAGCCATTGAAGACGCAGGCGGAGAAGTAATCACGATACCGTATTCCGATTATGTTAAAATAAATAGGGACAATGTAGTACGCAGGTGGGTGGACCGCGGTGATTATTTTCAAGCGATGCAATTACGATTGATTATGGCCAGCCTGAAATGGATTGAGAATCGGTATTACCGACCTTTTATAAAATATCTTGGTAGCCCTTACGAAATTGATTCCGAGAAATTAGAAGCACATCTCACCAAGTTTAACATCAATCCTCATCTCGGTGGAGAATCGTATGATAACATTCTTAAAATATTCTATATCATGGAGCGATACCCGGACACCGCATTATTCGTTCAAACGAATCCTTCCTATTGCTGCCCATCGCTGGTAACAGAAGCAATGACGAATCAAATCAAACGGATTACAGGAATACCCGTAGTAACCATTACCTATGATGGAACCGAAGAATATAAAAATGACATCATTATCCCGTACTTGCAGGAAAGGGCAGTCAAGTAAATGGGTACTGGTGTAATTAGGGTGCGTGTGTGTATGTTTCAACTAATAAGTTATGAAATTATTCTTCCATCGGAACCCTGTTGTTATGCCTAATGCAAATCTTTGTGTTATCCGGTTTTATAGGTGTGAATGATTACTAACCTTAAATCGTTGCCTCTTTCTTGTTATAATTCTTTATTTTTATATCCTTAAAACTAAACCGTGAAAATAAATTTCTACCTGGTCACACTCATATTCGTAATCTTTTTTGCGATTTCTTTTCTGACCAATATCCTTGGCGCTATCAATCCAAATGTCAGTGATAGTTTTTCATTAAATGGAACGATGACCGGGTTACTCCCCTTTTCATTTTTCATAGCCTATGCATTGATGTCCATTCCTTCGGGAATGATCGTTCAGAAATATGACGAAAAGAAAAGTTTAACCTTTGCCTGGATACTGGCCCTCACCGGTGCATTGCTCTTCTCTATGTTCCCTTCTTTTCCTGTTTTTTTAGGTTCGTTATTTCTGATTGGTTGTGGCATGGCGCTCCTTCAGGTGATCATCTATCCGCTGCTGAGGGTGGTGGGTGGCGAAAAGAATTTTGCATTCAATTCTGTTTTTGCACAGTTGGTTTTCGGGGCCGCCTCTTTTCTAAGTCCGTCTGTGTACTCTTACCTGGTTACGCAACTAGGTGAACCATCTCTTGATAAAGGGATCATGATTTCCATAATTTCATCGGTAACGCCTGATGCGTTATCCTGGGTATCTATTTATTGGATTTTCAGTTTTGTTAGTTTTCTCATGATCACGATCATTCTGATTTCTCCCATTCCAAAGGTGGTTCGAAACGAAGATGAAACGGTTGGCGCATGGGATACCCATATGGAATTATTTAAACAGAAAAATGTTATCCTGTTTTTCGTTGGAATATTTTGTTATGTAGGTACTGAGCAAGGTATTGCCAACTGGATCTCTGAATTCCTCAGGACGTATCATGGCTTCAAGCCGGAAGCAGAAGGATCCAAAACGGTAGGTTTGTTCTGGGGAATGATGACAGTAGGTTGCATACCGGGCATGGCCCTATTAAAAGTGATGGATAGTAAAATCGTGTTACGGATTTTTACTATCGCAGCCATCATCATATTGGCCTTTACCTTGTTCGGCAATGCACAGGTTGCCTTGTTTGGGTTTCCTGCACTTGGTTTTTGTTTGTCGGTTACCTACGCCATTATTTTTTCACTCGCCCTTAATAGCGTTTCAAAATTTCATGGATCGTTTGCCGGAATTCTCTGCACAGGCATTGCCGGTGGCGCAATCATTTCTTTATTGATCGGAAAACTCAAAGACCTTATTGGATTGCAGACTGGTATGTTGATTTTATTTCTTCCCTTGTTATACATACTCAGCATCAGCTTTTGGGCAAAACCCATTGTTAAGAATGCAACAATGAGAAAAGATTAAGGAACGAACTCATTAACTGTTCTTTCTCTCAATTTTAGTTTTGTTTATTTCCACCTTGAAGTGGAGTCTTCGCTTGTCAAGATTGTGTAAAAATAAAACCAACTGTTTTTAATATATTCAATTGCAGAGTCCGAAGCGAGACTCCTCTTGGAAAGAGAGTCTCAATAAACATAAATCGGGTTAGTGTAAACCCAGGGCACAAATTCCTCATTCAATTTAATATGCATCTCTATTCTATATAATCCTTTCTCCATTGGTTCTAACCATTTGTATTCATACTGATCATCTGATGAAACTTGGATTATTTTGCCGTTATAAATAAGTCTGAACTGTCCGGGTAATGGAGAAACGGCATGTAAAGATTTCGATTGCGCCACTTGAACAGAATCACCGAGGATACCACTTACTTCACCTTTCTCATTTTTTGAACAGAACATAAATCCTTTTGCGTCACCGAGGCTTTTAAAAGCAATAAACAGATTTCCTTTCTTTATATGATCTCCCAATGAAGACACCGATAAAGTGTCTGCCAATACATAATTGGTAACATCATTGAAACTGGTGGCATAGGTATCAATCATCCATTTGAAAATCCATCCATTCTCATCCGGTGGATTAAACAACCATCGGTTCTTGAAACTCAGTTCCACGGTATCAATCGCGTTGGCATTAGGACCAAGCCATTCGATCCGGCCATCTTTTAAATAACGCGCGCGAATGTTTTGGTTTTCGTGGGCATCAACGGCAGAGAATCCTACAATCTTTCGCTTCCTGTTCAATGAATCCCAATGCGCCAGAATGGAAGTTTGTTCATCAAACATTTCGCGCATGGCCCATTGGCGGTACTTATCTCCATTGACGATGAAGTTAAAGATGTGCGGAAGCAACGATTCATCTTTAGTGTCGGTATGGATATTGTAAATTTCCATCCCCTGGTAATACGGATTGTTCCAATTATGATCTTCTTCGCTGTGGGCATAAAAGATGATTCCTCCCTTTGTAACAATGTTTTTTACAACCGTGTCTTTATCTAAACTCCAATCAATGATAGCAGAGTCCAGCGGCCACGCGCAGAAACCTTGCCTTTCGGTGCCTGGTTCAATCAGCACGTCATCAAAGTAACCTTTGAACCCGCGTGGAATTGTATCGCTGTTTCCGTGTGCGTGATCCGTAAGAAAAATAAAATCAATACCAACTTGTTTTGCTGCCGGGATTATATCGGATAATGTTCCTTCACTATCGTGCGACCAGAAGCTATGAGCATGGAGTATACCACGATACGTCATTAGCTTGGTTAGCATCTCTGGTTCCTTTCTTCGTTGTTGAAATTCATTCACCTGCTTTTCAAACCGCGGATAGGTTACCCATCGATGCCATAGGCCGGGAAAAAATAAATACAATAGCAAAATCAGAAACAATCCTAAAACGGAGAGCGACAAATATTTCACTATTTTCTTAACCATGTTGCTATCTGATTAAATATTATCTGTGTTCGTGATGACCCTTGAAAGTTGGCGGATTAAATCCATCGTATATTCTCCCATGTTCGGACCAAACCAACCCATGAGTTTTGGCTCATATTCGTCAAGATAAAAATACCGGCCCGGAACAATATAGCCTACATAACTTCCATTGAAGCTGGTAACGTTAGCATTGAAACCATAAGCGGCAAGAGAATTTTTCAATTGAAGCGCATACTCTCCGCTGAAATCAGATGGCGTGGTAATCCAAATCATATTCCCAATCCTCACGACTTGCAAATACACCTTGTCGGACAGGGGTAATAATTTTTTACTTAATGCGGTAGTCAAATTAATTTTTGTTGTTAACCGTATATGATATTCCGGCAATTGCATTTTTAATGAGAGAGATGAAAATGTTATTGTATCTTTTAAAACAGTTTGTGACAAACGAGCATTCAAGCTGTCAGCCAATGCCTCACCAATAAATTTTGCTTTGTCAAAACCATCACCCTTCCCTCCTGCCGGACTTTGGCTTCCCACCGAACCAGCAAAAAACAAGGCATAATCAACGGATGCTTTTTCCATTTTCCGTTCCCAATAACCCGGATAATCGGCACTGATTTCCCAATTGTCTGCGCCCATTGTTGTGGCATGTGCCGAGTAGGAACCGATGATCGCTTTCTTATGTCCAATTTGCTCAAGGCTGATAAAACTGAAATCATTGTTCTTGTTACCCGACTTACCGATCAAACGGTTACTCGTATAGGCACCAACAGTAAAATTCCCTGTACCGATTCGCGCAGGTCGAAGATCTGCCACTGCATTAATGACAACCGTTGAAATCTGAAGCGCAAGCCATCTTTCCACGTTTATATTTTCTTTACCGGAAAACATTTCACCCACATAACCACTCCCCCACGCTCCAACACTTGAATGCGTATGCGTGGCCGAATAAAAGACTTGCTCCCGTTGAATTCCTTTTCTGGAAAGAAGTGTTGTTACGGAATCGATAATATTGGGTGGCATGATGAGTAAATCGGCACCCACAAAAACAATTGTTTGTGACCCAACTTTAAGCGCAACTGCTTTTACAAAAACACTATCATGAATGCCGGTGGCCGGTTTGCCGTTACGCGCACCAAATCCGGCAAGTGGAAGCTGGATAAATTTTCCTTCTGAATAATTATCTTCTGTATTATGTAAACGGGGTGTTATACTAGCTTTTGCAAAACCTGCCTGGATGGAGTCATGTACGGTAACTCTTGCAGAGTTAATGCTATCCATTCGGGCAATCGTATTTTTATAATAACCTTCATTGAAATAGGATTCCCTTTTAACATAGGAAGTACTCAGGAATAAAATCAAAAAGACACACAGCAGGATTACACCCAAAATAATTCCTAATCGTTTCATCTGTACCTATTTTTTTTAGGAGAACGTTTGTTTTTATTTTCTCTCTTCAAACCGTTTCATAATATCTTTCCAGTTCGTGATAACAATCCCTTCCATATCGAAGAATTGATGAACCACTGGGTCAGCAAATAAGTCGGCTTCCCAAACGCGTTGCTGCCACGACCCCGTGATGGATCGTAAGTTTTCAGTTTGCAACGATGGATGAAAAATAATTTCCGTTAATCCCGGCTTTAACGATTTTACTAACGCTAAAAAATTAGCGCGCTTTTCTTCATAGGTAGGGCCAGCCGGCACACTGGTAAAATTATCCAACTTAGGCAAACGGTATTTGGCTGCAAGGTCTATCATATCTTGATTAATAGGGTAGCCTTGTTGTTTGAACTGGTGTGCCACTTCCGGCACCGATAAGTCTATTGCATTAGCCGGAATATGATATTCTTCAGCCACTTTAAAAAAAACGTTGGTGTATGCTGGCGAGCCATATAATGTTCCCATGTGCGTATCAATATGAGTTGGTCGATAGCCCAACGCCAGGCACTTTTCAATCTGTGCACGAATTTCTATTTCCACTTCCTGAGCAGAAGCATGAGCAACCACATCAGGAACTTCATGCCACATCTTTCCATCCGGATCAATCAAACCGGGTACTTTTGCGGCAACGGATACAGGTGACCACCGATAGTTTTTCCACTCGCTGGTTAACGTGAGATGTAACCCCACTTCAGCTGCAGGATGACCCTTTGCCCACCCTATAAATGACGTTGCATTAGCACAAGGCATCATCACCGCAGCAGACATGATGTGATTGTTCTCGATGTAGCGAATGGCAGCCTCATTCGCTTCGGGGCACATACCAATATCATCCATGTGAAGAAGTAATACTTTCTTGCCTTTCGGGAAACCAAGTTCTTCTGCCCACGTTTGGTTTTTCTGTTTTGCATTATCAGGCGGAGTAATAGCCGACAAGAAAAAAAATGTCACTAGTATTATTACCGGGATCAAATGCTGCTTGGTCATATTCTTAAACTGGTTATTTAGATTTCTGATGACTCGTTATTTCAAATACTTTTCAAAAAAATCATTCATCCTCGGATCACAATAATCATATACCCGCTGAACCACAATCATAGCATGTGGCCATAAGGGGAAACGATAATCTATGCACGGCACTCCCACGCTGTCAAGTTTTTCCTTTAACTGATCTGCCTGACTGTTAGGCACCAACTCATCTGACGTTCCCTGAATGGTCATGGTAGGCGGAGAATTCTTATCAACATAGTAAAGCGGTGATGCTTCTTTATAAAGTTCAGGAGCCTCTTCGTAGGATTTACCGATAAAATTACGTGGCTCCGGACGCTGCCTCGCAAAATCGGTGGTCAAATCTACCGGACCAAAAATATTGACAACCGCTTTGATGTGATGATTACTGATTTCAGGATTGCTGACACTATCGCTAACCGCATTTTTATTTTTCCATCCATACCCTACCATCATAGCGATGTGTGCGCCTGCGGAACCACCTACCAATGCAATCCGGTCGGGATCATAACCATATTCTTCTCCATGCTTATAAAACCAATTCACAGCATCAGAAATATCTTCAATACATTGTGGGTATGGGCCAAAGCGATATGAAACCGTAGCGGTGATATATCCACGCTTGGCAAAATCTACCAGGAAGGGAAGCATGTCGGCACGATCACCCTTATACCATCCACCTCCATGCAAAAAAACTAATAAGGGTGCTGATTCCTCTTTACTGTTTTTGGGTTTATAGATATCCAACTGAAGTGACTTCCCATCAATAGTTTTGTATTCGATGTTTTTAATTGCTTCAATATTTTCAGGAACATCAGGGCTTTTATTGATGAGATCTTCCAACCCAATCATTATAGCGAGATAGGAAGTAGTAAGAAAATGATAACCCATCGGAGGCTTACCAGGAAACAAAACCGAATACGCTCTTGGGGTGAGCATCAACAAGCAACTCACGATGAGCAACAGTAGCAGACTATAAAGAACTCGTTTAATTATTTTGGATTTCATGGCTTACGATTTATTAATCTAACTCTCCAAAAGTTTAAAACTTTTGGAGAGTTAGATTTTTTTATTTCGATTGATTTAATTCCTTCAGCAGTTCCTTCATATTTTTATGTAATAGAGGAGCCGTTTCTGGCCCAAATGAATTTACTTCTCCATATGGACGATCCGGTTTCTCATAGGTAAAAGGTGCTTCAGCATCCCATTGACTTCGGGGAACAATGTATCCTATCTCATCGTTGGCAAGGCCAAATACAAATTTATATTTACCCGTCATCATCTCCCTTACGGAGGGCACTTCAACTGGCTCAATACCAAAGTCACCACCATCGGGAGCTTCTACACCACCATTGATAATTTCCGGATAAACTTCGCCAGGAATGGTAGCAAACGAAAGCGGCCCGATGTTGAATACAGAAATTTCCGAACGCGCTTTCATCCAACCGGTAGTACCGCGAGCTATGGTCCCTATTGCTGTACCGAGTTGAAACATTTTATTGTCAATCGGAAAAAAAACCGTTCTGACAATGAGCGAAATTCCCGCTGTGTCAATTTCATCAACTGATTTCTCCATCGCATTCAACGCAAGCAATGCCAATTGCTTCCCTTGTGCCTCCGTCTTTTCAAACGTGGGTTCACTATATTCCACATGGGTAGCAGGATCTTCTACAGGTAAGCTCGGATGCGTTGTCATCAATCCGCCAATAGCGCCATTGATATAAACCGCAACACCACCGATGCCTTGCTTCACTAAACTGTCACCATTAAAAACTCCTTTCTCAACGCCTTCACGCACATAGTGAGGAAAATCTGAGGAGATTAATAAATTATCACTCCATAATGTTTCAGGATGATCGGCCCAGGAAATCAGTGAGCCAAGTATGTTGCCATTTTCAGTATCAATCGCTTTGATTAATCTCAATCCGGAATCAAAGACTTCTGGCTTTCGTGTATCTTTTACCAATGGAATAGCACCCGTAAGATCCTCCGATATAGATAACCGGGCGGGGCGCATATTTTTAACAGCCGTTACCACGGAGTTCACCACCTGGGTTTTCACGTACTCCATATATGACTTATTGATGCCTGTTTTAAAAGGAGTGTCGCCCCAGAGTCCTAAAAGATCAGGGCTTTCATGATCATGCGTGGAAGCAATAATGGTGTAAGTAACTCCCGCCTCCTGGGGAATGCGTGACCGAATATCAATCGCATCATCATTCATGTAGCCGATGGCATCGAGCACCACAATCGCTATCCGCGTAGTACCATCATCAATCACCATCGTTCTGGCCCAAAGGTCATCATGAATTCCGTTGGCCGCCCTACCTCCACTAAAACCTGCCATCCAAACCGGATCAAAAACACCATTACCATTACCATCCTCGAAAGTATCTCCGTCTTTTGAACGATATTCAAAGTCCCCATTTTTATCTGTCCAACGATCAGGAACTTCTGGTGTAATCGGTAACGCAGCAAAACCTGCATGTAAAGCTGATGATTTTGTACTGATGATTTTTATATCTGCTTTATAACCGGGGTTCCGGTCTTTCATATTAAAATATGCCCAGATCAATAATCCTACAATTGTGGTGAGCAATAATAAACCGAGGACTTTAAAAATTTTTTTCATCTGTTAATGATTTTGAGTTCAGGAGGTACTGCCCTCTCTAAATGTTTTGCTTTTGGGTACACGAAGTTTTTATCCATTTCATCAATCGACTGATGTTGTCATTCAAGATACAGCAAACTTATGAACTTGACTTATCCAACCCTTTAAAGGTTTGCGTATTTCTTTACGCATGCTGCGTCTTTGTAAGATAAAATGATTGATTGAGCAGGCTAACTTCTCAGGCTTTTACAAAGGATGAAAAATATTTTATGCAGGCCACCTCTGATAGAACGAAATTATCATCCCCAAATAGGGATCTAAAAGACATAACAGACAGGTGCTAAAATCGAAAAACATAATAAGAAATGCAGTAGCGTTACCTACTGCATTTCTTAACGTTAGTACTCCGTTTTTTACAAAGCCTATAGGCTTACGTAAGAATTAGAACTGATAAAAGGAATTGATTCCATTTAAATAGTAATAAAATCAAAGACTCCATCCACTTCGATATTCTCTTTTCACGAAAGCATTGGCTTCATCAAAATTGGTGATCTTCATACTCTTGGCATCCCAAAGAAGTTTTTTTCTTCCAGGGTAATCATCTCCCACCTTAATGTTGTAACTCCTTATGGCAAGAATACCCATCAATACGCTTTCTGTGAATGGTCCCGCATAGTCGAAATGTGAGCTGGTTGCCGGTGTGGTGCTGTATCCTTTCATACAAGCATTCGCCCATTGCAAATAATGTCCTTCCGGAACACGTGCTAATGTCTGTGGCGGCAACGCTACTTCTTTCATTAGTCGAGTGGGAAGCAATCGTGGATTTTCACCATAACAATCAACCATCATCTTGCCTTTAGTGCCTTCGAAGATTACACCGCCATCCGAATTGCCCATCGGTTCGCCAGGCAATAATTCCTCTGGTCGTTCAGGACGCAATCCTCCATCCATCCAGGTGAGTTTAATGTCAGGCTTTCCATTTTTACCTGGATATTTAAAATGAATGATTGAAGAAACAGGACCGCTATCAACAAAAGAAGTCTCTTGCCAATAATCACTCCAAACGGTGCTAACACTACATTCTACTTCAGTTGGATTAGCAATTGGCAAAATCCGGAAAACAGGATCCAGGAAGTGACATGCCATGTCTCCTAATGCTCCCGTGCCAAAATTCAACCATCCCCTCCAGCGGCCTGGCAAATAGGCCGGATTATAATCGATCGCTTTTGCAGGGCCTAACCAAAGAT
Source organism: uncultured Ohtaekwangia sp. (assembly GCA_964349405.1). Lineage (GTDB taxonomy): Bacteria > Bacteroidota > Bacteroidia > Cytophagales > Cyclobacteriaceae > ELB16-189. The sequence goes on along the minus strand of CAYGGY010000016.1, from coordinate 75,355 downwards.
CCCAATCAAGTTCTTTAGGTATTTCAAATTTGCCCGTAGGCGTTGGTATTCCTTGTGGCCATACCGGACGGTTCGTCCAACAGGTTACTTTAAATACATCTCCCAACAATCCTGCATCGTACCATTCTTTTGAAGTGCGCACATCATTTCCTGATCCACCCTGGTTGCCCATTTGAGTAACCACTTTGTGTTTCCGCGCTGCTTCCGTGAGCATTCGCGCTTCATAGATATCATGTGTCAAAGGTTTTTGAACGTATACGTGCTTGCCCCTTACAATAGCGGCCATCGTGGCTACCGCATGGGTGTGGTCGGGGGTTGATATCGTACAGGCGTCAATGTGTTTCTCTTTGTCCAACATCACGCGGTAATCTTTGTAATAACTGGCCTTGCTAAAATCCGTTCTGGATTTTACGGCTTGCCGGTCGTCCACATCGCAGAGGGAAACAATTTTTACGTTAGGACTTTTCGCCATTTCCGCCAAATCGCTTTTCCCTTTTCCTCCTACACCAATACCGGCAACATACAGCGTATCACTGGGTGCAACGAATCCATTACCACCCAGCACAAACCTGGGAATAATGGAGAAGGCCGCTGCTGCAGCACCTGCATTTTTTATAAATCGTCTCCTTGATATTTCATCGGTAGTCGGAACTGTTTTCTTTTTTAAAGGCATATTCTCTGATTGGTTTAGTATATTTTTTTTAACGTTTGATCATCGCATTGATACTTTATAAATTGTCTAATCAAAATGCTTGCACACAAGAATTTAAATCATTTTACCATCCCCTATGAGCATAACAAAAATAATTTATCCGTGAAACGAGCTATAATCTACAATCACACAATAGGATAATAATCTGATTGAGCGAATTCCATGTAGCCATAGATACGAAATATTAACACATGAAAAGTAGTTAATTACGAGCTAAGGATCATCTGCATTTTGCGTTAATGAATTCGGGATTTGCGCAAAGGCAATATTCAAATAAGATGCATCCATTCAATACACCTACCTGTGACAGGAGTCAAACTACGTCTTGATTTGTCACATTTTCTGGTTGTAATATGCACCTAAAAATACGCATCAAGCGCAGTGATATATTCTCCAAAAGGAACAAATTGCATGTACGTGAAAAACTGACTTGTAGAGAAATCATAAAATTCCATTAACAAAAACAGTATGCAACAATCTGCCGCCACAACACTTTTTCTTCCTGTCGCATTGGGCATCATTATGCTCGGGCTTGGTTTATCGCTTACGCTGGATGACTTCAAACGTGTTACCAAATACCCGAAGGCAATTACTATTGCCTTGGTGTGCCAGATGTTGTTATTACCACTGGTTTGTTTTCTTATTTCCATCATGAGCGGACTTAGTCCTGAGTTATGTGTAGGGCTGATGCTACTGGCCACTTCACCGGGTGGTCCCACTGCTAATTTGTACAGTTACCTATCCAATGGTGATGTGGCGTTGAACATCACCCTTACTGCCGTCAATAGTGTACTGACTCTTTTCACCTTGCCCTTCATTGTAAATTTCTCGTTGCAATATTTTATGGGTGCCGGGCAATATGTGCCCATGCCCTTCAGTAAAGTGGTGGAAGTATTTGTGATTGTATTGCTTCCGGTTGCCATTGGAATGCTAATAAAAAACAAAGCACCTCAGTTTGCCGACAAAATGGCGAAGCCCGTAAAAATTGTATCTGCCCTATTATTGGTGCTCATCATTGTGTCCGTCACCATACGCGAGAAGCAAGTGCTGATTGACTACTTCGCCCGATTGGGTGTGCCCATCCTTCTTTTTAATATTTTAAGTTTAATGGCCGGTTATTACTTGCCTATGCTTTTCAAAGTAGAAAAGAAACAGGCTATAGCCATTGGCATGGAGATCGGTATTCATAATGGCACCTTGGCTATTTACATTGCTTTGAATGCCATTAATAATTCTGCGATGAGTGTGCCACCAACGATGTACAGTCTGCTTATGTTTTTCACCGCAGCCGCCTTTGGTTTTTTAGTGAACGCAGGAAAGAAAAAAGAAGTGATAGCTTAGACAAACCATCAACCTAAAAACAATCATGAAAAAAATAATCTTATTAATGACAGTGGCATGTGCCCTTTTCAGTGTCACGTTAAATACAATGGGGCAAGCAAGCAGCAAAAAATCAAAGTGGATCTCATTTTTTAATGGAAAAGATCTTACCGGCTGGACTATCCGCGACAAAGCGAGCTGGCGTGTTGAAGACGGGATGCTTGTTGGTGATGGTGACCGCGGCCACATTTATGGTGGACCAGAATTGACTGACCTGGAGGTAAAAGGAATGTTCCGGATCATTGATCAAGGCAAAGGTGCCAACAGTGGACTTTATTTTAGAGCCAATCCTCCAAAAGATAATCCAAATGGTTTCCCCGAAGGCTATGAAGCACAAATATGTCATATTCAGGAAGCGCATACAGGATGGCTGTGGAAACCCGGAACCCCTACAGGAAAAGCCACTGCTTTGCTAACCAAGGACAACGAATGGTTTTCAATGCGCGTAATGGCAGTGGGTAAACACATCCAAATTTGGGTTAATGATCAACTGGTTATGACTTATGATGATGATGAATTCAAAAAAGGCCAATTTGCTATCCAATGCCACAACCCAGGGATGCGCATCGAAGCAAAGGAATTGTTTTATCGGGATTTAAGTAAATAGCTTAAGCCATTATTTATAAAAGCAAAGAAGCACCAAAAACTGGTGCTTCTTTGCTTTTTTATACGTTTCTGGAATTTATCCTTCAGAAGGAACGTTAAATTAGATTTTAAAGGCAGACGTCAGCGTTATAATTATCCTTGAAAACGGCTGGTTTTAATACATAAGCCATAAAAATTCATATGAATCAATATTGTATCCTTCCAAATTAATTTAATTTATGACTTAGTTCTAGACTACTGATGCTTTTACCCTCCTTTAATCTCCCCTTTTCAGATAAGACTAACCATGTTGCCAAAATAATTTTTGTGGCGGTAGTGTATTATGTGGCCGGCCATCTGAATGTTCTCTTCTTCAGTAGCACGTTTGATGACTACTTACTTCAGATGGGCAATAGCCATAAGGAGTTCCCTTTTTACTGGCCACCGCCAGGTTTGATGCTGGGGTTATTGATGGTTATGGGGAGGTCTGTTTGGCCTGGAGTGGCAATCGGCTCGTTGTTACTTACACCCAGTAATTTCTTGTTTGAACCCGAACATTTAGGAGTCAATCTTACTGTAGTCCTATCCTATGCTTCTGCACGCACGCTGGAGGCCCTGACAGGGTATCATCTGCTAAAAAAATGGTCTTCGGGCAATTACCTCAGTTCTGTTAAAGAGACGTTTATCTTTATCGCAGTGGCCGCATTGATTTCACCCATTGGCTCGGGATTAAGTGCATTCGTTATTGATTTTTTTACCACTGAGTTTCAATTAACCGTATTTATTAGACATTGGGTTTCGTGGTATGGGGACAATCTGGTTGGAGTTCTTCTTTTTACACCATTAGTCTTTGCGTTCACGGATTTGAAAGGCAAGGAAATTTCAAAAAGGGAGGTTGTGACGTTCATTATGTTCCTCCTGTTTTGGTTTGTTCTTTTCCATTACGTAAGTAATATGAACAATGTATCTCGCTTATTTGTGCATTCCCGTCCTTTTATAGCATTGCCTCTACTGTTCTTTCTCGCCTTACGTTATCATGCCTTCGTTTCTATATTAGCTGTTATTTTTGTTTCGTTAGCATCAGCCTATTCCACATCAAGAGGCATTGGTCCATTTGCTGAAATGGGAAACCCGTTAGATACCCGAATATTGTTGCAAAGTTTTTTTGCTGTTGCCTCTGTCTCTTCCCTATTTTTAAATTCTTCCGCGAAGGAGATAAAACAATATCAGAAAAATTTGGGAAGACTTTCTTTAGTGGCCAAGGAAACCTCCAATTATGTTTTCGTCACCAATATTGATTGGGAAATTGAATGGGTAAACGCCAGCTTTGAAAAAGCAACAGGCTATCGATTAGATGAAATAAAAGGAAGCAGGCCTAATCGCTTTCTTCATGGTAAGAATACATCGGAAAGTACCCGGGAATATATAGTACAGATGGTACAAGACCAGAAACCTTTCACCAGTGAGATCATTTACTACACCAAGACCGGGGAAGAATTCTGGGTACAGATAAACTGCCAACCTATGGCCGATGAAAGCGGGATAACAATCGGGTTCTTTGCCATTATGCTAAACATAACCGATCAGAAAAAATTGATTGCAAGCCTGGAGGAAGCCCGGAAAAAAGCGGAAGAATCTGATCAACTGAAATCAGCATTCATCGCCAACATGTCGCATGAAATTCGCACGCCAATGAATGCCATTATGGGATTTTCTGAATTGCTGGAACAATCCTTTCCTGAAGAAAAACGAAAACTATTTACACGCATGATACGCCAGCGTAGTGAAGATTTATTGACAATCGTGAATGACGTTTTAGATATTTCCAAGATCGAAGCAGGCCAGGAGTCTTCGGTACCTACGAATGGCAATATGCAGGATTTTTTAAACGTATTAGTAACTTCTCATCAGGATAACATCCTTCACTTGCAAAATAGGAAGGTCGAGTTAAAATGGTTCAACGAACTTAAAGGGAATGAGAACGTGGTAGTAGCCGACTTCCAACATTTGAATCAGGTACTCCACAATTTGCTTACCAATGCATTGAAGTTTACGCACGAAGGATTCATTGAATTAGGATGCCAGTTACAAAATAATACCTTGCTGTTCAGTGTGCGCGACAGCGGCATCGGCATAAGCAAAGACAAGCAAGAAGCAATCTTTAAACCGTTCAGGCAGGCTGATAAACATGTTCATCAGAAATATGGAGGCACCGGCCTGGGACTTGCCATCTGCAAAGGCTTTATTCAATTGTGGGGAGGAAAAATCTGGATAGAGTCGGAAGAAGGGAAAGGTGCCACGTTTTTCTTCACCATGCCTTACACACCACAACTAAATTCAGATGGCTCTAACCATGGAAGGTAACTTTTGATTAGTAGTCGCTACTTTTTATCTTTTTTCAATCTATACGATAACTCTGTTCAGTTAGTAATCTATATACCCCATAATACTCCAATTCACAGATTGTTGTCAACCAAAGAGATCTGTAAAGATCAGTTAATCAAACCTCAATCCTTTCAATTTTCTAATTTAGGTACGCTCAGTCTACCTGACGCACACGCCAACCAATACGTTAAATACATATCAAAATTGGTGAACTGATAGGATTGCCTGTTGCTTCCCCCCTTGCCTCTCGCAGCAGATCGTTGGGCATTGAAATCCGCATTGTATACCTGATTAGGAAGCGCGGCTTCCTTAACAAATTTTTCATTATGAACAGTAAACCTGGGATCTTGAAACAGATTGACTTCCCGATTCCATTTTATTCCATCGGGATAAGCCAACAATAAACCTTCCAGTTCGGCTTGCATAATTTTATTAAGTTCGTCCTTAACCAACTTTTGATTGGTGAGACTGTTCAAATAACAAGTAACCCCAACATAGTATGGATTGAAATACATCTTTTTATGTTCAAACAGAGTATTTACTTTTTTCAATGATGCATCCAAATGCTGTGGCGACTTTTCCAACATCAGAATACCAAAGACCCTGGCCCACGTCATCCACTCCACCCAGTATAAATTGCTGTATAGATTTTTTCCTTTGTTGAGGCGCAAATTGTATCCATCTATTTTCTTTTCGAAGTCCTTATACTTTTCCGGATTCACTTCATAAGCCACTCTCATCTGTAATTGTTTTAAACTTTTTTCATTAGGCGCGTAATAACCCGTGGGCTGTCCTTTAATTTTCCATTTATCTTTAATCAATTGGTCAACCACACGCTCCGATATTTTTTTAGCTAAATCGAATATTTCGTTATTGTTCTTGCACAAAGTAACGACTGATGCAAGCCCGGTGAACAACCCGGTATGTGTGTCGCGTGTGGGCTTGCCCAACCAGGTCATATCTTGATAAGGTGCTACGCCCTGGGAGGCACCAACTTTTACATTCTTATAATACCAATGATAGGCTTCGTTTTCAGTGGGGCCGGAAAACCTGGCAACGCGTCCTGAAAAACCTGTTATCAATGTATTTCTGTCTATGGATTGAAGTACCCTTATAATGGCCTGTGTTGTTTCAATATCATCAGGAAACAAACTGTATTTCAATGTCAATGCAGTAAGATGCAAACCCGACCAGGTAACTCCCTCTCCTAAATAATCATAACCAAGAGCTTCGTTTCTTTTAAAGTTCTTCCACCAAACCGTGGCCGGTTGTCCCCACAATTCATTATAATTTATGAAGTCCGATAAATAATTTTCAGCTTTATAGTAAAGGCCACTTTGTTGCTCCGGTGAAATGGATTGCCATCCCTTATATTCACCAGCACGTAAGTTCATCAATTGATTATGTTGAACATCGGTAAGATGTGCCACAGTGCCCTGATGAATGAAAGACACATAAAAAGTAGTGTCGTTGTTCAACGTGATTGAAAGCGGATTATCTAATCCGGATTGTTCCTGCTTGGAGGATGGAGAAACAGACCAATGATCAAAAACCCATCCGAACAAAGAATCTCCTGGAGAAGTTACCAACACATCGGGTTTTGAAATGAATTGGTTTCCGCCCGAAGGATAAAAGGAAACTGTAATAGTTTGTCCCTTGCTATATGGGGGACTTTGATCAGTAATAATTTTACCCTTTCCGTTAATTACTATTTTAAAGACTACTTCCTTTTGCTGTGCAACAAGTTGAAAGGATAACGCATACAGAATAAGATTGAATAGCAATCTGCTTTTCGTGCCCTTCGGAGACATCGTTTAGTTGATTCTAAATTTTGCTTCTTCGGTTATCCCTTTCCAATTGTCGGTGCGGAAAGGCAATGCTGGAAATCCCTCTTTATTAAAAAGATTGGCATCCTCCGGGTTATCAGCCCATGCAAACCGCACAGCTACAGGATTGGCAACTGCATCTGCAGCAACAACAACTTCATTCCCTTCTATCCAGGCTTTTGCATAAAAGAATTTCTGATCACTGCCAGCCACTTCAAATCCTTTCAGGTATCCATACTTGTCTTTAATCAATAACCCACTTCCGACATGAGTAAAACTCAATCTAACTTTGTTGCCTTCTACGTTCATCGATTGGTAAGCCGGGCCGCAATAAACATTGTTTTGTCCATATACCTTATTAAACGCAATAGCCGCAAGTCGTTTACCAACATCTTGTTTGTTGCGCGGATGGATATCCTTTGCTTCACCGATATCGGTAGTAACTGCCATGCCCGTATTAGGTAATGCTAGGGTCATGGTTTGAGCTTCGCGTAACTCGGCCCATGAACTACCTTTTTCACTATTGCCATTAGCAGCATTGAAACTGGCCAACTGCACAATGTAAAACGGAAAATCGCCTTGCTTGAAATGTTGTCTCCAATCCGTGATCATGAGCGGAAGGGCAGAGCGGTATTGAAATGCTCTGCCAGCATTTGATTCACCCTGGTACCACAATGCACCTGCTATGGAATAATTGAGAATGGGATTCAACATACCATTAAATAAAAGAGTTGGATAACTGTTAGGATTGATTGCCTGATTATCAAATACCACACTCTCTACATAATACTTCCAATCACCGGCCAATGGAATGATCTTGTTGGCGTTCGTTGTCAATTTAAGATTTGATGCCTCGCCATAGATACCACCAACATTACCGATATCTTCTACCCGTATTGCAATCACATTACTTCCTTCCTTCAACAGGCCAGCCGGTATTGTATATTTTCTTTTATCGTCTGCCTTGCTTTTAGTTGAACCAATCATATGCCCATTGACAAAACTTTCATCCGAATCATTGATCTGGCCTAGCTCAATCACGGCTTCCTTTCCGGCATCCTCTGCCCTAATATTGATCGTTTTGCGGAACCAAACCTTACCATCTAATTCTTCAAGTCCCATGGATTCCCACCATGTAGGCAACTTCATCACTGGCCACTGGTTGTCATCGAATGAAAAATCCTTCCATCGTTCGGCCTCTCCGGTTGCAGGCAACGTGATGTTCAGGTCTTTCAATTTTTTGTACAACTTATCAATTTTAAATTTTCGCAACGCGTCCAAATCCAGTGCTGGCATGTTAGCGATCATATCTTTAAATTCTGAACTTCCTTCAAAGGCAACCCTACTGGTCCAGGTCTCGCTGTGTGTACCACCCCAGGAAGTATTGATGATGCCAATGGGCACGTTCAATTTGCTGTACAGTTCCCGCGCAAAAAAATAACCCACCGCTGTAAAGTCACCTGCGTTTTCAGGGTTGCAGGTTTTCCAATCACCGTCTTTCACATCGTCTTCTGGTTTAATGGAAATATTTTTCTTGACAGTGAAATGACGTATCACTGGGTAATTGGCCAATGCTATTTCTTCGTCTGCATTATTGGCCAGGCGCAAGGGCCATTCCATATTGGATTGACCTGAACAAACCCAAACCTCTCCTATCAAAATACTATTAAGTGTGATCGTATTTTTCCCTTTCAAAACAAGTTGGAAAGGACCTCCTTCAGGCTCCGATTCAAACACAACCTTCCATGTTCCACTTTTATCAGCCTTCGTGGCTTTAGTTTGCTTCTTAAATTGTGCTACAATCTTTTCATTGGCATCAGCCCAACCCCAGATTGTAATGGGCTTGTTGCGCTGTAGCACCATGTTGTCGGCCAGGATTTTTGGCAAGCGGATGTTTGCATAGGTTAAACTGGCGAGTAGAATCAATAGCAGTGAAAGAGTATTTTTTTTCATAATGACGTTTCAGGATATAGGAGAGTATTTTTTTTTACGAATAAGTTTTAATATCCTTATTTGAAGTTAAGCAAACTTATTGGCTGGGTTTGCCCGCTAATAAATCATTTGCGTATTTCTTTACGCTTTTTGCGTCTGATTGAAGTCCGGTGACAACTGAAACCCGTTTTCTTAAAATGAAATCTCCATTTTATTTTATCTTGCTTATCACTAAACACACTGTTTAAAACGTCTAATTATATAAGCTGATAAATCAACAATGATGAAAGCACTTCTTTGTACATCTTTTGGCCTGCCTGATTCATTAACGATCAAAGAAATCCCATCGCCAACGCCACAGGCCGATGAAGTCCTAATCAACGTGCAAGCCTGCGGGGTCAACTTCCCCGACCTGCTCATCATTCAAAATAAATATCAATTCAAACCTACACTTCCTTTTTCTCCGGGAGGTGAAGTATCTGGCGTGGTAGAAATGGTTGGAGAAAATGTTAAACGACTTAAGGTTGGAGACAACGTTATTGCCCTTTGTGGCTGGGGTGGTTTTGCTGATCAGGTAGTTGTAAAATCAAACCGGGTTTTTCCATTACCCCGAGGAATTAATTTCGTGGATGGAGCTGGCGCATTGTATACCTACGGCACCTCTTACCATGCATTAAAAGACCGCGCTCAACTAAAACAAGGCGAAACACTTTTGGTTATGGGTGCAGCCGGTGGTGTTGGCCTGGCTGCTGTAGAGTTGGGCAAGTTGATGGGCGCAACGGTTATTGCTGCAGCCTCGACAAAAGAAAAATTAAACACCTGTCTTGAAAAAGGTGCTGACTATGTTATCAATTATACTGAGGAAGATTTGCGCACTCGTTTAAAAGAAATAACGAACGACAAAGGTGTGAATGTAGTCTATGACCCCGTGGGGGGAAAACTGGCTGAGCAAGCATTGCGTTCCATTGCGTGGAAAGGAAGATACCTGGTAGTAGGGTTTACATCGGGAGAAATCCCAAGTTTTCCTGCTAACCTACCGTTGCTAAAAGGCTGTTCTATTATAGGCGTGTTTTGGGGAAGTTTTGCTGAGCGTGAACCACAACAAAGCGCTCAGAATTTTGCCGAACTGGTCGCGTGGATAACCGCTGGAAAAATCAACCAACACATTCATAAAATCTATTCGCTTGAAGAAGCGCACCGGGCCTTGCAGGATTTGATGGATCGAAAAGTAATTGGAAAGGCTGTGGTAAAAGTTAGCACCCTGAAACTTGAAAAGGGTGACCCGATTGCCAATAAAGTGACCCCCTCTATTCGACAAGAAGATCAGCAAATTTCAAAGCCACTTAAGATTAATATCAATAACATCAGAAAATATATTGGGCACAACCTTGGTGTTACCGAGTGGATTACTATTACACAGGAGATGATCAATGAATTCGCCAACGTCACGCAGGACAAACAGTGGATACATGTGGATGTAGAGCGCGCTAAAACTCAAATGCCCGGTGGAAAAACGATCGCACATGGCTACCTCACCTTATCGCTTGCTGCTAAATTTCTTTATGAACTATTGGAAGTTGAAGGAGCCCACACTTCCATCAACTACGGATTGAACAAAGCCCGTTTTCCGGTAGCCGTGAAATCCGGCAGCCGTTTACGAATGACAGGCAAGATCGTCAACGTAGAAGATATTTCAGGTGGATATAAAATATTTATAGATTGTAAGATGGAAGTAGATGGTGAAGAAAAGCCAGCATACGTAGGCGAATTAATTACCGCAGTTTATTGAGTTCACTTTTTATATTAAAATATTACATCATTAAAATAAACAAGTCCTCACCGCAAGATTGATGAGGCTAAGGCTATGAGGTTAAAAAATAAAGTTGCATTAATAACCGGTGGTGCCAATGGAATTGGCCTGGCCACCGCCAATCGTTTTGCCAGAGAAGGAGCCAAAATTATTTTATGGGATATTACTGATAAAGGACAGGAAGTAGTAGCGCGGTTGAATCAGGAAGGCCACGAGGCTACTTTCACTAAAATTTCAGTAACCGATCAGGAGCAAGTGCAACAAGCTGTTGAAGCGGCAAAAAGACATTTTGGACGAATTGACATTCTTATCAACAACGCAGGCATCACCAAAGATCGCACACTTCTAAAAATGTCGAAGCAAGAATGGGACGATGTAATTTCGGTAAACCTTACCGGGGTGTTCAACTGCACCCAGGCCGTTGCCCCGATCATGAAAGAACAAAACTATGGACGTATTGTTTCTGCCGCTTCCAATGTAGCCATCCGCGGCAACTATGGTCAAACCAACTATGTGGCTACGAAATCTGCCATCATCGGCATGACTAAAGTGTGGGCGTTGGAATTAGGTAGATTTGGTATCACTGCCAATTGCATAGCACCCGGCTTCATTCAAACGGCCATGACCGATGCTATGCCTGAAGAAGTGCGCAACCAAAGCCTGGCACACATACCGCTAGGTAAATGGGGCGTGCCCGATGATATAGCCAGTGGCTATCTTTATCTTGCTTCGGATGAAGCTTCCTTTGTAAGTGGCATTTGCTTAACGATTGATGGAGGAGCTGCCAGGTAGCTTTTAATATGCTGTTAAGAAGCACTAAATAATAACAACAATCTCACTTCATTCCAGTGGTGAACAACAATATATATCCAATGAGTGTAAACACGAAACGCTAGGCTGATTATTAGAATAACATGACCAAAGAACCATTGCATGTAAGTTCCGATGTTGTTGGCCTCTACTCGGGGGTTCAACAATTTAACGTTTCGTTTAGAGATGTCTCCAATTTTGCTGCAGCTATCGGTGATAATAATCCTCGTTATTTTGATTCACTCAATGCATGTGCCCATCCAATTTTTCCGGTAACCATGAGTTGGCAGATATTGCAACACAGAGATAACGTTTGGGCAAAGCGATTCTCTTTGGAAATACGAAACCGCATGGTGCATTACGATGAACATATCGAATTCAATAAAAACATAACAACAGGTGATGTACTAACTGCCAACAGTCAAATCATTGGAATGGAAAAACATAAGCTGGGCACAAAAATTCAACTAAAAATATCGTATCAAACAGAGAAGGGTGAGGAAGTGATTACAGAATACGTGAGCAGCATTCTTTTTGGGGTTACTTGTGACGAGGACAAGGTAGTAGAGAAATCTCCCATTGATATAAATAATTCTGATCGTCATGATTCTATGATGTGGGAAGAATCGATTAACATAGATAAAACAGCACCCTATATGTATGATGGATGTACAGGCATATCTGCTCCGATACATACGGATGAAAACTATGCCCGATCCATCGGTCTGCCCGGCATTATCTATCATGGCACAGCTACCCTTGCCCGCAGTGTTACGGCTATTATTAATAAAGAACTGGGTGGTGATGCGAGCCGTGTCAAATCCATTTCATCAAAATTTACTGGAAAGCTAACGATACCGAATACGCTCCATGTTAATTTAATTGCTCACGAGAATAAACACATTTCTTTTTTGACTAATGACAAATCCGGTCAATCCATATTAGCAGGAAACTTAACCATCAGATAACTATGAAAAACCAACCCTGGACTCCTGAACTCCCCCGGCTCAACGATTACATCAACAAGTGGGCCACACAAACACCAGACAAAGTTGCGTTCATTCAACACGAAGATGGAAGAGAAGTAACCTATAAACAATTTAACGAACTGATTGATTTCTTCGCGTTGAAGTTGATGGATGTAGGTATAGTTAAAGGCGACAGGATATCCACTCAAATGGTACTCATACCCGAACACATCGCCTTGTGTTATGCTTGCCTTAAGATCGGGGCAATCTTTGCTCCCATTGATTTGCGGTTGAAAGACCACGAAGTAAAAAGAGACCTTGACAAAATCGAACCCAAACTTTTTTTTACTCATGGCAAAACACCTACCATAGACTTTAGCCAAATCGCTTCTTATGCAATAGAAAATTGTTCGTACATAAAACAGGTGATTCAGGTTGTGCCTCCCGAAGAAAAAGATAAAGTAGTTAGCAGTGCGATAAGTTTACAGGATTTCATGGCTAGGGAAAAACTGATCGAGTTGAAGATAAAAGATGTGACTGACGGAAAATTGGAGAAGGCTTTTGCTCAAATAGATAAAAGAACTCCTGCTATCATCATCTTTACCACGGGCACCACCGGTTCGCCAAAGCCTGCGGTACTTTGTCACGAGAACGTAATCGTACAAAATGAAATTATCGCGCGTGGCAGCAATGGCGCGATGAACGGCCGCATGTTGGTCAACCTTCCGGTGAGTCATGTTGGTTGTTTGACTGAATGTACCATGACCCCGATGTATACAGGATCAACAGCTATTATTTTAAAAGCTTTTTCTGTTGAAGAGACGTTAAAAGCAATTGAAAAATACAAAGCAACAACCGTTGGCCAAATCCCAACGCAATACAGAATGCTTTGGGCTCATTCCAACTACGATCAATTTAATCTCAGCAGTCTAACCCATGCCATCTATGCCGGCTCTTCGGTGGACGTCAACTTCCTTCATCAATTATATAAGATGGCACCCAATGTTTCCACCGGGTTGGGTATGACGGAAAGTGCGGGCTTTGTCACCTTCACTCCACCGGATATTTCACCGGAAGAAATGTCGGGACAGGTAGGGCGTTATTTTGAGGACTTAGCTAAAGTTACGGTAAGGGAACCAATGAACCCTGATGGCACGGCTGGCAAAGAAGTAGCTATTGGTGAGAATGGTGAGATTTGTTATCATCCACCAATTGTATTCCTCGAATATTACAACAACCAAGAAGCTACCAACGCCACCATCTCTAAGGAGGGACTGCTTTACACTGGTGACTTAGGATATTTTAAAAAGATGAACGGATACCATGCACTGTATCTAAATGGAAGGAGAAAATTTGTGATTAAACAAAAAGGTTATCAGGTATTTCCAACCGAAGTTGAAAATCATCTTTTGATGAATGCCACTGTTGCCGAAGCCGTGGCCGTTGGCGTGAAACACAAAATGTTTGATGAAGGCATTTTTGTTTTTGTGAAACTCAAGCCAGGCATGACGATACCTGTTGATGACTTGATGGAACATTGCAAAAGTATTGCGGCTTATAAAAGACCACAGCATATTGAAGTATGGCCTGCCGATAAAAGTTTTCCGATCAACCGGGTGGCCAAAGTAGATGTGATTGAAGTGCAGAAAGAAGCGTTTAAAGTGGTGCAGAGACTTCAGGCTAATGGTGGATGGGATTAGCTTTAAATGGATTGGTAATCTGAATCCATTATCATTAATTTTTCAGCTGTGTCGTCCGTTGCGATAAATTTCGCCTAGCTAGGAGAGGTTGCAGTTGAAATAATATTGGATATTTTTCAACTAAGCAATTGCCCATTAATCACTAGAGATTTCTTTTAATATAAGTTTCTCAATCAGTTGTAGCTCTTCTTTTAAATTCTTCAAATCGTTCATCTGCAAATTATTAAGGTAAAATCGATTGTCCATCATATTTTCGAATGTCATACTGTTCAGAAGGTCGAGATTATTGAAGGAGGTGAAATGTGTTTTACCAATTTTTCCTTTATGGGAAGAATAACTATTATCCATATTTCTATAATTATAATGGCTATATAGGAAGGTTGTTAATTTGTCGCTTATATCCGATCGATCTAAAAACTCTTGTTTTCTTATTTCTTCAATGATCGTGGGTAAGTTGTATAAGGCCAACCGCAAAGAATCTGATTTAACAAGTGTTATTTTACCGGTGTTCTGACCCTCTACCAGTGTGGCGGTGTTAATATCCACTGTATTGCCAACTAATGTAATGTATATCAAACTATCGAAAATTACAGTGTTTATTTCTCCATTCGTCTCGTTAAACAAATTGAGGATCTTTTGGGAACTTCTGATTTGGTTAGTTTCTACTTCTATTTCGTACTCAGCATGTTTAATGTTGATTCTGACTTCATTTAATAGCCTTCCGATAAATTCTTTCGATTCTTGCTGGTTCTTCTTCTCTTCATTCCAAATATTTATTTGAAGTGCCAGAAGAATACCGATTACTACCAATATGATTTCACCAAAAGCATAGACCAAGTATTGTGTTACTTTGGTTTTTTTGACCAACGACTGGCGAAACATTCTAAATAATTTAATCATAAGGCTATTCGTTGATCTATTAATAAAAGCGGAGCGCGAATCATTCATTTATATTCTCCACTTCGGTAAGCATTCCCGAAATTATGAAAAAGCAAACATTTCTTCTTCTACAATGCATTGGCGTTACCTACGGACATGCATTAAAACCGGATTCCATTCTTAACACAATGCTATGATTATGAGGTTTCTTTTCGTAGCAGAAAAAAAACGAAGTCAATAGCCAGCGTTGATTCAAGGTGCCATGTAAATGTGCTGCCCTCCCAGTCATAGCGGTTTAATCCTATTAAGTGTCATCCATCACATTTGCTTTAGTAAAGGCAGGAGACTCTGTGATTGGAATATCGAGTCACTGAAACACAACATACCCAATCCCTGTGTACAACCCAACTCCATTGGAGACAATTGCGGAGATAAAAGACCTGAACAGCGCGACTATAGATTTTAATCCAATTGAATAGCAAATATCTGTTTTACCTTATCACTCTTTCCTTCAACCGTAACCAACCGATTATAGGCAATTGTTTTTCCGTCCGCTGACCACACTACGTTGGTGGGAGCTTCTTCTGTTCTGACTGTAAGTCTTCTAAATCTTTTTACAAAAGGAAAGTCAGAAATTTCACAAACCACAATGCTGTTGTCCCAAACATAAACAATGGATTGATTGGATTGACTCCACCTGGCACCGCTTTGTACATCCGAGGTATGCGCTGTAACCTGAGTGGGCTTTCCACCTGAAGGTGAAATCAAAAATAATTGCTGAATGCCTTGAGCATCTTTTCCAAGAAAAGAAATTTGATCTCCATCCAAGGAAGAACGCACAACCCCACCACATCCAGGATATTTTGTGTTTACTGTATAAGTCAATCTTTTTTGTACCGTTCCTTTTGGGGGCATGGGAAAAGAATGTTGTGTTCCTTCAAGCGGGCCAAATTCCCCGGGAACATTGATCGAATCTGGAATATCAACTACAAAAAGTTCATCCACCGCATTACCATTGTTATCGCGCACTTTGCCAAGAAAAGCCCTGGCCACTTGCATGGTGCCATCGGCTTTTTTATAACCGCTGGCACCTACCCAACTGTCGGAAGCCGCGTGACTGATTTCATCACTGCCTGGTTTAGGATTGGGAACAACCCTGACCACAACAGCACTGTACCATGTTCCATTTACGTTTTCACCATTTCCATCTTTTCCTACGGTTTCCAAATGTTGTTGATTGGATACAGCAATGGTTCTCAAGTTCCATTTGATACCTATTGAATCTTCCAGTTCTTTCATGATGGCATCATTGTATGTATAACCAATCCATTTGCCATCGCGGCTCCACTCATGCCGATGAGTGCCGCCACGCAATGCGCCTGGTGTGAATGGAAATGTTATATCTCGTGCATCCATATTGATGGGCACATTGCGTTGATTGTCATTTACCATCACACCTGTTCTGCGCCATTGTTGGTAAGGATTATCTTCCCTGCAGTTTGGCAATCCATGAATAAAGATGACTTTGTTTTCAATGGGATGATAACTGACCGCCCCAACCCCCGGCCCATAATCATGGTTGTTCGGAATTTCATAAAGTATTTCTGTTTCTCCCGTTTCAATGTTTACTTGTTCAATGGAAGCACATCCTCCAATTCCTCCTTTATCCGTTCGGGTATCAAAAACTAACCATTTACCATCAGGAGAAAAGTTATCATTGTTATCTAAGTCGTGATTTTTTGAAGTGTCCTTAGTTACCTGAATTTCTTTTAGAAAAGGTTCATTAAAAGCGCAGGACGATAACATCATTATTCCGGTTATTAAAATTTTGGTATCCATAATAATTATTTGATAGTAGTCACGACCAGTGAAATTTGTTACCTGTCGGTGTATCTGGTTTTGAACTTTTTAAATCTGGAAATCAATATCCCGCTAAGGAATATAGTGAGTGTTCCTACCACAATCACCATGTTCAGATGAAGTGGATTTCGTAATTGGGCGTACTGATCGGGCAGCAGATTTGAAAAAGTCATCCATACAATCACCAAAATACCAATGATGGTAGCGAGTTTGGCGGCAGCATTTCCTGCACTTCTGCTGATCATGCCCAGTAAAAATAATCCCAGCATTCCACCCGCAAAAATCCCAGCCAGTTGCCACCATAAATCCAAAATGCTTTTAACACCAATCATAACGATGCCTGTGACAATCGCCAACACGCCCATGGTGGCTGTAGATAGATAGAGCACCAACATTTCTTTTTTCGGAGAAATGTTTTTGTCGATATACCGCTGATAAATGTCTTTCAGAAATACGGTAGCACTGCTATTCATGCCACTGCTGATAGTACTCATAGCTGCCGAGAGAATGGCCGCAATAATTAATCCTAGCAACCCATGTGGCACTTTGGTAACCATAAAATGAGGCAGCACTTTATCTCCATAATCGGCTGGCGTAAGCATAGACACGGAGATTCCTTTATCGATCGCTACCTGTTGTTTCACTGCTTCAATAAGTTCAGGATGTTGCTGGAAATAGGCATACAAGGCTGTTCCTATAAAGAAGAATACCATCGAAACCGGTACATACCAATAAACACATAGCCAAATGCTTCGGGCTGCCTCCTTCGCATTTTTTGCGGTGTGATAACGTTGTACGTAGTTCTGATCAATTCCAAAATTATTCAGGTTGATAAAAAACCCATATAGAAATACAACCAAAAAGGTTGATGTACTAAAATCAGTTAGACTAAAACTCCCTACACTAAATTTTTCATCTGCACCTCCAATCGATATAATATCGAAGAAACCATGATCCATTTCCATAATCACAATACCTAAAACAACGAGTGCCCCAATAGTTTTGATAATGCCCTGAGCCACTTCCGTCCAGATAACCGCTTCCATACCACCGAGCATGGTGTATAAGATGATGCACACTCCGCTTACTGCCATAATGGTACGCATGTCAATCCCTGTGAGTGCTTCCAGCGTGAGGGCAATTCCAAAAAATATGGAACCCATGCGTGCCAACTGTGTGAGCACAAAACAAATCATAGCATACGTCCGGGCCCACGAACCAAAGCGATGTTCCAGATGAGTATACGCGCTGATCTCACCACTCCTTCTGTAAAATGGAACAAAATATTTTGCAGCAATCCATGCCGCCAATGGCATCGACAGACTGAAGACAAAAGAATTCCAATTACTTCCAAAAGCTTTTCCGGGAACGCCAAGAAATGTATTGCTGCTTAAGAACGTTGCATAAAGGCTGATGCCCAAAGCCCATCCTGGTATATGCCCCGAAGCTTTTGTGAATTGATCTGTATTCGTGTTCTTTCTCGAAAAATAAATCCCTACACCTACCATGCCCAGGAGGTATAAAGCAATTATCAATATGTCTATTATTGGTAATGAATTCATTTATATATTTTTTTACTGTGATGGCTACTCTTTGAACATCTCATTCCAATTTTTACTAGTTGCATTATTGACCCGTGGTTTTGCTAGCGGTACTTTTCCAAAGAGCATGTCAGGATCGTATAGTACGCATCTTGCAAATTACAAAGGGTACCAGCAACTCACTTACCTTTATTAACCAAGGTACTTCAAAATAATTCATAGTAAAAAATGGATATGTTTCATGCGGTTAACAATTATGCACGTTATACAAAACAGGAGAGCGTTGCTTTTTAATATTCAATGGGTGTGCCACTACTCCTAAAGTTTCTGGGAGCAATTCCCATGATTTGTTTAAATACTTTCGAAAAATGGTATTGGTCAAAAAAACCTAAGGCATAGGCAATCTCCTTAATGGGCTGATTTTTATTTTGCAACAGTTGGCAGGCCCTCTGTATTTTCATAGACATAAATAATTGCATTGGGGTTTGCATCGTTTTTTGCTTAAACATGGCACAATAATGAGACACCGATAAACCAGCTACCTTTGCCAGGTCATCAAGTGTAATCATGCTGCTGATATTTTCACGCATATATTCCATACTCTGAATGATACCATCCTTCTTAGCATATTTGCGGTTTGACAACACCATAAGCCTAAACGAACAAAGAAAACTATAGAACCGGCTATTGGCGTACACCATATTTTCAATATTCTCCATCATCTCAAGGTGATGAAGAATATCATTGAATTGCGCTACCCGGCCTACCAAAGGTTTTGCCTTCCTGGGAGCGAATTTATTTCCTACCAGGTGTTGTACTACATTTACAGCCTGACTTCCCGAAAAGTAGGCCCAATAAATACTCCATGGATTTTCGTCAGACGATTTTAAAGCATTGGCATGAATTTGCGGTAAAACAAAAAAATCATTCTCAATAACATGATATAGTTTTTTATTTACGCGATAAGATCCTTCACCTTTCACCACGTACACTAACAAGTAATGATTATTCTCTTGGCTTTTGGTAAAAGGATAAAAAACTGTTTCTTCTTCATATCCAATCTCAGTAAGAAACAAACTATTGCATAATGGATGGTTAGTTATTCTCTTCAGAACACTTCCTGGGATTACACAATACCGGTGATAAAGGGGATGCCCCGGATCTTTCATTAGATTTTAAAATGATTAATATCAAGGTTTCCCTATAAGTAAACAGACACAAGATAACTTCTTCTTTTATATAATCAGAATTTTATACATCTCTTTAATAACGTATGCCATTGAATTCTTTGCAGGAGATAGTAAACTTTATGTATACTTATTGAAAGGATATTTAACCAACCTAACCGTTGTGAGATCACCCCATGTTGAAATTCTGAATGCTGTATTCACGCCCATGCTCGAGGATGGATCAATTAACTATGGCCTGATTCCAGATTTATTTAGACATTGTCTAAATACCGGTGCACAGGGTATTTTTCTCAATGGTTCAACGGGGGAATGTATGTCTCTAAGTCTACAGGAACGACTTCAACTTACCGAAGAATGGACTCAATACCGGAGAAAAATCAATCGGTTAGACTTCAAGATTATTGTACATGTTGGCAGTTGCAATCTTTATGAAACAGCCCAGATGGCAAGCCATGCTCAAGCTCAGGGTGCTGATGGCATAGCGATGGTAGCCACGTTTTATTTCCGCCCTAATACACTGGAAGAACTGGTGGAACAGTGTGTATATGTGGCTTCCGCAGCACCAAACATCTCATTTTATTACTATAATATCCCAACCCTAACAGGTGTTAACTTTCCCTTAACCACTTTTCTTGAGGAAGCTTCTAAACGTATTCCGAATTTTGCCGGATTAAAGAATAGTTCTACAGATGTTGTGGATTATCAACACTGTATACACATCGCAAAAGAAAACTATTCACTATATTGGGGGTGTGATGAAGCTTTCATGATGCTTTACACCGCAGGCAACCGTCACTATGTAGGTAGTACATACAATTATATGAATGGGTTATATCAGAAAATGCTCAGTGCGTATCTTATTGGTGATTCAGCAAACGTCTTAACGCTTGAAGGAGAAGCCGATGCTATCTATAAAATTATGGCTCTTTACAATGGCATTAGTGTAGGCAAAGAGATCATGCGGCTTATCGGGTTGGATTGTGGGCCCGTGAGGAGACCCTTGAAAGCATTTACCAAAGAAGATAGTGAAACACTTCTTCAAAAACTTAAAATGACCACCTTATTTCAACCTAGCACTCAAAATAATAATATACCGACTCAGGTGTAATTAATAAAACACACATAAAGCTCGATCTACAGAAATTAATCAATAAGAAGTAATAATTACTCACACTATAATTAATACGTGATTATGTTTAAGATTATTTTACTTAGCGACTTTTCAGAAGAGTACTGTAAAAATCTTCTTCGTGGAATTACCAGTTACTCTAAAGATCATGGCCCCTGGACATTCTGTAAAATGCCAACTTATTACCGTGAAAAAATGGGTATTGATGGCATCCTGCAATGGGCAAAAGAATGGAAGGCCGAGGGTATTATTGGTCAATTTTACAACAATGATGAAATCAAAAAATTCAGGCAAGCAAAAATTCCGGTAATTGCCCAGGATTTTCAAGAACGATTTACAAACATTCCTAATATTACAGGGGCCTATCGGGAAACAGGAAGACTTGGCGCTGAGTATTTTTTAAAGAAAGGATTTAAGAATTTCGCTTTCTATGGCTTTAGCAATATTGTATGGTCGCGAGAGCGGGCAGAAGGGTTTGAAGATCGCATACAGGAAGCAGGTTATAACGTTCACTTTTTTGAACACAAAGACTCACGGTCAATGGATTTATGGTATTACAAACCATCTGCATTAAGCGAATGGTTGAAGTCCCTCCCTAAACCAATTGCCTTAATGGCCTGTGACGACAATCAAGGACATCATATAACGGAAGCAGCTCGGCATGCAGGCATTCATATTCCGGATGAATTGGCTGTATTAGGTGTTGATAATGATGAGATGATATGTAACCTTTCTGATCCTTCTTTGTCGAGTATTGAGTTGGATTCCGTGAAGTGCGGTTATGAGGCGGCCCGGTTGATGGAACAAATGATCAAAACAAAAACCTATTCTGCACCGGATATTGTACATAAAGCGACACAAGTAATTTCACGTTGCTCTACCGATATTTTTGCCAGTAAGGACAAATGCATTGTTACAGCACTAAAATACATTCACGGAAATCTCGACAAAAATTTAAATGTAGACCTTGTTCTCCGGGAAGTTCCGCTTTCGCGTAGATCATTGGAAAAGAGGTTTATTCTAACCACTGGATATCCGGTATACGAGTACATTTACAATCAACGCATTGAAAAGTTTACTCAGAAATTATTGGAAACTGAAATGACTATTTCTGAAATCGCCCTAGATCTGGGTTTGAGCGATAGTAAAAACATTGCCCGTCAGTTTAAACAAATTAAAGGACTTACCCCGATGGAGTATCGAAAAAAACACATGCTAAGTTTGCATTCCGTGAATGGAATTATTAAGGTCAAAGAGACCGCATAACTCATTCATTTTATTATTCCCTATTCGATTTAAACCCAGTCGAAACAGTAAATAATCTGACGGTCATAAATTATTTAAAGAATAAGAATGAAGAAGCTTCTTTTTCTTAACGTTATTTTATTTTTTTCTATTGACTGTGTAATTGCACAAGATAGATTGAAAACCAATGGGCAGATACCCATACTGGAGTGGTATAGTATTCCTGCCAATGAAACGACCGTTGCGCGATACCAGGAGTTGAAGGAGGCAGGCATCACTCATTCACTTAGTTTTTTTTTGCTAATGCAGATGATTTACAAAAAGCATTAGATGTCGCTGCCATAGTGGGTGTTAAATTAGTGGCTTCCTGCCTGAATTAAAATCAGAAACGGAGAAAACAGTCAAGCGCTTTATGAATCATCCCGCCCTGGCCGGTTACCAACTTATTGATGAACCCAGTCTTGAACTATTCCCTGAGTTAGGACATTGGGCAAAGTGGATCCTATCGGTAGACAGTAAACATTTTTGCTATGTTAACCTGTTTCCAAATTTTGCTGATTCGGCACGGCTAGGAACAAAAGATTATCGGGAAAATGTAAGCGAATGTGCAAAACAAATACCTCTTTCTTTTTTGTCTTTTGATTATTACCCGGTACTAAAAGATCGTCTTTCCAAAACCTGGTATGAAAATCTGGAACAGTTTTCCAATGAATCAAGAAAAGCTGATAAATCCTTTTGGGCATTTGCACTTACAACCAACTACGATGACGATCACCTTACTCCACAGACGCTCGCAGCGATGAGACTTCAGGTATATAGCGACCTGGCTTATGGTGCGCAGGGGATACAGTATTTCACTTATTGGTCCGCTACTTCCTCCACCCCATCGATAGAAGATCAGCGAGGAGCCCCGATTAGTATGTCAGGTAAAAGAAGTGTGGTGTACGACCGGGTGAAACTCATGAGTAATGAAATTAAAAACCTCGCGGGTGTTTTCCTTGGTTCAAAAGTTATTAGTGTAAAACATACAGGCTTGGGAATGATCCCTAAAGGAACGGGGCGTTTAATTGACATCCCAAAGGCGATTCGTGTGTTGGAAACAAACGGAGCACCTGCTTTGGTATCGGTATTGGAGAATGGCGAAAACACCTTCGTGGTGATTATCAATAAAAACCATCTTGCTTCAATTAATTTAACAGTGGCTGGTGACGAACGTTTAAAAAAAGTGTTGAAGGATGGAACCATGGTACCTGCTAATCAGTATGAAAGTTCCATGGAATTGGATGCAGGTGATGCCTCGATATTTATGTTTACCACTGCCAGACAATGATTCTGACATTATATTAACACGAAATCTTTACTCGCGGCTAATTGTGTATGTATAGGTAGTTACGAAAGACATCAAGTAAAACCTTTACCAGACCAATCTTTTGAAAAGCAATATTTCTATTATCACCATTCGGACTTAATCCCTATACGCATATGCCATTCCAACATTCTCTTATGCATTTTATTGAGCGTTTCTTTTGATTCAATATTCAAAGAGCTTTTAGTAGTTCTGCTGTTAATTTCCATTTGAACTCCGCGTTTTTGTAAAAAGTATTTGGAACTAAGTGGATAATTAGTGGATATGATTGAATCCGCCAACGTTAATTCAGACTGAAGCCACTTTACATCTTCTTGTCGTTTTGGATTATTAAAATTATTACACATCCACGAAAATATTTCAGGATAGAAATTCCCTGCTATACAAGACATCCCCTTTACCCCCATTTGCAGAGAGAACATCGTATTAGGCGAATGAGCATCATAAAATTCCAGTTTGCTGTTTTTAGTGATTTCCAGTTTCATTTTGATCTTATCAAGATCAATGGTTGTGTCTTTGTGATAGATCAACCGATTGGTTGCGAGTAAATAGCGTAACACTTCCGGAGTGAGAATTCTCTTGTATGGCGATGGGCATTCATATGTACCCAAAGGAATTGGGTTCGTGAGGGATAAAAACTTATCAAAGTTTTGAATTAACGTAGTATCACTTTCATCGCTGTTGGCAAAGTGACTGGTGATCAGAATGACACCGCTCACTCCAGTATCATACATTTTCTTAGCAAACTCCGCACGCGCTTCGATGGTTTTCCCAAACGAACCTGTTGCCACAACAGGAACAGAACCATTCACCCTTTTTACAACATGAGTGACCAAGGCTAACCTTTCTTCATTATCCAGATTGTACATTTCGCTGCTCAGGCAATTCGCGAAAAATCCTTTCGCACCGGAAGCCAGATAAAAATCAATGAGCCTAGACAAAGTATCAAAATCAATTTTTAAACTTGAATGATAGGGTGTGATCATTACCGGAACAAATTTCTTATCACTACCCATAAAGATGCCTTTTCCGCTATGCTGGTTTTCAATTGACCTACCATTGTCAGAAAATAATTTTTGAGTCATGCCCGATAAAGCATTAACCATGAACGAGCCTGCCGCAACTTGACCAAAAAAAGCTCTTCGGGTGGTCTTATCATTTCCTTTCATGGAAAATAATTTTGTTGATTGTAGATTACCTTAAATCTCAGAAACACATAGGTAAGTTAATAAATCAGACCTTGAAAAATAATAGGTTTTTTCTTTAGCCCATGCTAACGAATTAACGTTTTGTTGAGATACTCCAACTGCCTATTGATCACTTAAAATACTTTACGTAAAATCATCCTTCAAATACGTAAAAACAATATTGAAACGTATAATATTTTTAATATCCTTATAATGCTGTTTTAAATAAAAATAACAATGAATATAATTTTTCGTGTCGTACTTTTTGTCCTTTTTACATCCGTTGGTTTCTCTGGATTTTCACAGAAGACAATTGATATCTTGTCCGTGCCGGCAGGAAATAAATTTGCTGAGATTAATATCAAAGGCACTACCATTTTACCAAGCGGACGACTTTTAACACCAGCAGGTAAGTTGATTCGTATTACAAACGACCCCTTTGGATTGGCCATTTCACCCGATGGTAAAAAAGCAGTAACACTGCACAACGGTGTATTTACGATTATCGATATTCCTTCGTTAGGTACTACCAGAGTTCCCAGCTATGATAAAAAAATTAAATCGCCATTTACCAGGGGGTCCTATTTGGGCGTAGCTTTTTCTACCGATTCAAAAACAGTTTACTTAAGTGGAGGAGACAACGGGGCTGTATTAACATACGACATAGAAAATTTAACAAGACAAGATTCAATTTCATTGAATGGTGTGATTGACGGTGTTGCCTATAACGATAGCTTTACCGCAGATCTGGTGTTGAATGAATCGAACCATGAGCTACTGGTGTTGGATCGGGGAAATTTCAGGATGGTGCGGATCAACCTGGCCACAAAAAAAATTACAGCCTCGATTAAAGCAGGCCGATTTCCATTTGGGTTGGCTTTAAGCCCGGACAAAAAAACTGCGTTCGTTGCCAATGTAGGTATGTATGAATATCCATTAATAACAGGCGCTACCCCATCCAACTACGACTCACTAATGATTTCCCATCATCCTTATGGGAACAATACCCCTGAATCAATCAATGGTACAGTGGTTGAAGGACGTGAAATTCCTGGAGTTGGAAGTCCACTCCATCCGGATGCCATGAGTGTATTCACCATTGATTTGCAAACCAATCAAGTGATGGACAAATTTAAAACAGGTCATCAAATCGGGCAGATGCTTGAAGAAGCCGAAGTAGTAGGTGGTGCCAGTCCCAATTCGATTGCCGTTGGCAGTCAATATGCTTACGTATCGAATGCCACCAACGATAATATCTCCATCATTGATTATAAAAACCATAAGATCATCGGCCATATTCCTATCTCAGTTGATAAGCAGATTGATCACTATCGGGGATTACTTCCTTTTGGAATAACCTTGAGCAAAGACGAGAAAACGCTCTATGTTGCATTATTAGGATTTAATGCGGTTGCTGTAATCGATGTTCCATCCCAAACAACAAAAGGAATAATCCCATCGGGATGGGGCGCAGCACGGGTTAAATTATCGAATGATGAAAAGGAAATGTATGTGATAACCTGCAGGGGTTTGGGTGCCGGCCCGAATGGAGGCAAAGGATTCGTGCCACCCGTGCAAGGAACTTTTTCAGGCGACATACAATTGGGAAGTTTTCAAAAAATAGCCATGCCCGATGCTGCTCAATTAGCTATTTACACAAAACAATCCATCGACAATACATTCAAAATCATACCTATTAAAGACGATAAAAAAAATCCTTTGCCTCCACTTCCTGGTGTGCGAAAATCTCCCATAAAATATATTGTCTATATTACCAAAGAGAACAGGACCTATGATCAGGTTATGGGTCAGCTAAAAAATGCAGCGGGCGACAGTACGCTGGCCTATTTGGGTGTAAACAATGAATACACGTTACCGGATTCACTGCGTAAGAAATTCCTCAATCTTAGGATCAGTCCCAATCATCATAAAGTTGCCAAGCAGTTTTCTTTTTCAGATAATTTTTATTGTGATAGTGATGCATCCATTCATGGTCATCATTGGATGATGGGTGTTATCCCCAATGAGTGGGTTGAAACCAATTCGAGTGTCACAAAATCGGGTCGTATTTTTTCCAAAGCACCAGGACAACGTTACCCGGGCACAACCGGAAGTATGGACCCGGAAGACTATGCTGAGATTGGTGGACTATGGGAAGCACTCGAAAGAAAGAATGTTTCCTTTTATAATTTTGGTGAAGCCAATGAAACGGGGCACACCCGAGAAGAATGGAATGACACCAATACGGGTGCAGCACATGGCGTAATGGTGCCCATGCAAAATGCTTTGTTCAGCAGAACCAGTCATGATTATGCCGGATTCAATATGAACATTCCGGATCAATACCGGATGGATCAGTTTGAAAAGGAGTTTACAGCTAAGTGGATCAACGGAAAAGAAAAAATGCCTTCGCTTATTACCATGCAAGTCCCTAATGATCATGGAGCCGACATCCGGCCAGAAGACGGATATAATTATCCTCAATCTTTTATGGTTGACAATGATTTGGCTGTAGGTCGTATTTTGCATTTTCTATCACGCACAAAATATTGGAAAGATATGCTGGTCATCATTACTGAAGATGATCCGCAGGGAGGCGCAGATCATATTGATGCACATCGTTCTATTTTAATGATGGCTGGACCATATGTAAAGAAAGGATATGTATCGCATACACACGCTAATTTTGGTTCTATTCTGAAAACCATCTACAACATACTCAATGTACCCTATGTAAATCAATTTGATGTTACCGCTTCATTACTCCAGGATTTTTTCACTCCCATACCGGATTATACTCCATACACCATGGAAAAACATGATGCCCGAATCTTTGATGCTGAGAAAGCCATGAAGCGATATAACCGCACTATTGACTGGCGCAAGATAGAACAAGGTCCACCCATGGATGATGAGGAAACAGAACGTAAAGTCCATTACAAGAAAAATTAATACCCGCCTTTACCAGGAATTATGAATGGATGGATTCGATGGCAGATGTTGAATCATACGTACAATTTATCACAGTTAACCTTTCTGTGCGTGTAGAGTTTTTAATCTGGATTTTCACTCATCTCAAAACGTAACGTACCACCCCTAGCAATCTCATCATGTTTAAACCAAAAGCGATCGAGAAGAACATCGTTTAACCAAACCTTTTTAACATAAATGTTTTTGGGAGAATATTTATCTGCCACAACGGTGAGTCTCTTATCCCCTATTTTAATTTCAGCCTTTCTGAAAAGTGGGGCACCAATCTGGTAAATATCTGATCCGGCCACCGGATAAAAACCTAACGCGCTGAATACATACCACGATGACAAAGTACCTGCATCATCATCCCCGTCAATACCATCATATCCAGCGCCATATTTATTATCGATAATCCAGCGTACCCATTTTTGAGTAAGGTCTGGCCGACCTGCCGCATTGAACAAGTAAGCCGCATGTAAGTCCGGTTCGTTGCCATGCCAGTAATAAGAACCAACATTCCATTTACCGCGTTTGGGATCGGATTGGGCAAAGAAATCATTAAGTTCATTCACAAAATATTCCTTGTCTTTGAAAAGGGAGATCAACCCTTGCGGATCAAAAAAGACAGCCCACCGCCATTGCAAGGCACTGCCCTCTACATAGGCATCGGTATACTCATTATCAAAATCGAAGTAGGTTAATTGAAGTGGTTTGAATTTTTCAACAAACTCACCGGAAGCATTCCGTGGATGAAAGTATTGGCTTTCTGGATTCCATACATTTCGATAATACCTGGAGTGCTCTGCAA
Organism: uncultured Ohtaekwangia sp.; assembly: GCA_964349405.1. Taxonomy (GTDB): domain Bacteria; phylum Bacteroidota; class Bacteroidia; order Cytophagales; family Cyclobacteriaceae; genus ELB16-189. Next base: position 47,069 of record CAYGGY010000016.1, on the reverse strand, counting down.
ATAAATTTGCGTCTTCCTCCTTTCCAAGTGCCTTCGCCAGTTTGGCAATAGCATCATCGGCATATGAATATTCCAGTGTTTTGCTCACAGCCTCATGCATCTGATCAGCAGGGCAGTATTGATATTTCAGATATACATCCATCTCCCCTTCCCGAGGTTTAAAGCCTTGGGAAGGAAGGTTAATTCCCAATGATGATTTACGCATTGCCTGGTAGGCTGTCTCCACATCAAAATCATGAATCCCTTTCAGGTAAGATTCGGCTATGACAATATCGGCAGAAGACCCTAGCATAGATCCGGTGTAGCCGTAGCCCGATGGCCAACGTGGAAGCGCTCCTCCCTGCTCACTCATTTTCACCAATGACACCATCATATCGCGTTGTTCTTTTGGCACTATTAAGGTATAAAGCGGATGAGGTGCGCGGAAGGTATCCCACAAAGATAAATCTGTAAAATATCGGAATCCTGTTGCTTTATGCACGGCCTTGTCAAAGCCCATATAGTCGCCATTCACATCGTTGAAGATCGTGGGCATTTGTAGGGAATGGTAAAGGGCTGTATAAAAAATAGTTCTTTGCTCATCGCTTCCCCCTTCTATTTTGATAAGCGATAGTTTTTCTTCCCAGGCTAGTTTTGCTTTTGATACTATTTCATCAAAGGTGAAATCAGATGTTTCCAGATTCAAATTTGTCCGTGCATTTTCAATACTCACATAGGAAAGACCCAGCCTCACTTCAACAACTTGTTTAGAAGATATTTTCTCAAAACGTAAATCAGCCCCCACATTATCACCTTGAACAGATGTCTTATTATCAAAAAAGTTGTCACCTGACCATACACCGTACCCAGAGAAGGGTTGACTAAAGTGCGCTGTGAAATATATTTTTTCACCTCCATACCGAGAGGCAAAAGAGCCGAATGTTCGAATAGTTCCTGTCACCTCTTGCTGTTCAGGTAAAATTTGCACGTCACCCTCCATGGTTTTTCCATGACCCAACGCACTGGATACATCAATAAGAATGTGGGGTGCTTCATCCAATGAAAAAGAATAACGGTGCAGGCCTACGCGTTCGCTCGCTGTCAATTCGGCAAGTACTCCTTGCTCAGGAAGTTTCACAGCATAATAACCAGGGAAAGCAACTTCATCTTCATGAGAAAATTTACTATACTTCTTTTCTATGTAATTCTTTTGTCCTTCTTTGCCAGTGGTGGGAATCACTCTGAAGTGACCTCCATCGTAAGCACCAGTTCCTATCAAACGAGTGTGGCTGAAACCCATTATCTGATTATCACCATAGTAATACCCAGCTGTACTTACTGTCTCTTCTTCACCAAACAAAGAACCTAAAAAGAATTTTGTGTCAGGACTTAATCGTACCATTCCAAACGGTAGCGTTACTCCAGGTATATCATCAGCACTGGTATAGGTAGGGAAGCCGCCTGTTCCAATAAATGGATTTACCCATCGGCCTACCTCACCGGGTCTTGCGGAAACACTCAACAGATTTTGTTTTACGGCAACAGTACTTTTATACCGGATGGTATAATTGAGAATAACTATCGAGAAAATTAACAATAGTGATAGTACTACATACAAAAGATAACTCAATAACTTCTTGAAAAATCTCACGAGTATTAATTTTTATCTACTAGGTAAAACACCTATGAATACTTGTTGCTGCGGTATTTAAATCTCAAAAAAAATAGCGGAGTTTCCGCTATTTTTTTTAAACAAATTAAAAATTTAATCTACCAAGGTTTTCCTGTTCCCTGAATCAACCAGGGTTTAGACCAACTACTATTTAGCCCATCCTGTTGCGTGAATGGGGTTACTTGTAATTTTCCCAATGCAACATTTATATTCCCTGTATTTAACCTCATCTCACTGTCTCCATAGGGAAAGCGCACCGGCATGACTTTTCTAAAAGTATATGGCCCGGTTTTTAAATCCGGGAGTCCTGTTCTTCGATAATCAAACCATGATTCCGCAGCAGCCGTCCAACTGGCGATCCATTTCTGATCCATAATCTGAGCAAGTGTGCCATCATAGGCAGCTTTATCTGCAATATAAGCACCGAATTTATCTCCAACACCCCACGTTTCAAATGATGCTTTAACACCGGCTTCATAATGCATTTTGGCGGACCCAACATTCCACCCCTTTAATGCAGCTTCTGCCAGGATAAAATGAACCTCTGCAGCCGACAATATCCTTGCTTTCAATAAAGGACCGTTCTTTTCCTTATACATTTTATTAAGTTGAGAAACATGCGGATTATAGGCACCTTGAGTTGCTGCATTGGGATTCAGATTATATAAAGAAGGTTGCGCTACTTGGGTTGGATAGCCTACATATTCCGGATGGGTGTTAACGTATGTATTTCCTACTACATCTGGCGATAATTGCCTTATCTTATTCCCGTTGACATCAGTCACTATTTTATCAGTACCGGCAGGAAGGGACGCATCCACAACCAAAGGTATTTCTACTTTAGCAGCAAAAATACCAATACGAGGGTCTTTGAGCTTAAGAAGCGTTTCAACAAAAACAGAATCCATTTTTATTCTGCTGTAGTTATTCTCTGTTAAGTCAAATGTAATTGCAGCTGGCCATGACGTGCCTGAGCTTGTACCAGGAAAACCCATAGCTGCGTCTTCACTGGAACTGGTAATAATTGGATATTGATCAGGATTCGCTATGATTTTTTCAATTCCGGCTTTTGCAACATCCGGCTTTTTGGAAGAAATTCTCATGTAAAAGCGAAGCATTAAAGAATTTGCCAACTTTCTCCAAAGCGTGGGATCTCCTTTGTAGTAAACATCTGCATTTTCAATTATTCCCTGATAAGCAGATTTATCTTTAGATAAAAGTGTATTGGCTGTTTCAAGATCGGCAATTATACCTGCATAAATTGATTCCTGATCATCATACGTTGGCCGTAAGTTGTCGCCCAATTGATCGCCCTTCAATGCACTTGTATATGGAGCGTCTCCCCACAGATCAGTTATCCAACCAAATATCATGCTCTTCATTACGAAGGTTACCCCTTGATGGAATTCAAGACCTAGTTCAACAGATCGTTCATAAACAAGCTTATTGTTATTTAAAAGAGAATAAAGTCCTTCCCAACCTTGCGGACCAAAATAATAATTATTATGGCCACCAAACCATCCATCTTTTTGTGTATGCTGCATAATACCAGCACCGGTGCCATATCCTACATCAAGAATATTTTGTGCCATTGATGTAAGAACGGTTGGCATTACCAAGTTAGGATTTACCGTGCTTGCATCAACCCCATTTGGGTTAATGTTTAATTCCGTCAGATCTTTACAAGAAAAAATAAGCGACAGGAACAGCACCATGAATATTTTACTTTTCTTATTTGAGATTTTCATACGTAAGAAATTTAATTTATCGATCAAAAAGTTAAGTTCAATTTGAAACCTACCGGGATCACCCAAGGTGTAACGTTATAGCGTTCTATACCTTGCTTGAATTGCATTCCACCACCTTGCACACCGGCTTCTTGTTGGAAGGCCGTTTCAGGATCAATATTGATTTTTGCCGCAGTCCACAACATTATGTTTCTACTGTAGATGGAAAACGATGCAGACTGCATTCCAAGCTTTGAAACTAATGTTGGCGCAACAGAATAACTCAATGAGATTTCCCTTAGCTTAACAAAGGATGCGTTAAAAGTAGCCGATTCTGTAAAATCCCAGGGTGTTCCAATCATTGGGAATGGATAAATCAATGTATTTGGGCCCCCTAAATTTTCTACATAGCCAGTAATATTTCCATTTGCATCATACTCCCCATACACACCGGGTATGAATGTTCCATCCTTTAAAAGTATTCCATCAAAATTGGAAGCAGCCCAAGGATCGGGCAATCCACCATATGTTTCAGTCGGGCCTCCTACAATAGGGAATACATTTCCATGTGGTATAATTAGATTAGCTGGATCTGATTTAAGAAAAGCAGCTAAAGCATCACCTGTCAAGCCTTTTCGGTCTATTAACCTATCCAATTGCCGTTGTGATCTTGAATCTGATTCTGTATAGCGCAGTGTCTGCGATACGAACACACCACCACTTCTCCAGTCTACTGAAAGATTTAGTGAAAACCGCTTATAGGATAAGGATGATTGCATACCCATAATAAAATCAGGATTATAGTTACCAATCTTACGCTGCGCCTGGTCTGCAGATATAGTCTGCCAAAGACCATTATTATCCAATAGCGGCCACCCATAGTATGGAGATGTCTTGTCTTCTACCGTAATCAATTGAGAATCGTATATATCACCGATACGTTCTCCTACATGCGTCCAGGCTCCACCCTTTGCATCACGCCAGAAAGTAAAAATATCTTGTCCTTCCCCCAGCTCTTCAATAAAGGCTTTGTTTTTAGAATAGTTAATCGATAAATCAAGCTTGAATCCATTAATTTGATTTATTGGCGTTCCACCCAATGAAAGCTCAATTCCTTTGCTTACCACAAGTCCTGCATTAAAATTCAGCGCACCATATCCTGAAGAATAGGGAATCTGATTAGAAAGTATCTGGTTTATGTTGTTAACATGATAGTACGTTCCCACAAACCTCAATTTATCTCCAAACAGGTTTACATCCAGACCACCTTCATAGGACGTTGATCTTTCTGGTTTTAAATTAGGAGAGAGTAATGCTCCGCTTACGGCAAGTCGTGGCAAGCTACCCCAAGGTTCTGCAGAGCCTAATACAGGGTATAAACTATATGGACCTGTATCACTACCTGCCTGAGCGACACCACCTCTTAGCTTAAGAAGAGTAATTGCTGTAGGCAATTTAAAAATCTTGTTACCCAATATACTCAACGATGATGCCGGATAAAAATAAGATCTGTTTTTGGCCGGCAATGTACTTGACCAATCATTCCGGCCCGTCAGGTCTAAGTAAACCATTTCTTTGAAATTGAGATTTACCAGACCATAGACACTATTCACCGCTCTCTTGGAGATACCACTTGAATAACCGATATCGGTGTTTGCTATGTTCTGTAGTGTATAAAGCCCTGGAAGTATTAATCCAGTACCATCCTTAGTGCCAGCGAAATTGCTGGAAGATTCATTGTATCTGGTATTTCCTCCCAACGAAGCCGTTAAATTTAACGAACCAAGTGCTTTATCGTAATTCAACAGGAAATCAGCATTGCGCTCATAATTTTTAATATTGATAATACCGTAAGCGCCCCTGGGCTGTTTTGTATAACTCTGCGCTATTTTCGTTTCACGTGTCTCTTGGTACATATCCATTGAATAACGCCCCATGAAACTTAGACCGGGAGCTATCTGCCAATCCAATTTCAAATTTCCAAATACACGATCACGACTAAAACCGTTCTTCACCTCATGCGCCAAAAAATATGGGTTATTGAAATTTTTATCTTCAATTGTAAATTGCTGTAATCCTGCCTTACCCGGTGCCCAATAATTTTTAAAATCACGAATATCAAGATTAGCTGGGAAGTAAGATAACCACTCTAAAGGATTTGCTCCACGGTTGGTAGCAGGTCTGTTGTTAGAATTACTCCTGCTGAGATCAACCATTGAACTGATTTTAACTTTGGAGCTAATATTTAATGATGAATTTAAATTCAACACATTTCTAAATAAATCTGAACCCGGAACTATACCCTTATTTTGCATATTGGAATATGACATTCGATAGGTAGCCTTATCGGTACTATTGGCAACTGAAACATCATTGGTAGATGTGATTCCTGTTTGAAAAAAGTTTTTAAAATTGTTGGGATGCGAAACCAACGGAGTTGGCACCTGAAAGCCATTTGCATCCTTCGGACTAAAGAATTGTATGGCAAAGTAACCCTTATCCAATTCTGGCCCCATTGCTCCGCCTGACGTCTCGTCAATTTGTAATACACCACCTGGATAGGGGTTATTATCTGGCGTATATGAGCGGTATCCCTGTGCAAATTGGGTTAAAAATTGTACCGTCTTAAATGGTTTATCGAAAACTGTGTTGGATGAAACAGACACTGTCATTTTTTTCGCCTTGCTTCCATTTTTAGTAGTTATAAGAATCACTCCATTGTTTGCACGAGAACCATAAAGTGCGGCAGCACTTGCGCCTTTTAAAACGGTCATGCTTTCAATATTTTCAGGGTTCAAATCAGCCAGAGCATTACCGTAATCGGCTCTATTATCAACACCTATCTGGCTTATATTGTTGACCGTATTAATTACCGGTACACCGTCAATAACAAAAAGTGGTTGATTGTCTCCGGTTAATGATTTTACACCACGAATATTTACTCTTACAGTAGAACCAGCAGCCCCTGTGTTATTGATTGTTACCCCAGATACTCTGGCAGCCAAACTACTCAAAGCATTTTCCTGAACAACTCCCGTTAAATCGTTTCCTTTTACTTTTGCATAAGAAAAGCCCAATGATTGTTCCGCCCGTTCAATACCTAATGCGGTTACTACTACCTCCCCTAATGTCTCGGCACTAAGTTCCAAGGTAACGTTAATGACTGTTCTCCCTTTGACCGATATCTCTTGGGTAGCATAACCGATATAAGAGAACACAAGTATGGCTTCTTCGTCTACCGACAATGAGTATCTACCATTCGAGTCAGTAACCGTACCCATTTGAGTGCCTTTTATCAATACGTTAACACCGGGTAATGCACTACCATCTTGGGCATCAGTAACCTGGCCCGAAATATTGATCTCGGCAGTATTTGCAAATACCTGCATCGACAGTAGCCACGCGGTTAAAATGAATATCAACCGCCTACTTTTAAAGAGTTGTTTTAAGTAAAAATTTAAATTCATAATAAATAAGGTTAGTCGAAATAGTTTCAGAATTTTAAATCAGCGTACTCCTAATAAATTAATTTACATTAAACCAATAAAGCTTGAGGTTATTTAACAACTTCAAAGGTGAGAACAAGAGCATGGGTTGCTGCAGGAAAATAGGTTGGTGAGGCCGCTACAAACATTACCAGTCTCATACTATTGTCCTTAATTTCTTGAACAATTACTTTACGATTATAATCCATAAACCCTACAAATTCGGTACCTGAAAACGATAATGTGTTCACACCTCCATAAGGTAAAAGATAACTTGCGGCAGGATCCCCATACACTGAAAGTACAGGATAATCTACATTTTCCGTATAGGTAAATTTAGCACCAACTTCGGGTGTATATTTGGCAGTACAAAGGTCATAGGAGAATGTCGTTTTGTTTCCGTTTACAATATCCGCCCCCCCATTCTTTAACATTTGAGTTACATATCCTGCAAATGCTGCTCCATCTGCCTTTACATCATGTTTATAACTTCCATCAAAATAAAATGTGTATTGATCATCATAAACTTCACCAATTCCAATAGAACCAAATACCCCAGGTGGTAGTGGATCCACTACACCTGATAATTTTGCATCTGAATTAGCAAACTTGTCTTTTGGATGACTGCCCGACATTTTCCATGTTTTTCCTTTTGTGGCAGTAGGGCCACCTGTCAGTAAAACATAAGGTGTCAGGTCAACAGCCAATTGAGCTGTATCTGCATCCATTCCGGTTTTGCCTTGTACGGATAAGATTACAGTATAGTACCCTCCACTCGCATAAACATGGACCGGATTTATTTCGGTACTTTTAGTTCCATCTCCAAAATCCCACGAATAAGTGTCGGCACTGTTTGCCAATGCTGTAAATGCTGCCTGCCTATCAACTACACTATAAAATATTCTGGCAGAGGTAGGAAATTCTAACGTATCATCTTTACACGAAAACGCAATGAGTGCAAGGACAACAACCACATAAAAACTTTTGTGTAGAGTTTGTTTCATAGTACGATGTTTTGGTTAATTGAAATTTTAAGCTAAATCTTTAACATTGATAAAAGGATATTTGCCCTATGTTGACTTATCTGATATCTCTATAAATTTCATGGCTCTTTACAATATAAAACTCATCATTAATAGTATACATTTTGCTCCCATTTTGCGTTAATCGATGCTTGGTTTGCGTAAGAGTTGTCACCGTAAAAGTTCATATAGCACAAGTTTAATAAGATAGATATAGAAACATCATTAGCAAAAGGTTTTGTGAAATTTGACTCTTCAAAAGCCTAAGAAGAAAAATGATTTTTATCATATTTTAGAATGTGATGATACCTCCAAATTGACCAATGCCGCAGCTCCCAGTAACGTGATTTGTTCATTTTGAGATTGGTAAATTTTGAGCCTTTTGATCGATTCCGGATAAGAGAAATCATTCAATGAATCAGTCATCGAGCCAACGAAAAAATCGTACGCCTTGGACAACGACCCCCCTAAAACAATTGCCTCCGGATCGTAGGTATACACCACACTCTTCACTGCCTGAGCCAGGTGAATTCCAAATTCTTTCCAATAACCTAGGACCTCCTTATTTCCATTTTGTGCGAGCAAGTAGGCCTTTTCTGCTGTTGTGTTATATATGGCGTTGAATAAATTTCCACTGGCATAGAATTCAATGTTTTTATCTAAATAACTTAATAATCCAATTTCTCCGGCACCACAATTATTACCATGAAAGAGTTGGTTATTAATGATAATCCCTGCCCCTAATCCCGTTCCTGATGAAATCCCAACAACATTTTTCAATCCTTTTACCAAACCAAATTGGTGCTCACCCAAAATAAAACAGTTAACATCATTATTGACACTTACCGGTATTTCAAATTCATCTTCCAAAATATCTTTCAACGGCACGCGATCCCACGATGGAATATTAGCTGCATTGAAAACAATTCCCTTTTCTACATCCACCACCGAAGGCACACCGATGCCGATGCCTTTTACGTTAGCCTCGATGTACGGTCGGATAAATCCAGTTAATTGAACCAATGTTTCCTGCAATGATTGTTGTGTCTTAAATGGTTCTTTTCTCGGATTATAAATATTCCCGTTACTTTCTATGCCTGCCCGTATATTGGTTCCACCAAGATCAACACCAATTATCATACTTCGTTATATAAATTAAACCCAACTTGCTTCTAAACAAATATATCAGATGCCATGCCGCTCGCTGTAAAATTTTGCGTCAATAAAACTTCATTTTGCGCAATGCTTTACAAACCGGATTCGGGCTGCAATGAGGTTCAGGCTGCTTGATGCAGTCTTAACACATCCATTCAAAATCCGATTTACTTTCTTTAGTTACTTGAACTGCGCGAATGGATTTACCAGATAAGCCAACATTCTTGTGGAGTGAATTGTCACATTAAAACGCTTTTCATAAAAGCCTCCTTAATGAATTTTCGCGCGGCTTACAATTTTATAAAAATCTTCTTCTTATAAAGGACATACGCAATACTAAAGTTGATACCAACAAAGATCATGGCATATAGCATGCTGACAAATTTTGAAGCGAGACCAATCGAGGTTAATGCCATCATGAAATGATCATTCAACGCGACCGATCCAAACGGAATCAAATAAAAAATATAGGAGATAACATCTGATATAAAATAAATAGCGATGGCATTGGAACCGAAAATTATCCCTGGTCTTGTTCCCGAAATGTAGTTCCGGATATCCACCACATAATACAGCACGCCTAAAAGAAGTGAAGCCAATCCGGAAGTGACCAACACATAAGAACTTGTCCATAAATTTTTATTAACCGGAAAGGTTAACCCCCAAATGTATCCTGCTATTGCGGCAGCAAATCCTGAAACCATGAGCAAGATTACTTTTTCATGCGGAGTGCGCTTGCTTAGTAATACATGGCCGGCAAGCAATCCGGTTGCACCCGAAACAATCGCTGGGAATGTGCTGAGAATTCCTTCCGGATCCCAGGTGCCTTGCCACATCTTGCCAGGAAGTAAAATGCTGTCCACCCAGGCAGCCAGGTTCACACCAGGTTCCAACATCACGTGCCCAACGCCTGGGGTTGGCACCAACGTCATGACCAACCAATATAGAATCAACGTGATAGCACTCAGCCAGCCTTGTACCTTATAAGACGTATTTAAAAAAATAAATGAACACACCAGATATACGATGGAGATTCGTTGCAGCACTCCTGTTATACGCAAATTAAAAACATCAAAGGAAGGAAGAAGACTGAGAAAGATGCCTACCGCAAATATTTTAAAAGACCTGAAAATGACTTTTTTATACAATTCACTTTTTGAAATCCCCTTCTCTGAAAGTTTTGTGAATGACAGCGCAATTGATACACCCACGATAAATAAAAAGAACGGAAAAATTAAATCTGTTGGTGTGAGTCCATTCCAGGCAGCATGTTCTAACGGTTCATAAATAGATTCTCCACTCCCCGGATAGTTCACTAACACCATAGCGGCCATGGTAAAGCCGCGCATAGCATCTAAAGAAGTTAGTCGTGTTAATGAGCATTGTGATAAAGTGTCAATCATAAAATGGAGATGATTACCTTATTTACTCTTTGTTTTCAATGGGTGGGCTAATCAGATTGAGATACCTACCCATCCAATAGGGTAAGAGCCAAATATCACCGGCACTATATTCCGATGTGCCTGCATCTCCACCATCAATCTCAAAACGATTGGCATTATGGCGATTGATCACTAATTCATCAGGAGGAAGAACTTCTTTGGTGGTTTGATTTCTGAAGTTTGGTTCCATCAGCTCAATATCTTTGCGGTGACTATTCGTTACCCTCCAAAAAATCAAATCAAGCGGATGTTCCTTCAAATACCAGATGGCTTCGTTGAGATCAAATTCATTCGTGCCTGTCAAGGCCGTGAAAATATTCCAGGCACCTTCTTTCTCAGGTCGCTCAATTTGCCAATGGTCAATGATGGCTTCTTTAAATTTTGCTTTCAACGTATCATTGAAGGCATAGCGATACAAACCCCAGTAGCCCAGAAAATACATTTCATCATCAGAATGATTCCAATCTCCCGATAAGTCTTTACTCAACGCATCGGCATCATCGGGTGCTTTTCCTATCCGGCTCATCGGTAGCATCAAGTTGTCTAAATAACCATGCTTTGTCATTAACTCAAATGCTTTCTCTTTATACACTTCCTTCTTTGTAAAATGATAGGCAGTCTGAAGCATAGCGATAAAGTTAGAAGAATTGATTTTGCGATCGCCCACTCCAACAGGCCGGGCATTTACATATTCAGGATTCCATTTTCCCCACACAGTAGGTTGGCCATCCCAGTCGATCAAATAATAGTTATTATCAATAGTATGCTGCATGAGCGAGTCGATTAATGTAATCGCTCTTGTTTGAAGGTCTTTCTGATCATCAAGCAGCTCGGCCATTACACTAAAAACAAATATATGACCGATGGCTTCATCGCTGCTGGTGGTGGATTTCCAATCCCACTCCGGATCACCTGCCCTTCGCCAGGGTTTGTCATCATACTTATAACCCCTGCGTTCAAATGACCGTGAAGGAAATCCCTTTATGCCATTGATGGTATATAATCGTTCCATCGCCTCCATAGACTCGCTAATATTATTTAACGCCTCATCAGATTTTGTCACAGCATAACGGAAAACTTCTGCGCCTAAGTACATCGATGTCCACAAGCCATCGTTATCTGAATCCTCTAACGAGCCGGTAGCCAAACTTCCAGCGGTCATATAACCCAATGTTGCATTAAATCCATGCCGGATGTGCCGTGCGCGAACTTGTTGTTCGAAGTAAGTTGCTTTATCATATAGTGTCATCTCCTTGAAACAAATTTGTCCCAATCCCTTATCAGTCAGAATTAAGATTGAATGATTGGGTCCCTTTTCAATATCCACTACTACATCAGAAGGCAGCCAACGTTTGGATGCGTAATAATTGTACTTTCCTTCATTGCCTGTTGTAAAAGCTCCCCGAGTAGTGCCGAACCAAAGTTTGCTGTCAATTTCCTGCACCGTAGTGATTTCTGTCCACGGAAGTTTTTTATTGATCTCCCCTTTTTGTTTCTGCGAATCAGTGTCCACCACCAGGTATCCATCCTTTGTTCCAATTACGATTTCTTTGTTATTGTTTGCTAATGTGAAACAAGTGAAATTATTCCCAGCGAATGCCGGAGCCAGTGATTGATCCTTCACCGAAAAAACAGAAAGTGATTGTTTGCCTAGCAGCCAGAAAAGATTTCTGCTTTTATCGAAAACAATGTCGATTATTTTTTCACTGTTTTTTCCCTGCCATAATACTTTTGAATCTTTCAAATACTGTAAAGACACACCATCCGAAATCAAAAAAGCAAACGCGTCACCCCCTTCAAAGAGTGAAGCGTTTGGAAGGTTGTAACGGGAGTAAAGATTGCCGGCCCAGGCATTGCTGAGAACGGCTTTATCTTCTAAATAGAGAAACTGATTATTGTAAAGAGTAAGGTTTAAAATCTTCTTATCAGCAAGTGGGCGATAGGTTTTATCCGGAACCAACGTGCCTGGATAAAGAAATTCTCCAGCATATGTTTTTAACAATCCGGCAGAAGAGTATACTTGTATAACCCCATTTCGGTCGCTATACACTTTTTTGAGTGTTACCCCTTCCAGTGATAAATCAAACTTCTTACTGAAATCCTGTTGATAAGAAACATCCTGATAAATTTGCTGATGTGATGTTGTCTCATCTTTTTTCGAGCACGAAACTCCCAGTAGCAACAAACCGAGTATCCATCCACACTGCATTAATCTTTTCATTGAATTAAAGTTTTTATAAATTCTGTTTGAATTTGTTTCAACAAGCAAGGATATTAAAAATGATTTAGTTTGTTGTAGGGATTTTACGTTTATAAAGGACGATTTCGCGAAAATAAAAACCAATAATTATTTCATGATCATCACTCATACCTGAACCCGGTATTGATTTTCATGATAGCAATAAACTACTTCGCGTTAGTTATTATTTTGTAAACAATACCGTTACATTCGGAACTTGAATTTAACCCCTCTGATGATTTGATAAACTTTAAACAACAAAAACCAGTCAGTATGAAACCGACATATAGAATGTTGAGCATAACAATTTTATTATTTGCTTTCACGTATAATTTATTTTCTCAACCGGTGGAAATAATTTCCAAAGAGCATAACGACTCAAAAATGCAATGGTGAAAAGAAGCCCGGTTCGGAATGTTTATCCATTGGGGTGTATATTCTATTCTTGGACGAGGTGAATGGAATTTGTATCAGGAGCATATCCCGTTTTCTGAATATGCTCTACTGGCAGACCAATTCAATCCTAAACAGTATAACCCGAAAGAGTGGGTGGCCAAAGCCAAAGAGGCTGGAATGAAATACATTGTTCTCACCACCAGACATCATGATGGGTTTTGTTTATTTGACAGCAACGTATCAGATTTTACCGTGCCTAAAACCGGAGCCAAGCGCGATTTGATTACAGAATTTGCAACAGCCTGCCATGATGCCGGAATACGCATGGGTTTTTATTATTCTTTACAGGACTGGCACATTCCTGGAACCATGCCACAAGGAGGATCCGTTGCTCCTTCCACGATGAAGTTGCTTAGGGAACATGCTCATGCATAGATTCGTGAATTGCTCACAAATTATGGAACCGTGGATATACTCTGGTTTGATGCACCGGCCCCTAATGATCCTGAAAGTTGGCGCTCAAAAGAACTTTTGGAAATGGCTCGAAAACTTCAGCCTAATATTCTCATCAACGATCGGGCTTGTTTGCCCGGTGATTTCGCTACGCCTGAAAATGTGGTTACGGCACAGCCAAGGCCGTGGGAATCATGCTATACTATGAACCGCACCTGGGGATACGCCCCCTACGATCGCAACTACAAACCTGCTCATGAAATCATACGATTGCTTGCTTCCTGTACTTCACAAAGTGGCAATTTTTTATTGAATGTCAGTCCTGATGGTGAAGGAGTAATACCCATAAAGCAAATTGAAATACTGAACAATGTTGGAAAGTGGATACAGGTAAATGGTAGAGCGATCTATGGCGCTGGACCTTCTCCTATTGTTGCCCCTAATCTTGGATTTACAGCGAGGGTAAAAGATAATGTCTATCTGATGATACAGCGATGGCCAGGCTCAACCGTGCCATTTGCCTGGTGCGGAAGCAAAGTGAAATCAGCTCGTTTGTTGGCGAATGGACAGTATGCAAAGATTGAACAAATAGGTGACCGCGTGTGGCTTCACGATCTACCACAATATCCAATTGACCCTTTTTTAAATGTTATCGAATTAACATTTGAAGGCGAGCCAAGGGCATCGGAACCTGCTTATCGCTGATGTATATTAACCGTAAAAAGAAGATAATCAATAATAGATTTTGTTTCTTCGAAAATAAAATTTGAGGTAAATTTTCCGTAAGCGAAAGAGGAGTGACGCTGGGATTTCAATTGGAACAGAGGTATTTACTCGACAGGTATCACATCTTTTTAAAAATTCTGATAATAAAATAATTGAAAAAAGTTTGTAAAACCAATGCTAAATAAATGTTCAAAGTAATAATATTAATGATACTAATTGTAAGCGCTTGTCGGCCGAGTAAAACTAGATCTGATAATTACCAGGATAGCCTTGACATAAAAAGTGGGATATCAACTGATTTTTATACAGAAAAGACAGATCAAAACACAGGTAACCTTCAAGAGTCAATTCTACTTCGAAAGGAATTTTTTCAGAACACTACATTTATCACAACAAATACATTAGAAGATTTTCAAAAAAACATTTTAGTTACTTTGGTTAAAAATGGAGATGGTGAATTTGAGACGGATTCAACCTATGTAATTGAGTTTACACATATCTATGTAATTGATTCTGATACAATTTTTTATATTAAGGGACGATTCATACCATCCTCAGTTGACTTTCATTTTTATGGTGGGCATAATAAAAAAGATCAATACAATAATATCTACCACTTACCATTAGAGACATCATTCAATTTTACCAAGTATGAAGTATATGATCAATTCATTCGAGTCTATGGTGAGATGAGGGATAATAATTCTGAAGACGAAGGTGAGGTTCTCCTTTTTCAATTGAGCCGCTGATCGTATATCTTAGTTGGCGTTGACCAAAAACAGGTTGTTTCGGATAGTCTGACCAGACCACTTACCATAAAATATTCTATGAATTAGTTTGTAATGTGTGCTGATCAACCAACAGGTGCAGGGAGACACTTTATTGAATAAAAATTAAATCCAGATTAGGCAATTGCATATCAGATCAATTTAAAAAGCAAAGGGTCGGTGCGTTTATGATTAACACATGCCGACCCCTATACTGTTTTTACCCAAAAACAATTAATTATAAAACTTTTACTGTATACAAATATATAACTCATCAAGAATCCAGGATGTGTCTTTTGCGCATAGAATACATCAAAATACGAAAACGTATTATGATTTTTACGCTGCTTCTATCGTTGCCGAAATGCTATTGCCCTGCCGACTGTAAAGAACAATCGAATGCATTGGCTGGATAAATCATTACAATTTGGCGCCCTTATGTCAGCTAAAACAACCCCAAGTTTAACGAATCTTATCTGTTACGCTTCATGCATAGTTTGGAACCCTTCGATAATTAGTGGTTTGATCCGAATCCGAATGATTCGCACAAATGTTAGGGAAGATTATCATTTAAACATCACAATAATCCAAGAAAAACAGATTTCAATTATCTTTCTTTTGAACGATTCAATGCATTTATACTACTATAACATTATTTCGCTCCCTCCACACCTAAGTGAAATGAGCGAGGATCACTCAGTTCGTCATAATGATTAATTCCTTCCCGTTTAGCGATCAAACAAAACTTCAAATAGGTACCATCATATTTGGCAAGAACCGGAGTCCGTTTGCATTTAAGATATAAAACAGGCAACGATGCCATTTCGACTCTACCTAATACCTCATCATTGTCCGCTACTTTTTCGGCTTCTTCAAAGAGTCGTTGTGACTGTTTAACAAAATCATCTGAAAAAATCTGATCTTCATGTGTCAACCCCAGGTGAATATGGGTTTTGGCTGTGATGCGACTGTTCAATAAATCAAAATACTGCCGAACATATTTTCCTGAACGTCCATAGTAACCGTATAAAAATTCATTAATAGTACTGTCCGCATTACAATCCGGATTCCAGAGTAATCGTGAAATAAGATACGACTTTAGTTCAGAAAATTCACCACCCCTGCTTTGATAGGCCGCCTGCTCCATGATGCCAATGGAATGATTATCTCTAAAAGTTTGAATGTTTGACTGAAGCACGTTGATGTTTGGGTACGGCATGGTGTAATGCTGAAAATTAACCACGTAATCCCATATATAAAGGTGAGGTGCCAACGCTGACCATTTTTTAAGATCGGAAAGAAAGGATTGATTTTCCGGACACGATTTGAAATCGTGAGCAAAGCAACATTCAATGCTACACAATCGAACCACAACGTTATGTCGCGGACGGATTTCCTTGGGTGGAGTACGGGTATATTGATACGCCAGTGTTCCAATAAACTTATCAGGAAATTCCTTTTCCACCGATTCAGCTACCTGGTTTAAAAACCAAATGACTACGCCTGATTCGCTACCTTCTTTTGTTGCGATGGCCTGGCAATTATCGCATTCGCATGGGTTGTACCAATCGTTTTGCGACACATCGTAAATCAGGTATTCAGGATTTTCTCGTATCGTTTTTTTAATCCTTTCCGTGATGATCTTCAATACATCCGGATTAGTAAGACACAATTGTGCTCGCTCGTGAATGCGCTTTCCATTTATCAAACTATAGTATTCCTGATGTTTATCATAAAATTCTGTTGGCGGCATTAACGGATAGAACGTATGTACTCCCCAATAGCTTTCTACGCCACCTGGTTGTTGACGGAAACCCATGGTGCCATTCATTCTGTTTCGGGCCGCCCAGGTTGGATCAAAGGCTTCGAAATAAAAATCATTCCTCACTCTTACTCCCGGTTTTTCTGAATGTTCTATCCAACTGAATTTTAATTCTTTCTTTTTCGGAACAACACTAACGGTTGGAGTATACCAACGGCATCCTACTTCATTTTCAAGAAAAGCCATGACCCCATACATAGTGCCTCGCATTTTCCCTCCATAAATCAATAAATCAGCGCCTGAATTGAAATAACGAAACGACTCGTCCAAATCGGCTGGTGCATTTACTCCTGTTTTTTCTTTAATAAAATCATTGTAGCCAATGACTACCTGCGGCCCGCGGTAAGGCTGGCTAATATCCTGAACAGGTAACTCAACACCACTCACTTCTTTTATCCAATGCTGAAGTTCTTTGGCCGCCCATTGTTCCGATTCAGATGCTTGCCGGGAAAGGGCAATTCTATACGCTGATTGTCCATTCGAAAACAGAACATAGTCTTTACGTGTGCCCGCAAAAAAAGAAAATTTATCACGAAGTACTTCTCCGCTTTTTAAACGGGTTTCTATCGAGCCGTTGTACGGCTGATAGTCGTCTGATTTTAAATTTATTTTTCCAGGAAAGTCAATAGCCCATTGTTCCTTTAATACAGGTTTTTTATGGAAGTCCGTTATTTCAACCGTAATGTCTTGGACAAGTTGCTGCAAAACCGGTTTGGCAAAAGAAGAAGCAACAACGGCTTCGCCATTCTCTTGAGTAGTGATTCTTAACAAGTGTTCGCCTCTTTCGGCCAACTGTGCTGTTGAGAATGGTTGGAAGCGAACACAAAAACCCCACTTGTTACCACGCTGTTCTATTTTTATAAGGATCATATTTTTTCCTTTTTTTAGTAATACCGGAATCACATCGTCATCTATAAAAAGTCCGCGGGGCAGCGGATAATCCCATACAGATAATCCGTTTACTTTAATTTCACAGCCATCGTTTGAGCCTACATTCATGAACCATACTTTGGATTCATCCGATTGGATTTCCGTGTATGCATAGGCCAAGGCAGGTGCATCTTTCGATAAAGTTTTAACGAGGTCAATAATGGAATCAGGCGAATGATAAAGTTGCCATTTTGCTGAGCCGTTTGTGAACTTCACAACATCCCCAGCTTTTATTGTAGGATGCAACTCCCCTCCTGCTTTGGTGAGATAGTCTGTATTAAAACCAGGCAGGTGTCCCCAATTTCCAGAGACATCATCCTTCAAAAGAATTGGCCCGCACAACAGCCAAGAACGTATCCATTGTCCCGGAATAACTGGCTGCGGTAATACTTTCTGTGCGTAAGTAGTTGCTTGAAGAAATAGAACTACCACAATAACAAGAAATGATGTTCTGTTCATTTTATTTATGATTGGTAATAAAAATCATTAGACCAAATTACACATTCATAAATACAAAATGGAACACAATGATGATAGTATAGATCTAAAATCCTTCACCCAAGTTTTAGATTTTATTGTTGAGGACAGTCTGAACATCAAGTCAAAAAAGATAAAATGGAAGGACTTTTTAGTCAGGTGGTAACCTCAACAGGAATGGAACCTATATCAAAAGTGTAAACCCGATTGAAGTGGTGGTCTCACCGGGAATCGAACCCGGATCTAGAGTTTAGGAAACTCCTATTCTATCCGTTGAACTATGAAACCACCACTTCCTATCGGGATATTCCATCCTATGAACTACGGAGCCAAGGGAGCGCAAAACTAAGATTTTTTTCTTATTCTATGGATAAGAATAAAAGTACTTTATAGACAAGGTCCATAATCTGTCATATTTCCCTTCGGTTTCCCATCGATGCAATGGCATATAAGACATAACAGAAATTGAATGTAGCAAAGAGCCTGATGATACGCGCATTACCTTTTTTTATCCTGGTCTTTCAGTAATTGTTCCGTACTCAATCACATTTCTGATCATGCATCGAGCTTCCTCACTCATATGTGCAATAACAAATCACATTTCAAACAATATTATCCACTTCTTCTCCTTTGCCATTTCACCACTTCAAACCAAATGACAGAAAAAAATCCAATCCCCACCGAAAGCAACAATTCAAAACCTGAAAGTTTATGAAATTCAAAGAACCGGGTAAGAGGCGTCACATAAAGAAGTAGTCCTGTGATCGCCACTGTAATAAAAATAATTATAGGAACCAGGTTATTTTTATAGCTGGCGGTTGTAATAACCGAATAGTAAAATGAGCGATTCACGAGTGTGAGAAAAACATTCGCAGAAATAAGTACAAGAAATACCATCGTTCTGGTTGCCGTTTCATCATGACCGGTTCGCACGGCATATTGATACATAAACAGCGTGCCCACGGTAATGATCACACCTTGCACCATGCTGGTGGTTAACTCCTTCAGATTAAAAAAAGTAGTCGTGAACGGCCGTGGTTTTTGTAGCATCACATTTTTCTCGAGTGGCTCATTCTCATAGATGATTGAGCAGGTGGGACCCATGATCAATTCCAAAAAGATTATATGTATGGGTGAGAAGATACTCGGATACGGCCAACCGAATGCCAGCGGAAGAAAGACAACAAGAATAATGGGGATATGAATGGATATGATATATTGAATGGCCTTCTTAAGATTGGTATAAATTTTTCTTCCCATGGCAATAGCATCTACCATGCGTGCCAGATCATCTTCCATTAGAATTAATGACGAAGCCTGTTTGGCAATTTCAGATCCCTTTTTCCCCATAGCGATTCCAATATGTGCCGCCTTGAGTGCAGGCCCGTCATTAACGCCATCACCAGTCATGGCTACAATCTCACCTTTTGCTTTCAACGCATTAATAATTCTCAACTTGGCCTCTGGAAACATACGAGTGAAAATATGAGTATTCAATACGCTATCTTCTAAGTCCGTTTCCTTCATGGTCATCAGTTCTTCTCCGTTGAGCGTACTTTCCATACCACGGAAGCCCACCTGTTTCGCAATTGTAGTAGCGGTGGCGGCATTATCGCCTGTAATCATTTTTACGCGTATGCCTGCATTATAAAAAGCTTCCAATACGGAATTAATATTTTTCTTAGGAGGATCGTAAAATGCAACAAGACCAACAAAGCGAAACTTATATTGTTGTTGGCTAGAGTGAAAATCCTGCCCTTCAAATTGTGTTACACCAACTCCCAACACACGATAACCTTCGTTGGCGAACATATTGCCCACACGTTCCACTTCCTCTTTTTCAAAAACACTTAAATCAGAAACATTAATCAACGCTTCGGGTGCACCTTTGGCCGCAATTATGCGATGGCCCGATTCCCTTTCAAACACATGTGTCATCATGGGTGGCCTTCCCTCCAACGGATATTCAAAAATTAATTTGTATTGAGTACGCTCATCCGTTGAAGCACTACTCATATAGGCATCATGCAATGCTACTTCCATGGGATCGAATGGAATCGGTTCGCTCGACCACATTGCGAGATGAATAAGTTCCTTTTCAGGATCGCTGGTTGCTTCAGCTAGTGTCGTTATTTTTTTGTTGGCGTGGACATAGAGTTTTGCCAGCGACATTTTGTTTTCAGTGATGGTTCCGGTTTTATCGACACAAATCACCGTGGCACTACCTAGCGTTTCAACTGTTTTGGTCTGCTTCACAATAATACCGAGCTTCATTAGGCGCCATGCTCCTAGTGCCATAAAGGTGGTGAACGCCACCGGTATCTCTTCCGGTAAAATACTCATTGCCAGCGTAAGCGACTTTAGTAAACTGTCCAGCAAATCTTGAGAAGAATAAAAATTGATAACCCATACTACCATGAAGACAACAGCACCAATCAGGGCCATCTTCTTTACAAAATTTCTAATCTGTATTTGGAGGGGTGAATCTTCTTCAGCAATTTGTTCCAGACTCTTACCGATTTTGCCCAGCTGGGTATTATTGCCTAACGCTATGACACGGCAAATAGCAAGTCCTCCCATCACAGTGGTGCCCTGATAAACTTGCTGGTTTTCGTCCTGATTTTTGCTCACAGGCATTGACTCGCCCGTGAGGATTGCCTCGTTAACAGAAAAATCATTTGATTGAACAATGACGCCATCAGCAGGAATGGAAGTACCCTCCTCCACTATCATGTAATCTCCTATCACAATTTCTTCGCTGGCAATTTTAACTTCTTCTCCGTTGCGAATTACTTTGCTGTAGGGTTGAGTAAGTTTCCGTAATGCTTCCATGGCATTGCGACTGCGCGACTCCTGATATAATGAAATGACTGCAAGTAAAACGATGGCCGACACCATAAAAATCCCATCTCCTGTTTTTCCGCTAACAAAATAAATGGTTGATGCTGCCAGAAGCAGAAGAAACATAGGCTCTTTAAGTAAGCTTTTTGAGGCTACCAATAAACCATTCTCTTTTTTCTGTTCTATTTTATTGACACCATGCCGCGCACGAGATTCCAATACTTGCTGGTCGGTTAACCCCTTCGTATGAAATTGATAAGAAGGCATTCGGCTTACATTGATTTAACGCATTAATGAATTCCACTATGCTTTTCTGTTACTCAAAAACAAACTCTCTTCCCTCCACATAGTTGGGATAAATCTTAAGATGTTTTTTCTTCACTTCTTCAAAAAGAATTTTTCTAAGCGCCTGGATATTATCCTTACGGTGCGCAGAGATAAACACTACGTTTTCAAAACCGTGCTGACGATAATACCCGGAAAGATCTTCAACCTTCACGGAGTCTTCGTTGGTTTCTAATAAGTCAATCTTGTTCAAAACCAAAATGGTGGTGATATCTCCGGCACCTAATTCGACTAACGTATTCTTCACTACTTCGATATGATTATCATGAAATGGATGTGAAACATCTACCACATGAAGCAAAATATCAGCTTCACGAACTTCGTCAAGGGTAGATTTAAACGATTCAATCAAATGATGCGGCAGCTTGCGAATAAACCCAACGGTATCGGATAATAAAAAAGGGATGTCGCCAATCACCACCTTTCTTACAGTGGCATCCACAGTGGCAAATAGTTTATTCTCGGCTTTCACCGAAGACTTAGATAGCAAGTTCATTAACGTAGACTTCCCAACATTGGTATATCCTACCAAGGCTACCCGCACCACATTGCTTCGCGACTTCCGTTGTGTCTGTCTTTGTTTGTCGATTTTTTCCAACTCATCTTTTAGCAGAGAAATACGGTAGCGGATATTTCTTCGATCAGTCTCAATTTCGCGCTCACCCGAACCGCCTCGTGTACCCGTTCCACCACGTTGCCGCTCCAGGTGAGTCCACATTCGGGTAAGTCTTGGTAAAAGATACTGATTCATGGCCAGCTCTACCTGCGTGCGGGCCTGGGCACTTTGAGCTCTCATTAAGAAAATATCCAAAATCAGTAAACTCCGGTCATACACCCTCACCTTCATTTCATTGTCGCCACCAGAATTGAACTCTTTTTCAAGATTGCGCAATTGAGATGGACTTAAGTCGTCATCAAAAATCACATTATCGACATTTTCAGACGAGACTACCTGCTTTATTTCTTCCAGCTTGCCTTTACCCACAAAGGTGCGCACATCAGGATGTTGTAATTTCTGAACAAATCTCTTAACTGTTTCTATTCCAGCTGTTTCGGCAAGAAAAGACAACTCATCTAAATGTTCCTCAGTAAGTTCAGGCCTATCTTTTTCTGCTAATGCCACCAAAATCGCTTTCTTCGTTCCCATATTTTACATTGATGTTCAAACTTAACTGATTGTTAGGTTAATTTTACGGTTACCTTTCAATATCTCAGCGATAGATAAGAGACTTATTAAAAATTTTACGAATTTTGAAAAGTTGATATCTTGACTTTAATCTAAACCTATTCCGGTGGCTATAGGTGGCCTGGAATCCAAACGAATGAAAGTAGCGATTGTATTAAATACCTCCTGGAATATCTACAATTTCAGGATGAATCTTGTTAAAACCCTACTTGATAAAGGTTATGAAGTGCACACCATTGCACCGCATGATCCTTATACTCATATCCTGAAAGAGGCAGGCTGCATCCATCACGACATCAAAATGGATAGTCGTGGAATTAATCCCATAAAAGATACCGCACTCTTTTTTGAACTTCTGGGGATATACCAGAAACTAAGACCCAATGTTATTCTTCACTTCACCATAAAGCCCAATGTGTATGGAACATTGGCTGCTTCTATTCTTAAAATTCCTTCTGTTAATAATGTTTGTGGTTTAGGTACTGTTTTTTTAAAGAATAACCTGGTGTCAGTGATAGCAATGACACTCTATAAAATTGCTTTCCTCTTCCCCCAAAAAGTATTCTTTCAAAATTCAGATGATTTATCACTCTTTTTGGATAGGAAGCTTGTACCAAAAGAATCAACCGATCTTATCCCCGGTTCAGGAATTGATCTTAATCGCTTCCAGCCAATGGAGTTTAACCGGAATAAGGTGTTTACCTTTTTACTTATTTCAAGACTTATTACCGACAAGGGAATTTTGGAATACATACAGGCTATCGAAACACTTAAACAAAAAGGATTGAATGCCAGATTTCAATTGCTTGGAGCCAAAGATCCTGAACATCAAAGAGGCATTCAATTATCGGTAATTGACCATTGGATTTCGTCAGGAACCGTTGAATACCTGGGCACTACTGATGATGTACGATCCTTTATACAAAAAGCAGACTGTATCGTGCTTCCTTCATATAGAGAAGGCACACCACGCACGTTATTGGAAGCGGCTAGTTCGTCCAAGCCAATTATTGCTACTGACGTACCGGGTTGCCATCACGTAGTTGAAAACAATTATAACGGACTTTTATGCAAAATAAAGAGTGCCGATGATCTGGCTCAAAAAATGGAGCAGATGACACACCTTGACGATTTTACCTTGAAAACGTTTGGCGAAAATGGCCGCAAAAAAATAGAAGTTCAGTTTGACGAAAAGCTTGTTATTGACAAGTATATAAAAGAACTCGAAACACTTCGTAATGCCGTGTAATTGGCATTTGCAAAGAAGCTATCCTTCATTCATATTTATTAAAATTTGGTAACTTCACACGATAAAATGAATTGGTCAGTGCGCATCTCTATTGTTTTCTTTATCCTATCCCTAACATCGTGTGCTTCTTATAAGCAGAATATCATGTTCAAATCCACGGGCACTGCAAGTGCAGAAAAGATTAAACAGAATGCGCTGGAGGAAGAAAGGAATTTTATTATCGCTAAAAATGACAAGCTTTTAATAAAGGTATACTCAAACGGAGGAGAGCGCTTGATCGACCCGAATCCGGAGTTGAGTCAAACCGGCTCTATTGAGAAATCAACTTCACAAAATGAACCTAATTACCTGATTGACCTTCAGGGATTAATTAAATTACCATTAGTTGGTGAAATAAAGTTGGATGATCTGACATTAAAACAAGCCGAAGATATATTACAGAAAGAATATGCAAAGTTCTTCAAAGAACCTTTCGTGCAACTCACTTTCGTAAATAAAAGAGTGATCGTGTTGGGTGCTTTGGGTGGTCAGGTTATTCCGCTTGAAAATGAAAACACAAGCCTGGCAGAAGTGCTCGCATTAGCCAAAGGCCTGGATAAAGATTCAAAGGCACACAATATGCGACTCATTCGTGCTGATAAAGTTTATGAAATCGACTTCAGCACGATAGAAGGTTTTAAGAATGGCAATATGCTGGTTCATTCCGGAGACATCGTGTATGTAGAACCCGTGAGGCGGCCATTTAGTGAAGGGTTGAGGGATTATTCAGGTGTGATAAGTATGATCGTTGCTCTCGCCACCCTCGTTACTTTGGTAAGTAGTATTAAATAATCTCACTTTGAAACAACCATCGGAAATCAGAAATACAAATATTCCAATCGAAGGCATCGACTTCGAGAAGTTATCGATTGTATTTAAAAAAAACATAGCCTGGGTAATTATCATTTTTATTTCAGCCAATTTAACCAGCTATTTAACCTTACGATACACACGGGATTTATTTGAATCAGAATCTGAGCTAAAACTTGATATTAAGCGTGATGCCTCCGACCTGGGGATAAAGACCGTAATTGAAGATCAATCTATGAACATTGTTTCTGGTGAAATCGAACAGATTAAATCAAAGTTATTTTTAAGTCAATTGCTTGATTCTATGAATTTAGATATCAGCTATTACAGTGTTGGCAAAGTATTGAAAGATGAAATGTACAAGCGTTCTCCTTATAAGGTAACAACAAATAAAAACCATCGTGCCTATTATGATATCCCTATTAAATTCGATTTTCTGGAAGCCAATCATTTTCAAATACAATTAGGTGAGAACGGAAAAAAGGTTAACGGAACTTTTGGGGAAAAATTAACGGTAGATGATGCCGAATTTGTAGTATACAAGACTCAATTTTATGAGGAGAATGACGGGAATGATTATTATTTCATTTTAAATAGTCGTGCTAATCTTATCGAGTATTTATCTCGAAACTTACAGGTGGACCCTCTTAACTTTAACGCGAACACAATTCGGATTTCATTTAAAGATCACAATGCATTAAAAGCACATGATGTTGTCAATAAATTAGATTCTCTATACATCCTTTATAGCAACTTGCAAAAGAATTTGGCCAACAAGCAAAAAATAGAATGGTTAAATAAAGAGCTGGTTCAAATTGAAAATAAAATTGAAAATTTTGATGATTACTTTGAAGATTTCACATTAAAAAACAAAAGCAACGACCTTACTGTAGACCTTAAAAACACCATTATTGCAATAAATAAAATTGACTCACAAAGGTACAATCTGAATAAAAAGGTACTTGAATTGAATACACTGATAGATGAATTGCAGAGTAAAAAAACTTCTACCTTATTATACACAAAATCGTTACCTGACCCAATTAATAAAAACCTTGAGGATTTTGTACGATTAACACAGGAACATGACAGGCTTTCCTTATCCTATAACGAAAACACATTTGCACTTCGTGTTAAAGATCAAGAATTAAACAAAACCCGGGATCATCTATTTATACAATTGGGCAATCTTAAAAAAGAATGGCTTTCTTTATTAATAGAAATAAACAAAAGAAAGGAGAAACTAGAGAGTGAGTTTTTGAAAATGCCCGACAAGAATACACAGTATTCTAAAAATCAGCGTTACTACAAACTCTATGAAGAATTCTATCTGGCTATGATGAAGTCGAAAGCGGAATTCGAAATTGCCCAAGCAGGAAGTACACCCGATTTTAAAATATTATCTTCTGCGACACTCGCTGTTATGCCTATTTCCCCAAAAAGAAGTCTCATCATGGCAATTGGATTTGTGGCTGGTATTGTCTTGAATATTTTTATGATTGGATTCTTATACTTGATTAATAACAAAATAATCAGCATCAATGAGTTAGAAAACGGAACCAATGTTCCAATTCTTGGTACAATTCCAGTATCACATCACACAACCGAAACTATATTTCATGTTATCGATAACCCGAAATCAGTAGTTAGTGAAGCGATCCGTACATTGCGCACGAACCTTGAATTTTTCACTTCCGGTGGTTCCAATAAAGTAATCTCTATTTCATCCACCATCTCCGGTGAAGGGAAATCATTTCTTGCTATTAATCTTGGTGGTGTGATTGCACTATCAAGAAAGAAAGTTGTTTTGGTTGACCTGGATATGAGAAAAGCGAAAAGCGACAAATACCCGGCAGGAAGTGACTCAACCAGAGGAATGAGCACCATACTAATCAAAAAAAATCATTGGAAAGATTGCCTGATTCAAACTTCACTTGAAAATTTTGACTTTATCCCATCTGGACCTCATCCGCCCAATCCTTCGGAACTTTTAGCCAATGGAGAATTCGTTGAGTTTTTGGACGACCTGAAGAATTACTACGAATTCATCATCATTGACACACCGCCTGTAGGTTTAGTCACTGATGGCATTATGGCCATGAAGCGATCAGATTTATCCATTTACGTTTTTCGCGCTAATTATTCGAACAAACAGTTCATGCATAATCTTTTCCGCATTGTTACTCTTAACAAATTAAAGAATGTCTCTGCGGTTCTTAATGCGATGCCTTTAAATTCTGCGAATTACGGGTATGGATATTATGAAGATCGAACTCCTATAAAAAAACGCTGGAAAAAATTATTTTATAAATCGTGATTTCTTTCTTCAAGAAAAAAAAAGATTCTGTAAAAAATCTTCTCACCACGGACATGCATTCACACCTGCTTGCCGGGTTAGATGATGGCGTAAAAACGCATGAAGAAGCAAATAAATTAATACAACATTTTTATGAGATTGGGTATAGTAAGGTGATTACAACACCTCATATCATGAGCGACTATTACCGAAATGAGCCCGAACAAATTATATCGAAAACAGTTGAATTAAATAAAGTATTACAAGACAATCAGATCCCGGTCATTGTGGAGGCGGCAGCAGAATACTACCTGGACGAGGAACTTATTTCAAGAATTAACGAGCAAAAAAAACTACTCACATTTGGCACGAATTATCTTTTATTTGAGACTAACTTTTTTTCTGAGCCCTATCAGTTAAATGATTTCATCTTTAACGCGATTACGCAAGGATATAAGCCTGTGCTTGCACACCCGGAACGCTACCAATACATGTCAATGGAAAAGGCTGAAGAATTGCGCGATCGTGGTGTTTTACTTCAGCTTAACATACCTTCTATCGTGGGCTATTACGGAAAACCCGTTGAACGCATGGCTGCAAAGTTAATTGAAGCACATTGGGTAGATTTCCTGGGCAGTGATTGCCATAATCTACTTCAATTCAAAGCACTCGAAGATGCTTTGAAAAACAGAAATTTCAAAAAAGCGTTAGACTTCCCACTATTAAATAATAGCCTCTAAATGATTGTTGTGACTGGAGCCAACGGACTTTTAGGCAGTCATCTTCTTAGAAGATTACTGCAAGAAAACGCCTCCGTAATTGGAACAAAAAAACCAAACAGCGACACCAACCATTTAAACGATCTCACTCAACTTGAGTGGCGCGATGCCGACTTACTTGATACGGAATCACTCACCGAAGCTCTGAAGGGAGCAACTACAGTAATCCATACTGCCGCTCAGGTTTCGTTCAATCCGCAATCCAGAAACAAAATCTTTGAAGTGAATGAAGGCGGAACCAGAAATATAGTGAATGTATGTCTGGCATTGAAGGTGGAACACTTGATACATATCAGCTCTGTTGCCGCCATCGGAAGACAAAAAGAATATCGTCATATAAATGAAAAAAGTAAATGGGTTCCCGGATATCTTAATACGGATTATGCAGAATCAAAATATCTAGCTGAACTAGAAGTGTGGCGAGGGCATGAAGAAGGACTGAACGTATCGGTTATTAATCCCTCGGTGATATTAGCTCCATCCAACCAAACCAATAGCAGCGCCCAACTATTTCATTATGCTATGAAAGAGAAATTATTCTACACGGAAGGTCATCTCAATTTTGTTGATGTGCGCGATGTGGTTGAGATGATTTGGCAAATACATAGTAAAAAAATTTATGGAGAACGGTTCATTGCCAATGGTGGACACACCACGTTCAAAAATCTTTTTACGCAAATTGCTCAACGTATGAATAAAAGACCTCCCTCAATCAACATACCTACATCGCTGCTTTCTGCGTTAGCAATTGTGGAAGAAATGCGTTGTCGAATTACAGGAAAAGAACCACTCATTACACGACAATCCACCAAATTGGCCAGAGAATTATTCTATTATTCAAACGAAAAAGCACTACGTAAATTTAATTTTCAATTTCACAGCCTCGAAAACACACTTGATTGGTGCTGTAGGCACTATTCTGCTGGTTATACTACAAACATTTAAAAAGTGCAACCTTGACCGGATGTAATTATTACCAGAAATTTGCACTTGTTCTTTTTACTTAAAACCAAATTTACCTACTTTAGGTAAACCCTTTTACGGATGGCCCAAGAATTCAGAAAGAGACAAGAGGAGGAGGAGTTGATCAGGCGCTATGAAGAAAATCTTAAGCATAATAAGACTGATTTCTTTGATATCGATTCCTACGAAACGATTATCAGCTATTATCTAGAGAAAAGTAAGTTTAAGCGTGCACTCTCGGTTGTTGATCAGGCAAAAGAGCAATATCCGTTTTCAACGGAATTACTTACACTCAAAGCTCAAATACTTACCAATCTACAGCGCTATGAAGAAGCACTCGAGTTATTGGAGCAATCCAACAATCTTCATCCGCTTGATTTAGAAATACACCTTTCCATCGGATCTATTTTATCACTCCAGGGAAGATACGAAGAGGCCATTGAATTATATGAGGGGGCGCTTGTCTTTACAGAGGAAGGAAAAGATGAGATCTACTACAACATCGGCCTGGCCTACCAGAGCATGGAAAAATATACTGAGGCCATCGAAGCATATAAAAAATCAATTGAAGAAAACATCAGTCATGAAGGCTCCTTGTATGAACTTGCTTTTTGCCTTGATGTAGTTGGTCAACTGGAAGGAAGCCTTTCTTACTATAAAAAATTCATTGACGAAGATCCGTACTCTGCTGCCGCATGGTATAATCTGGGCATCGTTAGCAACAAACTTGAACGCTACGATGAAGCCATCGAGGCGTATGAATTTGCTATTGTAATTGATGAAAATTTTGCCTCAGCACATTTTAACATGGGCAATTCTTTCATGAATCTGGATCAATCTGAAAAGGCGCTTGACGAGTTCAAGAAGACCATTGAAATTGAAGGGCCTAGCCCAGAAGTATATTGTTGTATGGGTACCGCTTATGAGAATTTGGAACAGTACGATGTAGGACTCAAATATTATCAAAAATCATCCAAGCTAGATCCACTCTATGACGAGGCCTGGTTTGGAGCAGGAAGTTGCCTTGAAAAACAGGAAAAATGGCATCAAGCCCTTCATTTCTTTAATAAAGCAATTAAAATTGATAGTCATAACTCAGAATATTGGAAAGCGGCTGCACACGCAGAGTTTAAAATCGGAAATATAATTTCAAGTATTAGTGCCTATGAAGAGGCCAGTAACCTAAGTCCTGAAGATAAGGAAGTATGGCTTAATTGGTCATTTATATTTTATGAGCAAGGTGAACATGAAAAGGCCATAGAAATACTACTTCAAGGAATGAGCGAAATTCCGGATGAGTCCGAATTTTACTATCGGATGACGGTATATCTGATTGAATCAGGCAAATTTAAAGAAGCACTTAATTATCTGGAAAATGCATTAATTTTGAATTACGAAGGTCATACAGTACTATTTGATTTTTTCTCAAAAATTGAAACCCAAAAGGCTCTCTATAAAATTATCGATCAGTTTAGAAAAGAAGACCCCTCATGAACTATACCCTTAAGAACCTGCCTGAAAGAACAAAAAAGCCAAGACAAACTGGTTTTACCATGGCTATGGATAAAGGCCTGAGCGTACGCGAAGCCGAAGATTTTATGAGCATTGCAGCCGATCACGTTGATATCGTGAAGCTTGGTTGGGGCACATCCTTTGTTACCCCCAACGTAAAAGAAAAAATTAAAGTCTATAAAGACGCTGGTATACCCTGTTATTTTGGAGGAACTTTATTTGAAGCCTTTATTATTCGTAATCAATTTGATGATTACCGTAAAGTGCTCGATAAATTTGATCTGTCTTATGCCGAAGTTTCGGATGGTTCGATTGATTTGGAGCACGATAAAAAACTTGATTATATCCGTAAACTATCGGAACAAGTAACAGTGCTTTCTGAGGTAGGCTCAAAAGATGCAGACAAAATCATTCCTCCCTATATGTGGATTGAATTAATGCAAAAAGAATTGGATGCAGGTGCATGGAAAGTAATTGGTGAAGCACGGGAAGGTGGAAACGTAGGGCTTTTCAGGTCATCAGGCGAAGTACGTTCAGGATTGGTACAGGAAATTTTGACAAAAATCCCATTCGAGAAAATAATTTGGGAAGCACCCCAAAAAGCACAACAAGTGTGGTTTATAAAACTTTTAGGCGCTAATGTTAACGTAGGCAACATTGCACCGAACGAAGTCATCCCGCTGGAAACAATTCGCCTTGGATTGCGTGGCGATACCTTCCTTCATTTTCTAGGCTTAGAGCGTAAGAAAGATAACACGACCCCACCCTTTCACGTAGATTAAAATTTGAGAACTACCAAAGATTACCTTCTACTCTACACAAAAGGATTGTGCATGGGTACTGCCGATGTTATCCCAGGTGTCTCCGGTGGAACCGTAGCCTTCATTACCGGTATTTACGAAGAATTGCTCCACTCAATTAAGTCAATTGATAAAGAGGCTTTCCAATTATTGTTTCAAGTTAGGATTACCGAATTCTGGAAAAAAATAAATGGCCCCTTTCTTCTTTGTGTATTGGGTGGCATCGTAACAAGTTTGGTGTCGTTAGCCGGCTTAATGACTTATCTACTTGAACACCATCCCATTCAAATTTGGTCTTTCTTTTTTGGCTTGATCCTGATTTCCTCACCGTTGATTCTGCGTGATATTAAGAAATGGAATATAGGCATCGTAGCATCCTTTATCATTGGTATCTTTGGTGCTTACATGATAACAATCTTGTCACCCACAGAAACACCCACTAACTTATTTTTTATCTTCTTTTGTGGAGCTCTGGCAATATGTGCCATGATATTACCTGGGATTTCAGGAGCCTTTATTCTCTTGTTGATCGGTAAGTATGAATATATGATTACCGCTCTTACAGAAATTAATATCCCAGTAATTCTAGTTTTTGTTGTCGGTTGTTTTTTTGGATTATTGGGGTTCTCCCGGTTATTAAGTTGGATTTTAGATCGGTTTAGATTTTTGACGCTGGCGTTGTTAGCCGGCTTTATGTTAGGATCGCTTAATAAAGTTTGGCCTTGGAAAGAAGTTACCCTCTTCAGGTTAAATCATCAGGGGGTTCGTATTCCTGCCTTTGACAGAAGCATTTGGCCTTGGGATTATCTTGAAAGAACCGGACAAGATCCATTATTATTTAACGCAATATTATTTGCAGCATTAGGTGTGTTTTTAGTTGTCGCAATTGAAAAAACAGCTGTCTACCTCAAATCAAAATCATAGTAACATGGAAAAAAAATATGGCCTTATAGGAGCCACGGTAAGTCACTCCTTTTCAAAATCCTATTTCGATGAAAAGTTTTTCCGTGAAGGGTTGAGAGATTATCATTACGATCTTTATTCTCTTCCCACTATCGATGATCTTAAAAAACTACTGGAAGAAACCCCTGAACTAGAGGGGCTTAATGTAACTATTCCCTACAAAGAGCAGGTGGTTAAACTACTGAATGAGATTGACCCCGAAGCAAAAAAAATTGGGGCTGTAAATGTTATTAAAATTAAAGACGGAAGCCTAAAAGGATATAACACCGATAGTGCTGCCTTCTTTGAAACATTGGAGAAGTGGATTCCACGAACTACAAAGACGAAGGCACTTATCCTAGGCACAGGTGGGTCATCCAAGGCTGTTCAGCAAGCA
The DNA here is from genome assembly GCA_964349405.1 of uncultured Ohtaekwangia sp. Classification (GTDB taxonomy): domain Bacteria; phylum Bacteroidota; class Bacteroidia; order Cytophagales; family Cyclobacteriaceae; genus ELB16-189. Next base: position 14,618 of record CAYGGY010000016.1, on the reverse strand, counting down.
CTAAAAAAACTTTCCATTCCTTTCGAAACAGTTTCTCGTGAGAAAACAAAAGCAGACTACACCTACGAAGACCTTGAGAAAAACGGTGAAATAATATCTGGCGCTCAACTTATCATCAATACTACCCCACTGGGTATGTCCCCTAATACCAACAGTTTCCCTCCCATCAATTATGAACAGTTGACACCAGAGCATTACGTGTATGATTTAATTTACAATCCTGCCCGCACGCTTTTTCTTCAAAAAGCTGAAATGCGTGGATCTCATATAAAAAATGGACTTGAAATGCTGCACATACAGGCAGAAAAAGCCTGGGAGATCTGGAACAGTTAAGTACCCCAAAGAAGAAAGAAGTATAATCTCCTATTTCCTTTTTAATCCTAGTGGAATTTGGCTGCTGATTATCCTACTTCCACTAACAGGAATTGTAATTTCTGAGAAGGTATTATAATCGGCTCCCACCTTTTTAAATGTCATAGCAAGTGACGGATCGGTTCCAATTGTTGCATCATCCCAAGGATTGATATTCGCTAATGTGTAAGTACCTTTTTTTACAGTTGTTGATGCATTAGCACCATTCACAAGCTTTATAAAAGAGACCTGAAAGTTCATGGGCTCAACAGTGCCCGAATAGTAAGTACAACTCAACCCATAGGTTCCATCTGTGAGTAGTGCAGTGGGTAGGAAAAACCACTCTGGTGAAACCACTGATCCTTGTAATGAACCGAAACCAGTGATTCCCAAAGTTGAAGTAACGTTATCCTGAGCCCACAAAAATAAATCCATATCTACATCAAGATATTTTTCACCTGTACCCACACCCCACTCCAAAACTACGACAAGACCATCTTCTTGCTGTAATGTGATATTTACCTCGTCATCACGGGTTATCTCTATATCAGTTCCGGTTACATCATCAATTTGAATTTCTATGGTTTCGTCATCTTCTATATAACCATCCGATAAAAATTCCAACCTAATAATTCCGGCAGTTTCCCCTTTAGCAATCAATACCTCCAGATAATCCGAGTTAATTTTATAATCAGGGACAACATTGGACCCGACTTTCACTTGCTCTCCGGCAGTACCACTGATTGTATAATTAATTTGTATGTCTTGATCTGCAGCCTTATCAAGCAGCACTTGTATTTCCACCTCGCCATCCGATTCCTTAAAGGTGAGCTGTTTTTCACCAAAGGATAATTTAGGCTTTGCTGGTGGCACATCTTCCTTACATGAAAATAACCCCGATCCTAAACCAATCAGCATCAACATATAAAGCCCGTAAAATGCAATCTTCTTCATATCGTTTATATTGAAAATAAAGATAACCTTTTTATTAATAAAAATTTATGTGACAATGCCTGCGAATCTACCACTAGAATTTAATGATCAACGAAAGTGGGCAAAATATCATATAACCATCTACCATTTCACCCATTTTCTGGTTATCGTTTGGTTGCCTATTCTGATTTTAAGAAGATACAATCCATTTGACATACTAATGTTATCAAACATAATATACTGATCATCAGTCTGTTTTTCAAAATGAATAATATTCACAGGTTGCGTCATTAGTGGAGAAACCATTTCAACAGAACCAGAACCTCGGTACTTTCCAAGTATTTTCACGCTAAAATGATCAGAACCAGGATTGGGGAAAATTTCTATCGCATCATCAACTACAACTTCGTTGACACCAACTATGTTCTTACGAATATAAATAGTTGTATAGGCTGAATCCAGGCATAAGTCAAGCCCTGACCCTACGGTTAATAGGGTGGTGGTTTGTACAGGATTAAAAATCAACTGTGGGCCCGCATAATTATTGACCGCACCATCTAAAGAATTCCAAACGAAAATACTTGCCCCCCTTCCGTTAAGGATAACTTCCTCACTTGGATAAACTAATAGCTTCGAAGCAGAAACCTGCACAGAGGGGTTCATGCCCACAAAAGGCTCTATGTTCATTGCTATGTTAGCACCAAAAGCAATCGCATAGGAGTTCCAAACACCAGCTTCATTTTGTATCCAGGAAGTTGCATTGAGCGCCTCTCCATCTGCGCTCGATTCAATAGCAACCTTATGCCCATCAGCATAATTCAATTCAACACCTACCTGAAAAGGACGGTGTAAGACAGGTGTTTCACGATCGAAGACGATTGTAGTAGGTCGGTTATTTGCAATATCTTCTTTGATTTGAGTAAGCAGAACAACTTTTCTTTCGATGACGGATCCTGGTGCATTTTGTTGGCCACGTGCATTCCAAACGGTTACATTAATTGTGGCTTCTTCGTTGTCGCTAAGAACTTGTCCAAACTTTATTTTTACTCCACTTATATATTGATAACCAGACTGATTCCTGAAATATTCAGAAATAGCCTTGGTATTGGACGTGTTATGGCCCGTCAGATAGCCTGTATTAGGGCCATAATTAGAGATAGAGAGATTGGATGGGGTATAATTTTTTTGAAAATTATTGAAACTGCTACACAGTCCTTCTTGCGATACTATAATGTAATCAACACGTTCTACAGGAAGAGACTCTCCCAGCAAGTTTTTGGCAATCAGTTTAACCTTATAAATACCCGGTGTTAAATACTTTACTCTTGGGTTGCGCTCTGTTGAGGCGGCCGGATCACCCCCTTCAAAAGTCCACGACCACGCATTAGGAAAATTTGTAGAGAGATCTGTAAACATGGCTTCTCCACCCTTTAGCACATTTTGGTTATCCACTGTAAAATTTGCTGTTGGCACATCGGCAACCTGTGGACTACATAAGTTTTCCTGAAGCAATGTTTTTCTTCTGGGGCTTACTTCCATTACTGCGCGTATACGTGTTTTCTGACCTTGTGTAAAAATATTCATACACGCATCATATGAATAATCCATATAATTCTCCACCATGTTCAATCCCCCGCACGTAACCCTGCCAGTAGGACATCCCGAACTTGGCCCCGCTGCCGGAGGTGTATCCACCACAAAATCATCTGCACAATTTCCATCACCCCAAATATGACGGAGACCTAACCAATGACCAGTTTCATGTGTGAGGGTGCGCCCTTTATTATAAGGTGATTCCATTACAGGAAAAGTACCTTTATCGGTCGAGCCAAAAGATTGATAACGAATAACCACACCATCGGTAGAGGCGGGACCGCTGGCTGGCAAGCCAGTGAGGCCTGATTGATCAGGAAATTGTGCATAGCCCAACAAATTGGCATCCGTTGTTGCAAACTTCACAGTCCATATATTGTAGAAAATATTTGGGTTCCAGATGGTGGTCGGCTTAAGCTGATTTTCAATTTCTGTACGCGACCAACTTGCCTTGTTTCCATTATATCGATGGATGCCTGGTTCTGCCATCACCCCCCCATTTTCACTTACCGGTGACAGACAAAATTCGATTTCAATATCAGCGCCAACCGGATTGCTATTAAAGCCAGGTGTACCCGACATCTTGCGGAAATCTTCATTTAAAACACTGAGTTGTGCCTGCACTTGCGCCTGGCTCAAATTCATACCACTACCCACTGGTTCACCATTATGAACCACGTGCACAATGATGGGTATTCTTAGCAATAGAGCCTGGGTTCTTTTACCGCGATTGCGTGAGTCAATCTCTTGTATTTTAAGTTGGATATAATTTTCAAAATCACGCAATGTTCCTCGTTGTGGATAACGAAGCCTGTTAATACTATCTTGTTCCATGGTAGCACAAGTACGCGGCACGGGTGCCTGCGCCCAGGCAAATGCTGTAATTGCCAAAAATAAAACTAGCGCAATGATCCGTTTTTTCACTATGGCCACTTTACTTTTCATTCTTGAGTTTAAAATATATTTTATAACTCGCTGTGCCGGTCTCATCAAAAAATATTTCCAATGTCAAATCTTTATCATTTAATTTCCTCACTATAAAAGGTAATTGAGATGATGACAAAAAAGGAAGTATTATAGTGAGTGTAGCTGTTGCATTATTAAATGCCCAACTATCCGTTGTCACTGCAGGTTCATCATTAAAGCACTTAAACGCCTCGGATTTCACTTCATAGAGCCGGTCGGAAGTGGCATAAAAAATAAACTTGTCATCATTGGCGCAATCCAAAGCAAAGCGATCAATCATTTCACCATTCAAGGTTTCTTCTATTATGGACAACTGCCAAGTTCTGCTGATTTTGCCCGTGAGCAACTTAGTATATTCATATGGTTTTGGCTCCAGGCTCTCATGGCAAGAAAGCATTATCCCCATCAGATGAATTCCTATCACTAACCGCATCGATAATTTCTTCATATCAGGTCAGTTTCTTGTCAGGTAAAGCGTAATTTTTGGCTGCTTGTCAAAATCTACCAAGGTGATAGTCATGATTATAGCACCGGTAACTGGGTCTACCACTCCACTACCTTGAATGGTGGCAAAGTCTTTGGAAATATTTTGTTCTTCCTGCTCTGGAATAGTCAATGTATTATCCCCATTGTCAGTAAAAACCAGATCCATTGGTGTGGTGTTTGAAAACAAATTGATATTCCAATTTGACAGTACATATCTTTCACAATCAGTGCTTGTAATTGTTACTGATTTAGAATCACCGCCTCGTGTGCCCGAATAGGTTCCTCCCAATATGCAGTCATCTTTAATAGTCAACGTATATTTTTTTCCGATACCTCCTTCACTTTGGCCAACCTGCACGCTTTCATCACTGGTAGAAATCAAAGTAAAAACCACATCTTGTGACCGAAGAATATTGTTGGCATTGTTGATGAGTTTCACGTTAATGTAACCAAAATATTCACCCTTCTTTATCACCACCGAACCTCGTGTTTCCCCAATTGAATAATCAATGTTTTCTCTCGCATTGCCACTGATCGCATAATTGATCGTGATGTCTTTTTCCAAAGCAGGCGAAACCAGGTGAACGCTAATCGGGATAATGGGCGAGAAACTTTCCTTTTCAGTAAGTGCCGATTCTGTAAACCTGACATAATACGGGCCTGTAAATAAACGTGGGGCTGTTTCGCAAGCCAACAGAGCAAGCAGAAGGATCAGCGATATATTAATTCTAAACCTCATCAGTATCCGGGATTTTGTTGACCAACCAATGAAGGATTGTTTTGTATTTCTGTTTGTGGAATAGGCCAAAGCTCATATGTGGATTTCCAATTAGGGGAAAATGCTGACATGATAGCATTAGCCCTTCCCGTTCTTACCAAATCATACCACCGATGTCCTTCAAATGCCAATTCCATTCTTCTCTCATCTTCCACTATTAGCAACATTTGCGCTTGCGATGCAGTTGCTACAAGAGGTGCCTTCGCCCGTGCCCTCAGTACATTGATATCTTCCTGTGCACTTCCACTGCCCATCACATTATTTTGCTTTGCTCGTGCCTCCGCTCTAATCAGGAACATTTCGGCTAGCCGGAAAACAACTACGTTATTATTGTCTTCATCGGCTGTGCCATATTTGGCAACTGTCCAGCCGTTGTCGGTACCCCCCAGGTTATTTACATTAAATTCAATGGAAGAGAAACGGGTGCCTGATGGATCGGAGGCAAGCGCAACAATAACCTGGTTGGAGGGAATAATTTCTCTGCGGCTTTTAAATAAATTATTGAGTGTGCCTGGGTCATCTGTAATGTTGTAACCTATTTCAAAAATTGCCTCGTCAGTAAAATCTTTAAGCACGATGTTTTTAAAGTCTGGTTCCAGCGTGTAGTTACCGGAATTAATTACATCAGCAGCATTGCTTTCGGCTAACTGCCAATTTCCACTGTATAGATAGTAGCGTGCCAAGGCAGCCCGAACAGCATCTTTCCCAACAAAACCAGCATTGACAGGTTGTTCTGGTAGAAGTACAAGAGCTTCATTAAAATCATCCAATATCAAGGTTAACAAATCTACTTTAGTGGCACGCGGAATATTACGGTTATCTTCGATGGAAGTAGTTTGCACATCAGGTATTCCACCAAAAGTATTTATTCCATAAAAATAAGACAGCCCTCTGAGAAAATGTGCCGTACCCATCACCTGATTGCGTTGCAACGTTGGCACACTTTGAACAGAAGGAAGTTTTTCAAGAATAAAATTTGCCACATATACCGCACCATAAATATTACTCCACAATCCTGCTGCCGAAGCATTCGCTGATGTTATTCGTTTTGTACCCAGTTCGCGATACTGAGAAAATGTTCCGTTATGCAATAGCATATCTGCAGTAAAGTCACCAGATATAATTGTGCTGGTTACAATTCCGCGAAAAGCGCTGTACAATCCAATCTCAACATTGGCTACATCATTAGGTTCATTCAACACCAGGTCATCGGTGAGAATATCAACCGGTTTGGGTTCTAGCACTTCACTACAAGATATTACCGCAAAAAGAAATGCGATTCCGCCTAATCTATGAAAGAAATTTCTTTTCATTTTAGCGTTGCATTTAGTCCAACAGATATGGTTCGTACTTGAGGAAGCGTATAAAAGTCAATTCCTTGTGCAGTAGTAGAACCACTTAATGTGCTCACTTCAGGGTCGGCTCCGGAATATTTGGTATACGTCCACAAATTAGTTGCTGATAAATAAACTCGCAGGTTATTCAAATAATAACGGTTGATTAGTTTTGAAGGCAGGTTGTAACCGACTCCCAGATTTTTCAGTCTCACAAAAGATCCGTCTTCGAGCAAGCGGTTACTATGATAATTATTGAAGGTATTACCCAATTCATATTTTGGAACATCCGTAATATCTCCTTCCTTTTGCCATCTTCTTAATGCCTCTGGTGATTGATTGCCCGTAATGTCAAGTCCTGAATTTACCAAAGCAGCTTTGGTAAGATTGAGCACTTTGTTGCCATATGAAAACTGAAAGAAAGCCGTTAAGTCAAATTGTTTAAACGAAACCTTGTTGGTTATGCCTCCTATAAACTTGGGTTGTGCATTGCCGATTATTATTTCATCGCTGTTGTTGATTTGTCCATCTTGATTGGTGTCGTTATAGATGGCGTTGCCTGTTGCAGGATCTACGCCAAGAAAATCCAAACCTATAAAAGTACCCAGCGGCTGCCCTACCTGGACAATATTCGTTGATGAAACGCCTTCTGCCTGGTAGCCACGGTATATCGGAATAGAGTCAGCAAGAAAAATAACTTTGTTCAAGTTTTTAGAAAAATTTAAATCAGTTGTCCATTTCACTCGCTTGTCCAAATTCACCGTTACTATTCCAAATTCAATCCCCTTGTTTTCAAGCTCCCCAATATTTTCCCACACACTGGAGAACCCAGTAGTTGATGCATACGGCCTTGGTAAAAGAAGATCAAAGGTTTTATTATAATAGGCGTCAGCTGTTGCCTGTATGCGTCCATCAAAAAGTGAAATATCCACACCCATATTTATTTCTCTGGTAGTTTCCCACTTTAAGTTTGGGTTACCCAATTGACTAGGGCCCACACCGGCACTACCGTTGTATAAAGTAGAAGCCCAAACCCCCAGAAATTGGTAATCAGGAATTCGTTCATTCCCTGTAAAGCCAGCACTCGCTCTTACTTTAAGGTCGTTGATCATTTTGGATGTAAAGAATTTTTCTTCGGTTACACGCCAGGCGGCTGAAACTGATGGAAAGAATCCATACCGATTGCCCGGACCGAAACGCGATGAGCCATCGGCCCTCACGCCAATGGAGGCCAGGTACTTGTCATTATAATCATATTTACCTTCGGCAAAAACGGAGAGGAGCCCACTATTCAATCTCCCTGACGAACCCTGATCAACAATACCGGCCGATGTGAGGTAGGTAAAATCATCACTAGGAAATAAACGACCGATCACGCTTCCATCTCTATTAAAATTACGGAATACTTCGGTACCAAGCAGACCACTCACATTGTGCAATGCAGCAAATGTTCTTTTGTAACTCAGCGTAGTGTTAGCTACAAAATTGGTAGATGCATTGACAATATATACACCATAACCATGCCCACCCACGCCATCTAAATATCCGCCTATGGCCGTCTGTGATGATTCATATTGATCTTCTGTCACATTGTTATAATCCAGGCTTACCTGACTTTTAAGACGAAACTGGTCGTTAAATTGATAGATTGCATTTATGCCCCCCAATAGTTTTACGGTGATAGCATCAAAGCGTGGTAATACCGCCTGTGCCACCGGATTAAAGTTTGGGAATGCAGCATAGAGTGGTGAACCAGGCCCCACCAAAGCTCCCGTCTCCGTAAATGGAACATTGTAAGGTAAACTTTTCAACGCCCCTGAATACACCCCATCCAAAAAGTTGTCGCCTTTCACCCGTTTATTTAAGGCCCGAGATAATGTCATGTTGGTGCCAACAGTCAATTTCTTAGTTACCTTTTCATCAAGATTTATCGTGCCACTCAACCGCTCAAACTTATTATTCAACTGAACCCCTTCCTCATTACGGTAGCTCGCACTCATATAATAGGATGTATTCTCATCGCCCCCTTTTAACGTAAGTTGATACTGTTGCATAATGCCGGTGCGGAAAATTTCATCCAGCCAATCGGTGCTCACTGCATCCGTTACTCCTTTTATTAACCCTAACGCGTCAGGGTTTTGACCCGCATTTTTAACAGCTTCACGCTGAAGCGTCAATAAATTTTCTGAGTCAAGTAATTCTAGTTTTTTGACCGGATCAATAATTCCTCGCTGCATGTCAAAGCTGATAGAAGCGTTAGCCTTGCGCCCTCGTTTGGTTGTTATAAAAACAACGCCATTGGCAGCACGCGATCCATACATGGCTTTGGCTGAAGCATCTTTCAAAACCTGAATGGACTCAATATCACCCGGGTTGATAAGTGATAGCGCGTTATCATCCTGGCCTCCAAAACTTCGTAACGAAAGTGTGCCTGTTTCAACCGGTATTCCATCTACAATGAATAATGGACGATTGGATGCATAAATTGATGTGCTACCCCTTATCCGCACTGATATACCTCCACCAGGAGTGCCTGACGATTGCACCACCTGCACACCCGCTGCCTGACCTTGCAAAGCCTGATCAATTCCGTTTAATGAAATATCTTTGAATTTATCAGTCTTTATGGAAGCTACCGATCCGGTGATGTCCCTCTTTTGAACAGAAGAGTAACCCATCACCACCACCTCACCCAACTCTTTCAATTCTTCTTCCAAAACAACTTCTATGCTGCTTTGACCACTATAGACGACTTCGCTTGGTTTGTAACCAACGAATGTAAAGACGAGGATTGATCCTGAAGACACCTCAATAGAAAACTTTCCGTTCAGGTCGGTGATGGTACCTCGGACGGTGCCTTTTATCAAAACGTTTACGCCCGGCAATCCGCCCGGCTCGGCTACAGAAGTGACAACCCCGGTGGCCAATTGACCCTGTGCCGAAATCGCGAAAAAAGTAAGCGAAAGAAAAATAATTAGTAAATGTTTACTCATTCGGCACAATCCGTTTTATCAAAATTAATTATTTACCAAACTACGAACAAAGTGAATTATTAGGGAGTATGCTGAAAAAAAACTATTGAGATCGAGACTAAGTTTCCTTCAAACCGGCAGAACATGTTAAAAACCTCATGATATAGTCCTTGTTTAATAGGTTACCTTTGCAGGCACAATTTAGAAAAGGATTGGTATTTTTAAAGCATCAAAGCAGATCAATAGATATTATTGAAAAGATCAATTTCAATTTTCGGTTTTAATTATGGAATCTGAACTTCCATTGGATAGCCTGCGTTGATTTATCTTTCTTTAGTCTGAACATTTTACATTCATGGATTTTAAACTGATCAGTGAGTTTTTACCTACCGGAGATCAACCTAAGGCCATTGAGCAACTGGTGGGTAGTCTTAAGGAAGGCGAGCTTCATCAAACTCTTCTTGGCGTAACCGGATCAGGAAAAACATTCACTGTGGCAAATGTTATTGCCCAATTGAATAGGCCTACGCTTATTCTGAGTCATAATAAAACGCTCGCGGCTCAATTATACGGAGAGTTTAAACGCTTCTTTCCGGATAATGCAGTTGAATATTTTATTTCCTATTACGACTATTATCAGCCCGAAGCCTTCATCCCTTCTTCCAATCTCTATATCGAAAAAGATCTTTCCATTAATCAGGAAATTGAAAAGCTACGGCTTAGTGCAACATCATCGTTGCTTACCGGAAGACGTGATGTAATTGTAGTGGCATCGGTTTCCTGTATTTATGGTATTGGGAATCCGGAAGAATTTGGTAAGAATAAAATTCAACTTACCGTAGGAGAACTTATCCCCAGAAATAAATTACTCTTTGCACTAGTCGATATTTTATATCAGCGCACCGAGGCGGAATTCAAACGTGGTAGTTTCCGTGTGAAGGGCGACACCGTGGATATTTTCCTCGCCTACGCAGACTACGCTATACGGGTATATTTTTTTGGCGATGAGATTGAAGCGCTACACCTGATCGACCCGATTACAGGAAAGAAAATATCAGATGAAAAAACGTCAGTGATTTTTCCAGCTAACTTATTTGTAACCGGCAAAGACATGTTGCATCAAGCCATCCGTGAAATTCAGGATGATATGGTGTTGCAGGTAGATATGTTTGAATCAGAAAAAAAACATCTCGAAGCGAAAAGACTGAAAGAGCGAACGGTATTTGATCTGGAAATGATGCGTGAGTTAGGATATTGCAGTGGCGTTGAAAATTACTCACGCTATTTCGATCGCAGACAAGCAGGGGCACGCCCTTTCTGCCTGATTGATTATTTCCCTGAAGATTTCCTGATGATCATTGATGAAAGTCATGTTACGGTACCACAAGTGCGTGCCATGTGGGGTGGTGACCGATCAAGAAAAGTAAATCTTGTTGATTATGGATTTCGCTTGCCTTCCGCGCTTGACAATCGTCCTCTTACATTTAATGAATTTGAATCTATTTTAAATCAGGTCGTGTATGTTAGTGCAACTCCTTCTGAATATGAGTTACGAAAATCGGAAGGTGTCGTTGTGGAGCAACTTATTCGCCCGACAGGATTACTTGACCCACAGATTGATGTGCGGCCAAGCAAGAATCAAATAGATGATCTTTTGGAAGAGATTGATGAACGCGTGAAGAAAAAAGAACGCGTGTTGGTTACTACACTCACCAAGAGAATGGCTGAAGAACTTACAAAATTCCTGGAACGTGCAGCGGTAAAATGCCGGTATATCCATTCAGAAGTTGCTACACTCGACCGGGTAGAGATTTTGCGTGAATTACGGTTAGGAATTTTTGATGTATTGGTGGGTGTGAATTTACTCAGAGAGGGTCTTGATTTACCAGAGGTCTCCCTGGTGGCCATTCTGGATGCTGATAAAGAAGGATTTCTGCGCAATCAACGCTCACTAGTGCAAACTATAGGACGTGCCGCTCGCAATGAAAACGGCAGAGTGATTATGTATGCCGATAAAGTTACCGATTCGATGCGCCTTGCCATAGACGAAACCGATCGCAGAAGGAAAATTCAAATAGACTATAATATAAAACACGGTATTACTCCTAAAACAATTATCAGGTCCAAAGATTCTATCCTAGAGTTAAGCGACTCCAAGAAATCCGTTAAACGATATTATATTGAGGAAGAAGAAAAATCCCTGGCGGCCGATCCCGTGGTGGCTTACTTATCATTAGATGAATTAAAGAAAATGTCGGAACGCACACGTAAAGCGATGGAAAAGGCCGCGAAAGAACTTGAGTTTATGGAAGCTGCACGCTTGCGCGATGAATATATGGCCATCGAAAAATTATTATCGGAAAGAAAAGCATAGTCAAGCAGAAACATGAAAACCATAAAATTAATTTCTTCTGGTTTCATAACCCTACTTGCATTCACACTCCCTTCCCTGGCGCAAAGCAATGATGATATTATGGTAAGTGGCAGTTTGGATCTGATTAAAACCAACTACAGCAGTTTTCTTGGTAAAGGGCAAATCGGATTAGAAGGCAATTATTTTGTTGTACGACATTTTGCCGCAGGCGCTGGTGTTGAACTTTGGACCAGGCAAAGGAGTTCTTTCATGATGGGTATGCGCTGGTATCCACAAGACCATGTGTTTGTGCGCTTTCGCGGATTGATTGGTACGAATGACGTTTCCATTGGTGGTGGTTGGGTAAAACCAATCAACGAAGCATGGAGATTTGAGGCGATTGGAGATTTTTATGTAACGGATACAGAGTTTGCCATTCGCGCAGGCCTAAGTTATGTGCTTAAAAGTAAATAAATATGAAACCGTCAAATCCTCGCATAACCTATTATGTTGAGCAGTTTACCGAAGTCTATAATGGAAAACCCTGGTATGGTGATTCAATTTATCATGTATTGGCCATCGTCACCCCCGCTAATGCATTTTGGCAACCGGTTGACGGCTCTCACACCATTGCACAATTAACATCACACATCATATACTGGAGGCAACCCCTTATTAAAAGATTGGATGGTCATTTTGATAACAAGCCCTCTGCGAAAAGTGAAGATAACTGGAAAACAAATGAACAGCTTAAAAAAGTAGGTTGGAAGTCCCTGAAAAAATTACTTGATGAATCACAAACCCTTTTAGTCTCTTTATTAGCACAGCAAAAAGACTCAATCTTAAAAACGAAATATTCCGATACGATAACGTTTCAGGAATTAATCAATGGAATCATACAGCATGATCTGTATCATACCGGCCAGATTGCACATCTCAAAAGTTTGTATCAAATCAAGAAGAAATAAAAAAAGGCTCCAATTTGATTGGAGCCTCTTTACTTACTTTTAGAATTATTTATTGAGCAAAGCGTTTCGCTACCTCATTCCAGTTCACAACGTTCCAGAAAGCAGCGCAATAATCCGGTCTGCGGTTTTGATAATTAAGATAATAGGCATGTTCCCATACATCCAACGCCAATAAAGGAGTTCCTTTTACTTCGGCAATATCCATAAGTGGGTTATCTTGATTAGGTGTCGATGAAATAGCCAACTTGCCAGAAGCATCCTTCGTTAACCAGGCCCATCCCGATCCAAAACGCCCCACACCTGCTGCATTGAATTTTGTTTTAAATTCCTCAAAACTCCCAAATGTTGCATTGATCGCATCAGCTAATGCTCCTGTTGGCGATCCCCCTGCATTCGGAGCCATCAGCGTCCAGAAAAGGCTATGATTATAATGCCCACCTCCGTTATTGCGCACCGCCACAGGATGCTTAGAAATGTTAGCACAAATCTCCTCAATGCTCTGGCTTTCTTCAGGCTTGCCTGCAACTGCGTTGTTCAAATTAGTTACATAAGCGTTGTGATGCTTGCCATGATGAATTTCCATGGTACGTGCATCAATATGTGGCTCCAATGCATTAAAAGCATAAGGAAGGGCCGGTAGTGTAAATGCCATAATTATATTGTTTAATTGTTTATAAGAGTATCAAATATAATAACTAACCGTGGCTGATAAAAGTTTACCTCGTATGTTGAATTATTGTATTCATATCTTTTTAGCCTTGTAGCCATCTTTCATGAGAATGGCCACCACTTTATCACGCGCATCACCCTGAATCAAAATCTCGCCTTCTTTACACGACCCGCCTACTCCACATTTTGTTTTAAGCATCTTTGTTAACGATTCAAGGTCGGCAGAAGTGCCTACAAAACCAGTGATTAAGGTTACCTGTTTACCTGCCCTGCCGCTTTTGTCAAGCATTACGCGGAGCATTTGCTGTGACGATGGCAACGTATCAGGCTCTTCATTTTGAGAATGTGAGTAATTGAACTCCGAATTAGTGGAGAACACCACCCCCTCACGGGTTTTCCAATCATTTTTTTTGCTCATATCAAAAGAAGTGAATGCGTAGAAATAATAATGTTAATAATGCCAAAAAGAAATTTACGACCCCCAAATTAAACCTGAACTCCACTCCTTTCCAATAGAAAACGCCTAACAAAGAGGTGATCAACATGATTATAGGACAAAAAATAAAATTCCCATAAATGGCTACTGGTATTTTAGTTTTAAAATGGGTCTTTTCATTTTCTATTGCAATAGGTACATCAAATAACGAGGACCGATAAATAAATATTTTAGTACCCTGTTTAAATTGTCGGGCATCTTGTCTATTCAGGTTAATTACAACACCATCCTTTAAATTTAATTGCAACGAACCACTATTACGTATTTCATTGCGATAGGAAGTAAACAATACCTCTCGTTCGGTTTTATCATTTGGCAAGGTGAAATCTACCACAAGCGCCAATGCAAAAAATAATGTTACACGAGAAATAAGGATAGCATATTTCAAATTATCATTCATTACCTCCAACAACTCCTGGCGTTTGGATTTCCGGGAAAAGGATCCGGGAGGTCGTGGTCTATATCGTGGATCCCGATGCGGTCTTGGCACGATCGGCACCACCGGGGCAATCCCTCTCAGCAATTGATCATACGCGTGTTTCTTTTGGATGTCGCCAAGTGTTTCGTAGGCCTCATTTATTTCTTTAAAAATTGACTCCGCTTCTGCGGATGGATTTTTATCAGGATGGAACTTCAACGCTAGTTTACGATATGCCTGCTTGATTTCTATTTCGCTGGCATAAATATTTAAACCTAATATGAAGTAGTAATTCTTCAAT
>CAYGGY010000015.1:98521-101029 GCA_964349405.1 uncultured Ohtaekwangia sp. | reverse complement strand
GCTTATTGATTTCAATCGGCAATAGTGCAAGTGGCACCCAACCAGGAAATGGAATTGGTCTGATAAACCTGCGAAGCCAATTAGATCATCTGTATAAAAATGAATATCAATTGAACATCGATAATACAAAAGCGAATGAATTTTCTGTTAACTTGATGGTGAATCACAAAAAATGAAATTCAAATATCTTATTGTGGATGATGAGCCTTTAGCTCGCAAATTAATCGCTTCTCACACGGCTAAAATTGAAGGACTTGAATTAGTAGGCGAGTGTGGCAACGCCATTGAGGCTGCCAACCTGTTGCGCAACAAGCAGGTCGATTTGATTTTTCTGGATATTCAAATGCCGGAAATGACAGGGTTTCAATTGGCAAGCACATTAAATAATCCACCGGCAATAATACTTACTACCGCTTTTCGTGATTATGCACCCGAGGCGTTTGATCTTAATGTAATTGACTATTTGTTAAAGCCTATTTCATTTGAACGTTTACTGAAATCTGTCAATAAATTTCTTGATAGCGAAACAGGGAAGGGTAATTCGTTTACGACTGTAACTCAAGACGAGCAACGATTTGTGCACATTAAAGCCGACCGAAAAATCCATAAAGTAAACGAAGCGGAAATTATTTTTATCGAAAGCCTGGATGATTATGTGAAAGTGCATCTGAAAGAAAGAGTGTTGATTACCCGTGAAAATATATCTACCCTCGAAGTGAAACTTCCCTATCCACCTTTTGTTCGTATTCATCGCTCCTTTATTATAAATAGTAAATGGGTGAAAACCATTTCAAATGAAGGAATAGAATTAAATGGAAAGGAGTTGCCTTTGGGGCGGGCGTTTAAAAAATCAGCCTTGAATCAACTCTCGGTGAAACAACTGAAATAATAAGTGGCTGGGTTGAAACTTTGTTCCGTTTATTCTATGATATTTGGTCTCTGAAATCACAACGCCATATGATCCTGGTATTTTAATTCTACTGGGCAGACATCCTGATTTTGAAGAATGCAGTTGAATTTATTGGTTACGAACCAAGGTGTCTTTAACCTTTAGGGCACGAACGACTTCATTTCGCTAATTTTATTTTTTTATATGAAAGCAGCTTTGACAAAAACCGCTTCACTATTTCGATTATTCAAGGAAGCCCTTGCCGGCTCTGAGCAGGATTTTACATCAGGCAACATCAATAAGGCTATTTTTCTATTGGCTATTCCTATGATCGTGGAGATGGGCATGGAATCCATTTTTGCCATCGTAGATATTTTTTTCGTAAGCAGCCTGAATAACAGCAATGCTGTTGCGGCCGTTGGTTATACCGAGTCGGTATTAAGTATTTTGTATTCGCTTGCTATGGGTCTGGGCATGGGGGCTACCGCTATTGTAGCACGCAGAGTGGGTGAGCATGATAAAGAAGGCGCGAGCATAGCTGCAATGCAAGCCATTTATCTTGGATTGGCAATTGCCTTTACCATTAGCATGGTCGGTATTTTTTACTACAAGGAAATTCTTCAGTTGATGGGGGCATCAAACGATGTCATTACCTCGAGTTCTTCTTATGCATTCTGGATGTTTGCAGGAAACTATACGGTTACCTTACTCTTTTTAATCAATGCGATTTTTCGCGGAGCTGGCAATGCGGCTATTGCGATGAAGGCGTTGCTGCTAGCTAATGTTCTCAATATGATATTGGATCCCATATTTATTTTCGGTTGGGGACCGGTTCCTGCTATGGGTGTGGAAGGTGCCGCCATTGCTACGAATATAGGAAGAGGCATTGGTGTTTTATTTCAATTGTATTTTCTATTGAGTGGGCGTAGCATTATTAAGATCAGATGGCATAATCTGGCACTTAAATCAACGATCATCTTCAATGTGATTAAGGTTTCTGGCGGCAGTATCCTCCAGTTTATTATTGGATCGGCCAGTTGGATATTTTTAATGAAATTGATGTCAAGCTTTGGAGATAATGCGGTGGCAGGATATACGATAGCCATTCGGGTTTTTATTTTTACTCTTTTACCCTCCTGGGGATTAGCCAATGCGGGCGCTACGTTAGTAGGACAAAACCTGGGGGCGAAACAACCTGCGCGTGCTGAAACTTCTGTATGGCGTGCCGCGAATTTCAATGCTGTATTGATGGCCATTATTATGATTTTGTTTCTTACTAGTTCACCCTGGATCATCAGTGTATTCACTCAACAAACTGAAGTGGTATATTATGGCGTTCAGGCACTTCGATACGTAAGTCTGGGTTATATTTTTTATGGCTATGGCATGGTGGTTACACAAGGCCTCAATGGAGCCGGTGACACATATACCCCGACCATCATCAACGTATTTGGCTTTTGGGTATTTCAAATACCGTTTGCCTACTTCATTGCTATTCAATTAAATTGGGGACCCAAGGGAGTTTTTATTGCCATCGCTTTAGCGGAAACGCTGATGGCAATGGCCGGAATTATTATTTTCAGAAGAGGAAAGTGGAAGTCGGTGAAGATTTAATGAGA
>CAYGGY010000015.1:0-98421 GCA_964349405.1 uncultured Ohtaekwangia sp. | reverse complement strand
CTGATCGAAACGCGTTCTCCAATTCATTACCTGCTTTCTTAAGACTGGCTTCCACTTCTTTCCAGCGCTCTTTATTTTCCGCTTCATGTTTAAGTTTTTCAGCAGCTACTTTTAATTCTTCATACTTCACCTTCATATCGGCTTCTGCACGCGTGCCGGCATCTTTTAATTCGACCAGAAACTGATCCATTTTTTTGCCGAATTCTTTAAAAAACTTTTCTGCTTTTCCTTCCTCATTTGTTTCCATAACCAAAATATTTATTCAACTTACTAAGCTAATAAATTCTTATGACTGACCAACCAGATCCGCTCGATCAAATTCAACGTATGCTTGAGAGTAAATCATCGGCCAAGCAAGTAACATACAAGAATTTACTTTCCTCATTTGATCTGTTAGCAAAAGAATCGAAACGAATAATTAATGAATTAAAGAAAAGAACTAAACCAGGCGATGAGGATGTCACGGTAGATTTTAATTTCATAAATGAACATGAATTTCAAGTAAAATTGGCGGGTGATTTATTGGTGTTTGTGTTGCATACGAATGTAGTAACCTTTGCTGATGAGCATGCCTTGATGAAATCAGAATATATAAACGAGATGGGGATTAATCGATATTTTGGTCAGATCATGATTTACAATTTCATGTCGGATTCAATAAAATATAATCGAATGAATGATCCGGGTTATTTACTGGCCCGCATTCTCATTAATCACGAGAATCGGTTTTTGGTGGAAGGCGAAGGTCAACTGGGCGTTTTATATAATAATATATCCCAGCAACCCATCACGGAACCCGATTTAAATGCGATTGTAAAATGGTCGTTAAAAATTGCAATCGAAAACGATTTGATGGCTCCCCCGTTCCCGGATGTTCGATTTATCACAGTTTATCAAAAAAATGAAAAAACTCAGGAATTAGGGGCAGGTCAAAAAATCGGCTTTAAAATGAGTTTTCAAAATTCAACAAATAGTTAATTGATCGAAATGTGCTTTGGGTGGTTGGTGTGTATCGAATACATTTGACAAAGTTTTTAATCATGTGGAAATTTAAAATCATATCGCTTCTATTAGTGTTTTCTTTGATGAGTTGTGCATCGAGTCAACAATCGTATAAACCCAAATACAAAAAACCAGATCCCAACAAGCCGTTACCTTGTCCTATGAAAGATTGCTGAGATGAAAAAGATTATTATTGCGATTGATGGATATTCAGCCTGCGGCAAAAGCACCACGGCAAAGGAAGTTGCCAAAGAGTTGAATTACCGCTATATAGATTCAGGTGCGATGTATCGGGCGGTAACCTTATATTTTCTTGACCATCATATCAGCATTACCAACCCTAAAGAAGTTGGAAAGGCATTGAGTGAAATAAAAATTGCCTTTATAATAAACTCAAAAGGAGCTTCGGAAACTTTTTTAAATGGTATTAATGTGGAGAACGCTATTCGGAAAATGAGAATTGCGGAAAACGTGAGCCAGGTAAGTGCGATAAAAGAAGTGAGAATGGCCATGGTTGACCAACAGCGGAAGTTGGGAAAAGAAAAAGGAATCGTTATGGATGGCCGCGATATCGGAACGGTCGTGTTTCCCGATTCAGAGTTGAAAGTCTTTTTGACTGCTGATATGCTGGTTAGGGCCTTTCGAAGACAAAAGGAACTATTAGAGAAAAATGATCTTGTAGATATTGACGAAATAATCGAAAACCTTACAAAACGTGATCAAATCGATAGCCATAGAAAAGAGAGCCCGTTAATTAAAGCCGAAAATGCAGTAATGATCAATACTACCCACATCACTATCGATGAGCAAGTGGATGAAGTAATCCGCTTGGCATTGGCCAGGATGATCCCTGCAGCCAAAGACAAATTATAAACTGTTCGTTAATCCCTATTTTCAATTAATTCTTTAGCAATTCAAATCTTTGACGGTAGAATTTAATTGCTAATTTTGCCCCGTTCTAAACAAAAACTATTGCCATTCCACTCATGGGCAAATTCATCAAACTCAAGAAAGGTTTTACTATCAACTTGGCTGGCAAAGCTGCCCCCAAGGTTGTAGACACCGAACAACCGGAGACATTTGTTATCAAACCTACTGATTTTCATGGCATATATATGCCTAAACCAGTAGTAAAAGAGGGTGACACAGTAAAGGCTGGCACAGCTCTTTTTCATGACAAGAAGCATGAGAACATGCTCTTTACGGCCCCTGTTAGTGGTGAAATAGTAGAAATCAAACGGGGAGATAAAAGGAAATTATTGGAGATTAAGATACTTGCTGACAAAAAGGTAGAGTATGAGTCTTTCCCAAAGTTTTCTGTTTCTGAAATAGCCAATCTTCCGGTGGAGGATATAAAAAATCAAATTCTACGATCGGGTTTGTGGCTTTCAATCATTCAACGTCCGTATGGCATTGTTGCCGATCCGACTGCTACGCCCAAAGCTATTCACATTTCTGCTTTTGATACACATCCATTGGCACCTGATTATAATATTCTATTCAAAGGTCAGGACCAGATGTTCCAGGTGGGTATTGATGTGCTGAAAAAATTAACTTCTGGTACGGTTCATTTAAATACGCACGCCACCAGCGAGCTTTCTACTGTGTTTTCACAAGTAAAGGGTGTTGATTTAAATAAATTTTCAGGTCAACATCCGGTTGGTTGCGTTGGCATACAAATTCATCATATCGATCCTATCAATAAAGGTGATGTTGTGTGGACCATCACACCCCTGGGTGTAATTCAATTAGGGAAACTTTTCACACAAGGGATCTACGATGCATCCAAAATTGTGGCAGTGACGGGGTCAGAAGTTAAAAATCCACAATACTATAAAACATACACCGGTGCTTCTGTAAAGAAGTTTCTGGATAATAATCTTAACAGTGATCATGTTCGGGTAATTTCGGGTAACCCGTTGACAGGAACCGCCATTGGTAAAGACGGTCATTTAGGTTTCTATGATCAGCAAGTTTCAGTGCTGCCGGAAGGCGACTATTATGAGTTTGTTGGGTGGATTACTCCGGGGGCAAGAAAATTAAGTTTCCACCGCGCTCTTGGATTGTTTTCATTCTTATCTCCAGGCAAAGAACGTGTGGTTGATACCAATACCCACGGAGAGCCACGAGCATTTGTGCAGACCGGTGTATTTGAGCAGGTAACCCCGATGGATATTCTGCCCACACATTTATTAAAGAGTATTCTTGCTGAAGATATTGATGAAATGGAAGCATTGGGTATTTACGAAGTCATAGAAGAAGATCTTGCTTTGTGTGAGTTTGTCGATGTATCCAAACACAAGGTGCAGGAGATTTTAAGGGAAGGACTTGATTTAGTTCAAAACAGTTAATTCGGTTCAGATGAATTTTTTGAGAAATCAGCTTGATAAAGTAAAGCACAATTTTGAAAAGGGTCAAAAGTGGGAGAAGTATTACTATGCCTATGAGGCCATGGATACTTTCTTATTCGCTCCCAATACAACCAACGATGTAAAAGGTTCGCAGATTCGTGACGCTATTGATTTGAAGCGTTTGATGATGACCGTTATTATTGCCATGGTGCCATGCCTTTTGTTTGGTGTTTGGAATGTAGGCCATCAGCACTTTTTAGCGATCGGTCAGGCAGGCGCTACACTGGGTGATAAACTTCTGGTAGGCGCCATCCAGGTAATACCCATCGTGGTTATTTCCTATGGTGTAGGTTTAGGCATTGAGTTTGTTTTTGCAACGCTGCGCAGACATCCGGTGAATGAAGGATTTCTTGTTACGGGGATGTTGATACCTTTAGTGATGCCTCCGGATATTCCTCTTTGGCAGGTTGCTGTGGCTACTGCATTTGCCGTGATTATAGGTAAGGAAGCTTTTGGTGGAACAGGTATGAACGTGGTGAATGTTGCACTTACGGCACGTGCTTTTCTTTACTTTGCCTATCCTACCGATATGTCTGGAAGTGTTTGGACATACGTTGGAGATGCACAAGCCGTAGCCGGTTATTCAGGAGCAACTCCCTTGTCTATAGCAGGCGATGCGGCAACTACTGGAGCAAATGTGATTGCATCATTGAATTCATTTGGTGCCGGGTGGAATGAGGGAGTTTATTCCTTCTCTAATCTTTTTATGGGATTAAGGCCCGGATCAATTGGTGAAACCTCTACACTCATGTGTTTGATTGGTGCCTTTATATTGATTGCAACCGGTGCTGGTAGTTGGAAAATTATCGTAAGCGTTTTTGGTGGTGCGTTTGCCATGGGATTGTTATTAAATCTTATCGGTGGAAACGCCTATCTGGAAATGCCGGCACAGTATCATTTAGTGATTGGAGGATTGGCATTCGGAGCGGTGTTTATGGCAACGGATCCGGTTACGGCATCACAAACCGAAACAGGAAAATGGGTATATGGATTTTTGATCGGTTTATTTACTGTGTTGATCCGTGTATTCAATCCGGCTTATCCGGAAGGCATCATGCTGGCGATATTGTTAATGAACGTATTCGCTCCGCTGATTGATTATTTTGTAGTTAGTGCAAACAAAAAAAGGAGATTACAACGTGCGACAGTCTAATTTTTACATCATCATTTATTCTGCCATACTCACCATTGTGTGCGGTGGCTTATTGGCCTTTGCTTCTCAGGCGCTAAAACCACTGCAGGATGCAAATGTTGAGTTAGAAAGAAAGCAAAATATTCTTTCTACCGTAATGACCTTGCAAGAAGGATCTAACGTGGAAGAAATTTATAATACGCGTATTCACGAATTAGTGATTGATTTTAATGGCAATGTCGTAGAGAAAAAAGCAGCGGATGTCAATATTGCTATTGAATATAAGAAAAAACCAGAAGATCGTTTACTTCCTGTTTTTGAATTCCGCAATGAAACAGATTCAACTAAAGTGGAAAATGCTGTCTTACCCGTTTTTGGTTTTGGCCTTTGGAATACAATTTCGGGATATGTTGCTTTGGAAGCTGATTTCAATACCGTTAAAGGAGTTAACTATGCCCACGTAGGTGAAACTCCCGGATTGGGTGCGCGAATAGCCTCTGCAGAAATTCAAGACCGTTTTAAGGGCAAGCAAATTTTTGATGGAGATAATTTGATTTCAGTAACAATCCAAAAAGGTGAAGGCATGGATTACAGTAGCGAACCACACAAAGTTGACGGTATGTCTGGTGCAACACTTACGGCAAAAGGAGTTAATAATATGTTAAAGGATTATTTTGGTTGCTATAAAAAATATCTGGATAAGAATAGATCATTAACCCTAAACCAACCGGCTAGTTTATGAGTACTGAAGTTGCAGAAGTTGTAAAGGAAGAGAAAAAAGAGGAACCACTTTTCTCAAAGAAGAATAAAAAGCTTATTTCAAATCCGTTGGATATTGACAATCCAATTACGGTGCAAGTACTCGGGATTTGTTCAGCCTTGGCAGTAACGACTCAGATGAAACCGGCATTGGTAATGGCAATCGCCTTAACAGTAGTGACGGCCAGCTCAAACCTGATTATTTCAATGATGCGTAACTCCATCCCTGGTCGTATTCGCATTATCGTTCAGTTGGCAGTGGTATCACTTTGGGTAATTATGGTGGACCAGCTATTAAAGGCGTATGTATATGATGTTTGGAAGCAATTATCTGTATTCGTTGGATTGATTATTACGAATTGTATTGTAATGGGTCGCTTGGAAGCATATGCGATGGGTAATAAGCCTTGGCCCGCGTTGTTGGATGGAATCGGTAATGGATTTGGCTACGGACTTATTCTTATGATTGTAGCCTTCTTCCGTGAATTACTCGGAGGTGGATCGATCTTTGGATTTAAAGTTTTTGAAGCGATGGGTATACACTATAAAGGTAATGGATTGATGCTGTTGCCTGCGGGTGCCTGTGTAATTGTAGGTGTAGTAATTTGGGTTCAGCGCTCTATTAACGGTTATCGCGAATCACATTAAATATTTTGAAAGATGGATTTAATTAATCTTGGTGTACGATCAATTTTTATAGACAACATGATCTTTGCCTATTTCTTAGGCATGTGTTCATTTTTAGCAATCTCTAAAAAAGTAAAGACAGCTTTCGGATTGGGTATGGCTGTGGTTTTTGTGTTAGGTGTTACCGTTCCTCTTAACTGGTTGATTCAGGAATATGTTTTGAACCCGGGTGCCCTCGCGTGGTTAGGGGCAGATTTCAAAAATATTGATCTCGGCTTTTTACAATTCATTGTATTTATTTCCGTGATTGCAGCGGTAGTTCAGTTGACTGAGATGGTGGTTGAAAAGTTTTCACCGGCACTTTATGGCACTCTTGGAATTTTTCTTCCTCTTATAGCCGTGAATTGTTCTATTTTAGGTGGCGCACTTTTTATGGTTGGAAAAAATCCTCCATTTAGTTTTGCTCAAGCTACAGTGTATGGTTTCTCTTCTGGCATTGGCTGGATGTTGGCCATCGTTGCATTAGCTGGTGTGCGTGAAAAAATGAAATACTCAAACGTGCCTGCGCCACTTCGTGGATTGGGAATTACGTTCATTTTAGTTGGATTAATGTCACTCGGATTCTTAAGTTTCTTAGGATTCTCTCTTTAACAGTTGATGATACAATAATAAAGAGGCTTCCGAACTAAACGGAGGCCTTTTTAATTTTACAGATATGAAAACTCCTCTCAGGACGATTGCCCGGTATTTTTTTAGTGGCACGTTGTTTATTGTGCCGTTGGTGGCCACCGGCTATTTTATTTTTTTGTCCTTCTCCTGGCTGGATGGTTTGTTGAATCTGCCTTATCCCGGTTTAGGTTTTGTAATCATTTTTGGTGCGATTACTGTATTTGGTTATCTCACTTCCCTTTTTGCTGTGCGCACAGCCACCGATTGGTTCGATCATGTGATGAATAAAATACCGTTGATTAAATTGATCTATTCTTCCATCAAGGATTTGATCGGTGCTTTTGTTGGAGATAAAAGAAAATTTAACAAGCCGGTATTAGTCACCATCAATAAAGAAAACAGTCTTCATCAAATTGGCTTCGTTACGCAAGAAGATCTTTCTGATCTGGGTTTGAATGATATGGTTGCGGTGTACTTTCCACATTCCTATGCCTTTTCAGGAAATCACTTTCTGGTGCCTAAATCGAGTATCCAACCGTTAAACATTTCCGGTCCTACTGCTATGAAGTTTATTGTGTCTGGAGGCGTGTCTGGTTTTAGAGAACAATAGGGTTACAGAAGTTTATTGCTCGAAACTTAATTGATCACACCCGATCCAATAAGTTCTTCACCCGCATACCAGGCAGCAAACTGACCCGGTGTTACTCCTCGTTGAGGCCTGTCGAAAATAATATAGACACCTTCTTCTCTTGTAAATAACGTGCATGGTTCAAGTGGTTGACGATAGCGAATGCGCGCCATGTATTTTTTTTGTTCACCCTTTTGCAACTTCAAATCTTCTCGTATCCAGTGTTCATCTGAGGTAGGAATGAAAAGCCCTTTGCGATACAACCCAGGGTGATCATCACCCATGCCTGTGAAGATAATGTTAGAATCAGTGTCTGTACCAATAACAAATAAGGGTTTTTCAAAACCGCCAATGTTCAACCCTCTTCGTTGCCCTATGGTATAGAAATGCGCGCCATTATGTTCGCCAACAACCTCGCCCATTTCAGGAGTTAGTTTATATGGCTTCGAGAGATTGGTTAAATCATCAGAAGCAAAACCATTTTTAAATGCAGACGACTCTGCGTCAACTTCAATTACTTTTCCTTTTTTAGGTTCGAGTCTTTGTTGTAAAAAATCGGGGAGATGCACTTTTCCTACAAAGCACAATCCTTGTGAATCTTTTTTCTCTGCCGTAGCGAGCCCAGCTTTTTTTGCTATTTCTCTTACCTCAGGTTTCAATAAATCCCCAATAGGAAATAATGCTTTCGCTAATTGTGATTGTGTGAGCTGACAAAGAAAATAACTTTGGTCCTTGTTAGGATCTTTTCCAGCCAATAACTGGTAAATCGTTTTTCCGTCTTTTTGTGTTTCGCCTTTTCTACAATAATGCCCGGTGGCTACATAATCGGCACCAAGTTTCATCGCTGCATTCAGGAAAACATCAAACTTGATTTCTCGATTACATAACACATCAGGATTCGGAGTTCTGCCTCGCTGATATTCGGCAAACATGTAATCAACTATTCGTTCTTTGTATTCTTTACTTAGATCAATTGCCTGAAAGGGAATGCCTAAATGTTGCGCCACGATCATGGCGTCATTACTATCGTCCAGCCACGGGCATTCATTGCTGATGGTTACAGAATCGTCATGCCAGTTTTTCATGAACATGCCGATGACCTCATACCCTTGCTCTTTCAGCAGGTATGCTGTCACACTGGAGTCCACTCCACCCGATAAACCGACCACTACTCTTTTTTTCATATAGCTTGAAGCTATTTTGTTAAAGGTGATTTTTTGTTTAAAAGTTCATTCACAATCTGATTAAATCGCTCTTTGAATTGATCGTAATAGATTCCCGTTCCCGGGCCTGAAAACCCAGTATGAATGTGTTTTACCTTACCATCCTTACCTATAAAAATGATGGTTGGAAAAGCCAATACCCGGTTTAGTGCAGGCAAGGTTTCGGAAGCTTTTTCTTTGTCATAGGTTCCGGCAATCACAAAGTCGTAACCTACTCCCAGTTTTTTTTTCATCTTCTTTACACGGCCGCTGGCATAGTCAAAATCATCTTTTCGCTCGTAGGCGAGACCAAGAATTTCTACCCCGCGATCTTTATTTGCTTCATACCACTTTGTTAAGAATTTGGTCTCATCCATACAGTTGGGGCACCAGGTGCCAAAGAGTTGAAGAATCACTACTTTATTTTTAAAGCGCTCATCCGAATTAGTAATTTTATTTCCTTCAACATCAGGAAAACTGAATTCCAGTTTTTCAAATCCAGGTTTTAAAAACGTTAATGTTTCAACATTGGGCAGCATAGCATTTTCATCTCTGACTCCTTTCCATAATTCAAGACTCGTTTTTCCTGAATAAAATTTTCCTTTAATGGAGTCGCCTTCAAAGTGTGCTGTAAAAACAAATAAGTGATTTCCGTCAAAGGCACTTAGAAATAACTCATTATCGACAACATCTCCCTGCAGGTATCGATAATCTCCGGTGGGTGTCAAAATGGTTCCGGTCACTTTACTATAGGATTGTTTAAAAATCCCGACAGCTACATACTGTTCAGTTTCTGACTGAAACTCCAGCGAATATTTTCCTGAAAAGTCCAACTCTGTTTCTGCATTTTCGGCAAAGCGAAAGTCATCACCAAAGGTCGCATAGAATGGAAATTTATTTTGTGGTTCATAATTTTTAGTGAAATAACCAATCAATCGATTCTCCTCTATTTTGGCCCGCAGTTCAGAATCAAAGATGTGCATAATGATTCGAACGGAATCACCGGTTATTGAAATCTCATCCAGACCGAGTCTTTCTTCTGCATTTATTACCGTGATACGGTATTGGTCATTCGTTTTTTGAACCTCAAATCCAAATGGCAAATTTTGTCCTTGCAATTCTATCACCCCACGCCACAGGCCTGTTTTAAGTTCAACTTTTTTGGAGCTGCACGACACCATAAAGACCGCCAGTGTAATAATCAAAAAAATCCTCATAGTAGATTTTTAAAAATTTATTTAAAAAACAAAAATGCAATAAATCATTCTAATTTCGTTGTCCGTTTTTGGTTATTCACAGATCTCTTGTTAAGGTATAGGTTACGAATAACCAACAATGAATGACCAACAACGATTTAATGCTACACGATATAAAAGTACTTGAATTGGCTTCGGTGTTGGCTGGGCCCAGTGTGGGGCAGTTTTTTGCTGAATTAGGTGCCGAAGTAATTAAAGTAGAAAATCTTAAAACGGGTGGTGACGTAACCCGCACCTGGAAAGGCCGTGATGAACAAACCGATGATCGCTCGGCCTATTTCTGTTCCGTGAATTGGGGAAAGAAATCCATGGCTGTTGATTTGAATTCCGCAGAAGGTAAATCAATTGTTCAAAAACTGGCAGCCAAAAGTGATATAGTCGTTGCCAGCTATAAACCAGGCGATGCTGAAAAATTAGGAGTATCCTACCAACAACTAAGGGCTAGCAACGAACAACTCATCTATGGACAAATCACCGGTTATGGTTCTGACAATGATCGGGTGGGCTATGATGCCGTTATTCAGGCAGAGAGTGGTTTTATCGATTTGAATGGAGAGAAGGATGGTGAACCTGTAAAAATGCCAGTGGCATTAATTGATATACTGGCTGCGCATCATTTGAAAGAAGGACTGCTACTGGCGTTATTAAAACGTGATCGCACCGGTGAAGGAAGCCTGGTTGAAGTATCGTTGATTCAAGCCGCGATCGCTTCGTTGGCGAATCAGGCTACGAATTGGCTTGTGGCAAAACAACTTCCAATGCGTCAGGGTTCGGCACATCCCAACATTGCTCCTTACGGAGAATCATTTCTCACGAAAGACGGAAAACGAATTTTATTAGCAGTAGGAAGCGACCGACAGTTTTTTGATTTATTGAGTGTATTACAATTGGATAGGTTGAATGTGGATAATAGGTTTGCAACCAATCAGGCCAGAGTGATTCATCGTGACGAACTGACCAACCTGTTGTCACTGGCAATAAATCAGTTTGATGCTACGGAATTAATGGCTAAAATTAATGCCTGCAAAATTCCGGCAGGCATCATTCAAAATATGAAAGAAGTATTTGAGATGAAAGAGGCAAACGAACTTTTGATAAATAGCGGTGAGCTTACCGGAGTGAAAACATTTATATCTAATATAACGGGCAACGGGCAACCGGTAACCGATTTGCTACCCCCACCACATTTTGGCGAACACACAAAAGAAATTTTAAATCAACTATAAACGAAAGCGTAATTAAAATCATGAAAATCAAACAAAGAACGCGTTGGATATCCGTCCTCTTCACAGGATTGTTTGTTATCGGCTGCCACCAAGAAAAGGAAGTGGTTGACAAAAGGATCAAAAGCCTTGATCCTCAACAGGCCGTGCAGATGGCAAATGCGATTGAAGCAACGGTTACCCCTCAACTGGCGGAAGGTTTCACCCTACGTATATGGGGTGTTGATTCGCTGGTGGCTGATCCGGTGGCTATTGACGTGGATGATTATGGTACGTTATATTATACGCGTACCAATCGTCAGAAACATTCTGAGTTTGATATACGCGGTCATCAGGATTGGGAGATTGAATCGATCCAATTAAAAACCATCGAAGAGAAAAGAGCTTTTCTGAGAAAAATTCTTTCACCTGAAAACAGCAAGAAGAATGAGTGGCTTGCCGATCTTAATGGAGATGGATCACACGATTGGAAAGACATGACTGTAGAGAAAGAACATGTGTATCGTCTTGAGGATACGGATGGTGATGGCGTGGCCGATAAGTCGCAATTGATGATCGAAGATTTTAATGACGAAGTAACCGATGCGATGGGTGGTATAATGAAACACGGTGATGACCTGTTTGTAGATATTGGCCCGGATATGTGGAGACTGAATGATAAAAATGGTGATGGGTTGATCGATGAAAAAACTTCGATCTCACATGGCTACGGAATTCATGTAGGTTTTAGTGGGCATGGCATGTCAGGTATTGAAGTGGGACCAGAAGGAAAAATATATTGGCAGATTGGTGACATTGGTTTCAGTGGCACATCACCCGATGGAAAGAAATGGGAACATCCCAACAGTGGTGTTATTGTACGTGCTAATCCTGATGGCAGCGACTTTGAAGTGTTTGCTTATGGAAACAGAAATACACACGAGTTTGCCTTTGACGAATACGGCAACCTGATCAGTGAAGATAACGATGGTGATCATCCGGGCGAGAGTGAGCGTATTGTTTATATTGTAGATGGCTCCGACACCGGCTGGCGCACCAATTGGCAGTTTGGGAAATACAGAGATCCTGATAACAATAAGTACAAAGTCTGGATGGATGAAAAAATGTATGTGCCTCGCTTTGATGGTCAGGCAGCCTATTTTCTTCCTCCCATAAAAAACTTCGTTAACGGCCCTACCGGTTTTCTTTATAACCCGGGCACGGCATTAAGCCCGGAATGGAAGAATACTTTTTTTGTTGGAGAGTTTGTTGGGAATCCATCTCGTTCGGGCATTCACTCCTTCAAGTTGATTCCAAAAGGAGCCACGTTCGAGTTGGGTGAAACCAAAATGATTTTGAGGGGTGTGCTTGCCACTGGCATTGACTTTGGCCCCGATGGGGCGATGTATCTCGCAGACTGGATTGACGGATGGGACACCAAAGACTATGGCCGCGTATGGAAGCTTGATGTGGCTGAAGGGATGAGTGAGGTGCGTAAACAAGTAAAAAATTTATTAGCTGACGACTTTAAAAAGTATGATGAAGGCAAACTAAGTGAATTGCTGAAGCATACCGACATGCGCATAAGACAGAAATCGCAATTGGAACTGGCGACACGGGGAGATAAAGGGTTAGAAATATTTAAACAGAATATATCGCAAACAGAAAATCAATTAGCGAGAGTGAACTCCATTTGGGGTGTTAGTCAATTTGCGCGTAAGGATAGTAAGCAGGCTGAGATATTAGTACCATTATTAAAAGACAGTGATCCGGAAATCCGGGCACAGGCTGCCAAGTGGATTGGCGATGTACGCTATAAAGAAGCAGGCGATGCATTGATGCCTTTACTGAAAGACGAGCAGAGTCGCGCGCGATTCTTTGCGGCTGAGGCATTGGGAAGAATTGCCTATGAGCCAGCCATCAATCCCATCATTGAATTACTCAGATCCAATAACGATGAAGATGTTTACATCCGCCATGCAGGCAGCCTGGCGTTGGCACGCATCGGAAAAGCAGACCCGATTATTGCGTTATCAAAAGATCCTTCACGGGCTCTGAGAATTGCAGCGGTGGTAGCCTTACGCAGATTAAAGAATCCTGAGATTGCTATCTTTTTGAAAGATGAAGATGAATTTATTGTTGCCGAAACTGCGCGTGCTATCAATGATGATCTTTCTATCGAAGCAGCTTTGCCAGCGCTGGGCGATGTACTTAATAATAATCGCTTCACTAGTGAAGCGTTGATCAGACGTGCCATCAATGCTAACCTCCGAGTGGGTAGTGACAAAGCCATGCAGAACCTGATCGACTATGCAAAACACGAGGGGAGTCCGGTGGCGATGCGTGCCGAAGCTATTGCAACCCTCAGCACGTGGGCAAAGCCATCCGTATTGGATCGTGTGGACGGTCGCTTTCGCGGAGTAGTGACGAGAGATTTGGCCACCGTAAAAAGTAAGGTGTCAGATATTCTTGTTCAGCTAACTTCCAATAAAGAATCACAAATCCGGCTGAGTGCTGTGAAAGCAATTGGAAAACTTTCAATTGATAAAGCCTCCGCTCAGTTATTTACATTATTAAGAAATGATCCTACGCCAGAAGTAAGAGCGGAAAGCTTAAAGTCGTTGGCAAGTCTTAACGACAAACAAATTGGCGATGCCATTACCAAAGCACTGTCCGACAAAGAGAAGAGTGTGCGTGTGGTTGGGTTGGATTTGTTGCCCAAGATGAACATTTCAAAGGACTTGATGGTGACTTTACTCAACGATGTAATCAACACGAAGACCATGGAGGAAAAACAAGCGGCTATTATCACCTTAGGGAATTTGCCACTTGAAAATTCTAAGGATGTTTTTGAACAACTGCTTACAAAGATGGAGAGCGGAAAACTTTCTTCGGAAATATATTTAGAACTGGCCGATGCAATCGACAGTACACGATCACCTCAATTGATTGCGCGCTATAAGGAAATCAGCAAAGTACAATCACCGGATTCGCTGAAGGCAAGTTATGCAGGAAGTTTGTTGGGTGGTGATAGCAATCGTGGAGCCCGAATTTTTTACGGCAACCAAACCGCTCAATGCATACGCTGTCATTCGTATGGCGATTATGGTGGCACCGCAGGTCCAAGGCTGAATGGTGTTGCCTCACGACTTTCACGGGAGCAAATTCTGGAGGCGTTGATTAATCCCAGTGCACGTATAGCACCCGGATTCGGCACGGTATCCCTTGAACTCACCAATGGAAAAAAGATGAACGGTATTCTTCAACAGGAAAAACCGAATGGTCTGTTAGTAAAAGTGGGAGATAAGCCTGATACATTAATTGCTAAGGAAAGTATTAGCAAAAGAACAGATGGCGTGTCCAGTATGCCACCGATGCGGTTTATGCTGTCGAAGAAAGAGATCAGAGATGTAGTTAGTTTTCTTTCAACGATGAAAGAGAACGATTAGGAAGGCTGTTTAAGGTTCTACTTTTGAAAGCGTCAGGCAAATGTGCTTGACGCTTTTTTTATGATGAATGCGTACAAGCTCATCCTGTTCCTGTTAATCACCTGAGCTGCGCATAATGGATATTTATCAATAGTATATTTTTTATACAAGTTGCAGGTAAGGCGACCTGCAACAACGTAAAGATTGAGAGAACTGTTGATGAGGAATACTAAATAAAGGTGAGGCGTGACTGACAACAATTGTGCAGATTGTATAATGATACAAGATGACGTTCGTTGACGGGGTACTTAGTTGATGTAGGTTATGGTATGGTGTTGGAGGCAGGACGACCCACAGCGTATTAAAATTCCATTCACTTTCTTATTTAATAAAGAACAAGACTTGCTTAATCATAGAACGAATTCTCATTGCACGCAATAAATATTATTTTTTAAGTGTGCGCGCCCTGCGACCTACACAAACAGCCCAACCCGTAACAGCTTCGGCACATGCTTTCTTGTTTATCGTCTGATCAACGGTCATCTTATTTCTATCAATCGATTATATATTAGCTGGATGCTGGGTAGATACCTAGTAACTATTTAAGAATCAATATTATATATTTACCACTAACCGAAACGCATTCAAAATCCATTCTTTATTTGCTGTGACCAAATCCCACGTATACCTCTACACAACGGCAGAAGACTTTCTACAGTTTAGGGCAACATTGAAAGAAATTCATTCTTAATTTTTCGTGGCACACCCATGTTTGGCAGGAAATAAATTTGCAAATCACAGAACACAGTTTTACATTTCGTACAGTGATGATTTTATAATTTGTAAATCCTAACCTAAACACTTAAGCCGATGGTAATCCATAATAACTTTGCTGATTTTATTGTATTCCTATACATTCATATGGCTCAAGCCGATAATGAATACCATGTTAAGGAACTGGAAATGGTAAAAGCGAAAATGAAAAGATTATTTCCTGACACCACGAATACCCCAATGGCAGCCAAATATGATCAGGCTATTAGTCAGTATAGACTTGTAAAAAAGAAAGATGTCATAGAGGTAATTAGAGATTCCTTCAAACATTTTGATTCAGTGAAACTCTCCATTAAATATAAAATTTTATCGGACATGCTTGAACTTATTGATGCTGATGGAAAAATAGATGAAAGAGAAACGGCTGCCCTTGAGGAGTTGAAGGAAATTATAGGCATTATCTTATCATGAACTTCAAATTCTGACGCACTTGTTCTGACATAAATTTTTTATACTTTCTTATTTGCAGTATTTCATTGCCGTTGTCCATCCCCATTCCACATGACAACGAGAAAGTGCATGCAAAACCCTGTGTGCCTCTTGTGATCCCTGTTTTTTTATCAAAGAGATACGCAGGGTTTTAATTCTATCCGTAAGTTGTTGCGGTTCACCTGACCCGATAAGTATAGATAATTCAATTCACCCTCTTAATAAAAAAATGACAGAACTTGTTTAAGCGTTGAATGGATTCTCATTGATAGTGCATTGAAGACAATACATATTTTGTTATGTGTGTATGTCAGTCGACTTGCACAAACAAGATAATGCAAAAGACATAGGTTTTTTATAAACGTTGTTATTACCATTTTATACAGCAAATAATAAAGTAGCTCAGTATATTATCGTATTAATAAATCCATGATTTTCCATTGAAGAATATTTCCAAGTTGTGTGAATAAGATTTTTTTATCGACTACATCCTCGCGGCAGGGATAGAAGTGGAAATCCCCCGATAGCCAGTGCGTAGGCTTAAAAGCATCGGGGGTTTGTAACGTATAGCCCAGTGACCGGCTTGCCAGCGAAAAACACGCCCTCCATTTTCCCCCACTTTTATTTCGAAGCCCTGCTTTTGACCTCGAAAGTACCCGGCAAGACGGGCAGCCGCCCGAATTTTACGATCATTATATGTATCGGAATTCTTGATGATTCCCGCTCTGTGTCAGAATTTACCCTATTATTTGACGTTTTTTAGATAAAAATGTAAAAAAGTGGGCTAAAGTGGTTGAAAGTGGTTGAAAGTTACTTATGTTTGTTTAGGAGAAAAAGACAACCACTACAAGTCATGACTTTCTTCACCAGTGAATATGTATGTAAGCTTGATGCGAAAGGCAGATTAGTTCTGCCTGCGCGGATCAAAGTTCAATTGCCCGAGCCGGAAGGCGGGGTGCAAGAGCTTGTGATCAGGCGTGGCTTTGAGCAATGCCTTATTATTTACCCCATGGTGGAGTTTAAAAAGGTCTTCTCAAAAATTTCAGGTCTCAACGAGTTCAGCGAAGAGAACCGCAAACTACAGCGGAACTTTTTGTCGGGAGTGATTACGGTAGAGTTGGATAGCAACGGCCGTTTATTGATTCCGAAGAATATGCTTGCTATTGCCAACATCGATAAGGATGTGATTTTGGTAGGCACGGGCACTAAAGTTGAAATCTGGAATCCTTCGATCTATGAGAAGCACCAGATCCAGGACCCAGGTGAATTGTCTAAGCTGGCGGAAAAGTATCTGAACGAGTAGCGTATGGATATGAGCTTTCAAAGTATGATGTGCTTTGAATACGGCTCCATAATAGCTGCAAGCTTCAAGCGTCAGGCAAAAGTGAGTTAGAGTTATGATAGACTTTAATAAACTTTTGATTTGGCAACAGGGAGTGATCATCGTTGACAAAGTCTATGATATCCTTCCGTTTCTACCGGTTGAAAAAAAATTTGGGATGTGATCTCAAATAACGCGGAGTGCAACGGCAATTCCGGCAAACATCGCTGAAGGCAGTGCGAAGAGAAGTGAGAAAGACTATTTAAGGTTTGTGGAGATTTCATTTGGATCTGCTTTTGAGTTGGAAACACATTTATTGGTAATACAAAAGAGAAACTGGGTGGAAGAGAAAATGATTGTTGAATTATTGGACATGATTAAAACGGAGCAAAAAATGCTCGTTAAGTTCATTGATAAAGTTGGTAGTTGATATGAAAACAGCTTGCTGCATGCAGCCTGAAGCTTGAAGCCTATGTATCACAACCCCGTCATGCTGAAAGAATGTCTCGAAGGACTACAAATAAATCCGGATGGCATTTATGTAGATGTAACATTTGGTGGAGGCGGACATAGCATGGCGATTCTTGAAAACCTGAAAGAAGGAAGGCTGATAGCCTTTGATCAGGATGAAGATGCAAAGCGGCAGGCAGATACTATACAGAGTCGTTCTTTTACATTTTGTCAGGCGAACTTCCGATACATGAAACAATATCTGAAGTTGAACGGAGTAACGCACGTGGATGGCATATTGGCCGACCTTGGGATTTCATCGCACCAGATCGATTCACCTGAACGTGGATTTTCAACACGCTTCGAAGGGCCACTGGATATGCGCATGGATCAAAAAGGGAATCTCACGGCAGCAAAAATTTTAAATGAGTATCCAGAAGCGGAGCTCCATAAAATTTTTGGCATGTATGGTGAGTTGAAAAATGCTCGCACGGCTGCCAAAGCAGTGATTGCAGCCAGAACGCTAAAACCGTTGGTGACTACGCTGGATTTGAAAGCGGCATTGCAACCAATCGCTCCTCGTGGTAAGGAGAATAAATATTTCGCCCAGGTGTTTCAGGCGCTTCGCATCGAAGTAAATCAAGAGATGAAAGCCCTTGAAGATTTTTTGCACCAATGTGGCGAAGTAATGAAGCCGGGAGGGCGATTGGTGGTAATGAGTTATCACTCGCTGGAAGACAGAATGGTGAAGAATTATGTAAACACAGGAAAGGTGTTTGGGGAACTGGAAAAAGATTTTTACGGAAACCCGATCAAACCGTTTCAAGCTGTAAACCGAAAGCCAATCGAGGCAACGGTAGAAGAAGTAAACGAAAACAAAAGAGCCCGAAGTGCTAAGCTGAGGGTGGCAGAAAAATTATAGAGGCTTCGGGCCTCAGGCTACAAGCTTCAGGCAAATACTGAACTTGAAGCTTGTGGCCTGCAGCTTGAAGCAAAGAAAAATGGGAGAAAACAAATTCAGAATCGAACCTCAACCGCATCGTGGCAATGAAACGCGGGTGAAACCTTCGGCTCCGGGCACGAGCATCTTCTCTGGTATTGAAAAGAAGTTAAAACTCGAGAGCTATTTTGAAGAAGGCTTTCCAGTCCAGTATCTGCCCAAAATTTTGTTTGCTGTGTTTTTGAGTTTGGTATATATCAGCAACACACATTACGCTGAGAAAACTACCCGGCAAATAAACAAGGCGCAAACGGAAGTTGAAGACTTGCGTGCCGATTACACCACTTTGAAAGCTGATGTGATGTTTGCCAGCAAGCAGAGTGAAGTTGCCAGAAAAGTGAAAGAAATAGGATTGCAGGAAAGTTCGAAGCCACCATTTAAAATCGTAGTAGAGAAAGGTGAATATTAAGAAGTCCATATTAATAAGAGTACGCATCGCATTTTTATGTGTGGTGGTGTTTGCACTCTGTGTGGGCGCCAAGATCGGTCACATCCAATTTGTTGAAGGTGATGAGTGGAGGAAGATGAGTGAGGAGATCAACTTTGATTACAAAAAAGTAAAAGCCACGCGAGGAAATATTTATTCTGATAATGGAAGCTTGTTGGCCACCAGTCTTCCTTTTTATAAAGTAGCCATCGACCCTACGTTGGCGAAAGACGAAATTTTCAAGAAAGGAATTGACTCGTTGGCACTAATGCTGTCTCGTTATTACAAAGATCGGTCAGCAACAGATTATAAACAGATGTTGAAAGATGCCCGTGCCACAGGAAAGCAATACGTTGTCATTAACCGTAAGCAAATCAACTATCAGACCAAGAAGGAAATGACGAAGTGGCCGATCTTCCGAGAAGGTCGCTATCGGGGAGGCGTGATCTTCGAAAAGATTGATGTACGCTATCGCCCTTTCTCTAAGCTTAGCCGAAGAACCATTGGCTTTGTCAACGAAGAAGGCAAGGGTGTAGGCCTTGAATATAGTTTTGATAAGGTGTTGGGCGGACAAGATGGTGAAGCGTTGTTCCAGAAAATTGCCGGAGGCACCTGGAAACCCATCTTTGATGCCAATAATATAAAGGCGATTAATGGCCTTGATATACAAACCACGCTTGATATTAATCTTCAGGATGTTGCAGAGACTTCGCTATATCGCGCCATGAAATCACACAATGCGGATGAAGGTACGGTGATCGTGATGGAAGTGAAGACAGGTCACATCAAAGCAATTTCTAACCTCAGCAGAGAAAGCAATGGCGAGTATTCTGAGAAATTCAATCATGCTGTTGGTGGTTCGATCGAGCCAGGCTCAACGTTCAAGTTGGTGACCATGATGGCCTTGCTCGAAGACACGAATATTAATTTGAGCGATACGATCAATACGGGAAATGGTGAATACACTTTTTATAAGCGTAAAGTAAAAGATCATCATGAAGGTGGTTATGGGAAAATTACTATTCAGCAATCCTTTGAGTTATCATCTAACGTAGCGATGGCCAAACTGATTGATAAGCATTTTGGAACGAAGCCTTCCAAGTTTTTGGAGCATGTAGATCGTCTTCATCTTTCCAAACCATTAGGATTGCAAATTACCGGTGAATCTTATCCAAAAATTACGAGACCAGCTGACAAAGGCTGGAGTGGAATCACGCTGCCGTGGATGGCCTATGGATATGGATTTGAGATTTCACCGCTACACACCTTGACTTTGTATAATGCAATTGCTAATGATGGAAAAATGATCAAACCGATTTTTGTCACTTCGGTTAGCAAAGCGGATCAGGTAAAGCAGGAATTTGAAACGGAGGTTTTGGTAAGTAAGATTTGTTCAAATAAAACATTGAATCAACTCAAGCTTCTCCTCGAAGGAGTGGTGGAAAATGGTACTGCCAAAAATTTAAAGAATGCCGATTATCGTATTGCTGGCAAAACCGGTACGGCACAGATATTAGAAAATGGCCGCTATGAAAAGAGATACATCACTTCATTTGTTGGTTATTTCCCTGCACATGCACCTAAGTACACGGCCATTGTATTGGTAAAAAATCCAAGAGGAGTATTTCAATATGGAAATAATGTGGCTGGGCCTGTATTCAAAGATATTGCCGATAATATTTATTCGCGTGATATCAATCTTCATTTTGCTATGGAGAAAAGGACAACTACTGAGCCCGGTGTACTGCCAGTGATTCGTGCTGGCAAGCAAGATGAGTTAACCATGCTTACAAATGAATTGGGTGTGTCAAGTCATTCTTCTACCGAGGAAGAATGGATTAAATCTGTAAAGAATGGAAATTCTGCGGTGTGGAAGAAGAATGAAGTTATCAAGGATCATGTGCCGGATGTAACAGGAATGACCTTTCGTGATGCCGTTTATTTATTGGAAAAAACGGGATTAAGAGTTTCGTATGAGGGGAAGGGAAGAGTGACAGGGCAATCCATTTCTCCAGGAACAAAAATCGCTAAAGGTTCGAGAATCTATTTGAAGTTAAGTAATGGCTGAGTTAAAGGACATATTATATAAAGTACACATCACCTCTACTTCAGGCAACATGAATATAGAAGTGAAGGGTATTTGCTTTGACTCACGCAAAGTTCAGCCGGGATTTTTATTTGTTGCAATCCGCGGAATACAATCAGACGGACATGCCTTTATTGAGCGAGCTGCCATGAGCGGAGCCATTGCCGTGGTGGCAGAAAAATTACCGGAAGCAATTTCTGATAAGGTTACGTATGTAACGGTTAAGGATAGTTCAAAGGCACTGGGAATTATGGCATCCAATTTTTATGGAAACCCAGCGTCTAAATTAAAGTTGATCGGGGTAACCGGAACAAACGGTAAGACAACAGTTGCTACCTTACTCTTTAAATTATTTACCGCACTGGGTTATCGATGCGGAATGTTATCCACAGTTGTTAATAAAATTGTGGACAAAGAAATTCCAGCAACACACACAACCCCTGATCCCATTCAAATCAATGAGCTTCTGATAAAGATGCTTGAAGAGAAATGCACGCATTGTTTTATGGAGGTGAGTTCACATGCGGCAGCGCAAGGTCGTATTGAGGGATTGAATTTTGCAGCTGCTTTATTTACCAACATTACACATGATCATCTGGATTATCATCACACCTTCGAGAGTTATATCCGTGCAAAGAAAATATTCTTCGATGGTTTATCATCCGATGCGTTTGCCTTGGTCAATATAGATGATAAGCGTGGCATGGTAATGCTGCAAAACTGTAAGGCAAAAAAACAAACGTATGGTCTGAAAAAGATGGCCGATTTCAAAGCGAAGATTATTACCAATTCAATCGAAGGGCTGGAGTTGGAAATTGGTGATCGTAATGTTTGGTTTAGGTTGATTGGAGATTTCAATGCGTACAATTTATTGGCCGTATATGGATCGGCTTGCCTGCTAGGAGAAGATCCTGAAACGGTATTGATGAAATTATCGGCACTGTCTGGCGCTTCAGGACGGTTTGAGTTGGTAATGCCGGGATCAAAATTTACGGCCATTGTAGATTATGCGCACACCCCTGATGCCGTAAAAAATGTTTTGGAAACCATTGAGCATTTCAGGTCGGGTAACGAACAGGTGATAACGGTGATAGGATGTGGAGGTGATCGTGACAGAACCAAGCGCCCGCTAATGGCTGCCATCGCATGCAAGTATTCTAACAAAGTGATTTTTACATCTGATAATCCTCGCAGTGAAGACCCGATGGAGATTATCAAAGAGATGCAGACAGGTGTAGGCCCCACGGATGCAAAGAAAACGTTGGTCATGGTGGATCGTGAAGAGGCGATTAAAACAGCGTGCATGCTGGCGAAAGAAAAGGATATCATTCTTGTAGCCGGTAAGGGTCATGAAAACTATCAGGAAATAAAAGGGGTGAAGTATCCTTTTGATGATAAAGAAGTATTGTCAAGAATGTTAAAAATGTTTACGAATTAAAATAAAAGTTACGAGTTGCGAGCGGTGAGTCACGAGCTGATTCTCTAAACTCGAAGCTAAAAGAAGCGTTAGAAATGTTATACTACTTATTCGACTATATCGAAAAAAACTTTGACATTCCGGGAGCGGGGTTGTTTCAGTACATCTCATTCCGTGCGGGAGCCGCTGCTGTATTGTCGTTGATAATCACCATCACCTTTGGTAAAAATTTAATAAACTATTTGCGTAAGAAGCAAGTTGGTGAAGACATCCGTGATTTAGGATTAGAAGGTCAGCTCCAAAAGAAGGGAACCCCTACGATGGGTGGCTTAATCATCATCGCAGCGATTCTAATCCCTACCTTGTTAATGGCGAAGCTGGATAATGTGTATGTGATTTTATTAATCGCAACAACGTTATGGTTAGGAATGATTGGCTTCATTGATGATTATATCAAAGTATTCAAGAAGAATAAAGAGGGATTAGCAGGTAGATTTAAGATAGTTGGTCAAGTCACGATTGGTCTGGTAGTTGGCCTCACACTATATTTTAATGATCAGGTGGTGGTTCGTGAAGTAAAGCCGGCAACAGTGGCTAGCATTGATACTTTTCAAACGGAAGGAACACGCTATGAGTATAAAGATGTAAAATCCACGAAGACTACAGTTCCCTTCACCAAAAATAATGAGTTTGACTATAACGATATTTTCCCCTGGTTAGATAAAAATTATACCTGGATTTTATTTACGCTCGTTGTAATTCTCATTGTTACAGCTGTTTCGAACGGAGCTAACATTACGGATGGTATTGATGGATTAGCAGCAGGTACGTCAGCCATCATTGGGTTAGCGCTTGCGATTTTTGCTTATCTCTCAGGTCGTGTTGACTTTAGTTCGTATCTGAACATCATGTACATCCCTAACTTGGGTGAACTGGTAATATTCTGTACGGCCTTTGTGGGGGCTTGTCTTGGATTTCTTTGGTACAATGCTTTTCCGGCACAGGTGTTTATGGGGGATACCGGAAGTTTATCGCTAGGAGGAATCATTGCTGTGCTCGCATTGGCAGTTCGTAAAGAATTAATGATTCCATTGCTATGCGGAATTTTTGCGATTGAAAGTCTTTCCGTGATTATGCAAGTATCCTATTTCAAGTACACTAAAAAGAAATATGGTGAAGGAAGAAGGATCTTTTTAATGTCACCGCTTCATCATCATTATCAAAAGAAAAATATTCACGAAGCTAAAATCGTGACTCGGTTTTGGATTGTAGGAATTTTATTAGCGATTTTATCACTGGCGATGTTAAAACTAAGATGATCGAACGCATTGTCATATTGGGTGCAGGTGAAAGCGGAACGGGAGCTGCCATCCTCGCGAAAGCGAAGGGCTATGATGTTTTTGTTTCGGATAAGAGTGTAATCAAGGATCTGTATAAATCAGAATTGAACTCCCACGCCATTGAGTTTGAAGAAGGATTTCATACGGAAGATAAAATCACGAATGCCACTCTCATCATAAAAAGTCCGGGTATTCCTGATAAAGCGGAGATTATACATAAAGCAAAAAGCAAAGGTATTCTAGTAATTGATGAGCTGGAATTTGCATTTCGTTTCCTCACCGGAAAAGTGATTGCGATAACCGGCACCAACGGAAAGACCACCACTACCTTACTGACTTATCATTTAATGAAGTCGGCAGGGATTCGTGTTGCATTAGCAGGAAATGTGGGTGAGAGTTTAGCTCGCAAGGTGGCGAAAGAACATCACGATTGGTATGTCATTGAGATTAGTAGTTTCCAGTTGGACGGAACGAAAACATTCAGACCACACATTGGCATTTTACTCAACATCACACCTGATCATCTGGATCGCTATGAGTATAAGATGCAGAA
The DNA here is from genome assembly GCA_964349405.1 of uncultured Ohtaekwangia sp. Lineage (GTDB taxonomy): Bacteria > Bacteroidota > Bacteroidia > Cytophagales > Cyclobacteriaceae > ELB16-189. The sequence continues at coordinate 74,248 of CAYGGY010000015.1, read as the reverse complement.
CTATATCGACTCGAAGTTCAGACTCATTCAGAATATGAAAGCAGATGATCATTTCATCTACTATGCAGATGATGCAGTCACCGGTAATGAAGTAGGCAAGAGAAATATCGCGCCAGCATTGATGCCGGTTTCATTGAAATCGCATTCTACTTCACCTGTTCATTTTGATGGAGAGGTGATGTCGTTCCTATTAGGTGACACTTCATTCAAAATTTCTCAGACTGATACAACCTTGAAAGGCCCGCATAATCTGATCAACACCATGTCTGCAGTTACCGCTGCGTTACTGGCCGGAGTTAGTGTGAATCAAATTCGTGAAGGACTTAAGACATTTAAAAATGCCCCACATCGCCTTGAATCCATTGCAACAATCAATGGGGTAGAATTTGTGAATGATTCAAAAGCAACCAACATTGATTCAGTTGTTTACGGCTTAGGTAGTTATGCTGGGCCGTTGATTTGGATTGCTGGTGGCATTGATAAAGGAAATGATTATTCACTGATAGAAGCTGATGTACGAAAGAAAGTACGTGTACTGATTTGTCTTGGTAAGGAAAATGAGAAACTGAAAAAAGCATTCGGAGGAGTCGTGAGTGAACTATATGAAACACAAAGTGTAAAAGAATTAGTGCAACTGGCGCTGAGGGTTTCTAAGCCTGGCGATGTGGTGTTATTATCACCGGCCTGTGCAAGTTTTGATTTATTTAAAAACTACGAAGATAGAGGGAATCAATTTCGCGCTGCTGTTCTTGATTTGAAGAATGAAGTTGAAAAGGCAATAGTATGATCACAAAATTTAAAACATGGGCCGACAAAAATCTTCAGGGTGACCGGGTCATCTGGGCGGTGGTGTTTGCGCTTTCGCTGGTCAGTATTTTAGTAGTGTATAGTTCTATTGGCACATTGGCTTACAAGCGTACAGCTAGCCCTGAATCATATTTGTTCAAACATACCTTCATGGTGTTTTTGGGTTTGGGGGCCATGTGGTTTGCTCACAAGATTGATTATCGTTACTACTCAAAAATTTCCCGCTTCGCATTATGGGTAAGTGTTCCCTTGTTGATTTATACATTTACAAATGGAACTACGATTAATGATGCGGCTCGCTGGATTACACTCCCTATTATTAATACATCCTTTCAGCCTTCTGATTTTGCGAGTTTGGCGCTCATCATCAACTTGGCGAGTATGCTTTCCAAGAAGCAACAGAATATTGAAGATTTTAAGGAGACATTAATACCTGTTTTGATATGGAGTGGTGTGATATGCGGGTTAATTGCCTTAACTAACTTATCAACGGCAATGTTGCTGTTTGCCACTTGTATGTTGGTGATGTTCATCGGACGTGTGCCTGTGAAATATTTAGCCATGCTCGTGCTTATTGGTTTACTGGCCGGAGCTGTTGCATTGAAGTTTGGTGTTCGCGCTGAAACAGCAAAGAATCGTATTCTCAGTTTTGTGAATGGCACTGAACTTCCATTCCAGGCCAAGCATGGAAGAATTGCTGTAGCTACCGGAGGTATTTTTGGAAAAGGACCTGGCAACAGCGATCAACGGAATATTCTTCCACATCCATATTCTGATTTTGTGTATGCTATTGTTATCGAAGAATATGGAATGATTGGCGGAGGAGTAGTTCTGATTCTCTATCTCATTCTGCTTCATCGTGGAATGAATGCAGCGTATAATAGTGAGCGGGCTTTTGGTGGGTTGCTTTCTGCAGGATTGAGTTTTGATTTGGTATGTCAGGCGATGGTGAACATGGGAGTGGTGGTTGGATTAGGTCCGATTACTGGTCAGCCGTTGCCTTTAATTAGTATGGGGGGGACGGCCATGGTGTTCACCGGATTGTCTGTGGGGATAATTTTAAGTGTGAGTCGTGGTGAACAAGATCAGCATTGGGGAAAGCAAACTGCCCATGACGAAGAGAAAGTAAAAGAGAAAAATTTTGACGTGAAAGCAGCTTGAGTACAAAGAGACCATATCGATTGATCATTAGCGGTGGTGGCACAGGAGGTCATATATTTCCTGCGTTGGCAATTGCAAATGCATTTAAAGAGCGTCATCCGGATGCAGCGATTCTTTTTGTTGGTGCCGAAGGAAGAATGGAAATGACACGCGTTCCAGAAGCAGGCTATAAAATAGTTGGATTGTGGATCAGTGGCCTTCAACGTAAACTCACGCTATCTAATCTTTCTTTTCCAATTAAATTAATTGCTAGTTATTTCAAGGCTAGAAACATTATTAAGAGTTTCAGGCCAGATGCCGTGATAGGAACCGGTGGTTATGCCAGCGGGGCCATTATGCTTGCAGCAACCAGGAATAAAATCCCCTCTTTAATTCAGGAGCAAAATTCATATGCTGGACTTACCAATAAAAGATTGAGTAATAAAGTGCAACGGGTGTGTGTTGCCTATCCGGGTATGGAAAAATATTTCCCTGCTGAGAAAATAATGTTTACGGGCAACCCAGTAAGAAAAGATATCATTGATCTGGAAACCAAGCGTGATAAAGCGTTAATGCAATTTGCTTTTGATTCCAATATAAAAACGCTCCTGATCTTGGGAGGAAGTCTCGGATCAAGGACAGTCAACGAAAGTGTGTTGGCGAATATTGATAAATTGATTGATGCGAAGGTGCAGGTGATCTGGCAAACGGGTAAGGTGTATTACGAAAGTGTGAAATCACAAGTAAGTAATAAAGATTTGAGAAAAATTCGTATTCATGATTTTTTAAAGCAGATGGATTTAGCCTATGCTGCTAGTGATGTAGTTATCTCGCGTGCGGGTGCACTGGCTATTTCCGAATTGTGCCTCGCAAATCGTCCGGCTATTTTAGTTCCATCCCCCAACGTAGCAGAAGATCACCAGACCAAAAATGCGATGTCGCTCGTGAATGAGCAGGCTGCGTTAATGATTAAAGATGTTGATGCGGGCTACCTACTTATAGATTCCGCATTGAAATTATTGCACGATGAATCCCAATGTAAAAGGCTGGCTACCAACATTTCTAAGTTGGGGAAGCCAAACGCATCGGAACAGATTGTAAATGAAATTGAAAAACTAATTCAATGAGCATGAAACTAGATCAATACGATAGCATTTATTTTCTCGGTATTGGAGGTATCGGTATGAGTGCGATAGCGCGATGGTTCAAGCATAAAGGATTGCGCGTTGCTGGTTATGACAAAACACCAACGCCTCTTACCCATGAATTGCTGGAAGAAGGTATGGAGATACACTTTGAAGATCGTGTAGAATTCATCCCTGGTTATATCAGTAAGGAAAAGACCTTAGTGGTATTTACACCGGCAATCCCCAAGAAGCATGTAGAGCATGCTTATTTAAAAGAAAAGGGATTCACCATTCTTAAACGCTCGGAAGTATTAGGTCTGTTAACTAAGAATTATAAAACGGTTGCTGTAGCAGGCACACACGGTAAGACCACTACCTCTTCCTTAATCGCTCATATTCTTAAATCCGCTAAGAAGGACATGGTGGCTTTTTTAGGAGGCATCACAACCAACTACGATTCGAACTTGGTGATGCATGGAGAAGTGAATGACAAAACGATCGTAGTAGCCGAGGCGGATGAGTTTGATCGTTCATTCCTACGATTATTTCCTCACATGGCAGTGGTAACTTCAGCAGATGCAGATCATTTAGATATTTATGGAGACCATCTGCAGATGCTGAGTTCATACAAAGAATTTATTAGTCAGATCAACAAAGGTGGGAATCTGATTATACATGAGTCTATAGCGATGCTCGCCAATGAAGCACCGCACATTAATAAGACTACATATGGCATGAGCCGGGGACAATTTTTTGCCGGCAATATTACCGCCAAAGGCGGGTTTTTTGAGTTTGATCTTATCGGCTTGGAAAAGACGATGGAGAAAATACAGCTCGGTGTCCCCGGTTTTCATAACATGGAAAATGCAATAGCAGCAACATTGGTTGCATTGAAGTTAGGGATTGATGAAAAGGTAGTGCGTGAAGCTTTACTTTCTTTCAGAGGTGTAAAGCGAAGGTTTGAATTTATCATCAAGAAGGATGACCTCATTTATATCGATGATTATGCACATCATCCTGCAGAGATTGAAGCATTCCTTACATCACTGAAAGAGATGTATAAGGGGAAGAAGATTACCGTTGTATTTCAACCACACTTGTTTACACGCACAAGAGATTTTGCTGAAGGATTTTCCAAGAGTTTAAGCATTGCTGATGAGGTTTTATTGATGGATATCTACCCGGCAAGAGAAGAACCTATTCCGGGTGTTACTTCCGATATGCTTTTTAAAGACATCACCAGTGCGGTGAAAATACGTTGCGGAAAAAAGGATCTGCTTCAGAAATTGGAAGCGCTCGATATTGAGGTATTGGCTACGATAGGAGCAGGAGACATAGACACGTTTGTTAAGCCTATAAAAGAATTATTGAACAAGAAGTAATATGAAGTGGAAACTGAACATTCGAAGAGAGATCAAAGTAGCTGTTTCGCTGCTGGCGCTTTCGTTTTTGATTGCTTTCAGTGAGCGCAAGCAAGGTGGCTCGGTGTGTAAAGATATTGTAATTGAAATAGACAACCTTCACGAAAATCATTTTCTGGATGAAGCAGATGTAATGAAATTGGTAGAGAGTAGCGGGCAACGTATTAAAGGTAATGGTATCGACCGGATAAACTTAAAGTATATCGAACATAAATTAAGATATGATAAACACATTCTTGATGCAGAATTATTTGGTGATCTGAAAGGCAACCTGATTGTGAATGTGGAGTTGCGAAGACCAATAGCGCGCATTGTTCAATCGGATGCTCCCGATGCCTACATCGCAGAAGATGGTGTGATCATGCCTGTATCTGAAAAGTATACTTCGAGGGTTATTTTGATTAGTGGACCCTTTGTAAAGCATTTATTAGAGGACGAAGATCTTTCTAAATCAGAAGAGGGGCGTCAACTTAAAGCAATGATAGAGTATATAAATGCGGATACTTTTTGGAAAGCGCAAATCGCTCAACTGGATATTAACAATAGTGGAAAAATTACCATCTACCCCCAGGTAACAGGACAACGCATTGAGTTTGGCACATCCGATAATTTTGAATTGAAGTTTAAGAAATTAATGATTTTTTATAAGGAGATTCTTCCGCAGCGCGGATGGACAAAATATGAACGGGTGAATCTTGAGTATGAGGGACAGATTATAGCCGAATAACTAAGATTTATTTTTTAAAGATATAAAACACAAAAAGTAACAACCACTAATAAAGTATAATAATCATGGGAAACGAAAAAATAGTTGTAGGTCTTGATATTGGAACAACCAAGATCTGCGCCATCGTGGGCCGCAAAAATGAATTTGGAAAGCTTGAAGTGCTCGGTATGGGCAAGGCAGAATCGGAAGGGGTGATAAAAGGAATTGTCACAAATATCGACAAGACGGTATTTGCTATTGAAAAGGCAGTGAAGGAAGCCAGCGATATGTCAGGCATTGACATAGGATTGGTTAATGTAGGTATTGCAGGACAGCACATTCGCAGCTCTATTCATCACGGAAGTATTACCCGTAGTTCGCTGGAAGATGAGGTGAGTATTGAAGATGTAAATCGGCTTACCGAAGATATGTATCGGATTGTTATACCACCCGGAAGTGAGATTATCCATGTCATGCCTCAGGATTACATCGTTGATTATGAAGAAGGCATTAAAGATCCCGTAGGTATGAGTGGTGTGAAGCTGGAAGCAGATTTTCATATTATCACGGCACAAACCAGCGCGATCAACAACATCAATAAATGTGTAAGAAGAGCCGGCCTTGAAATTGAAGATTTAATTCTTGAACCGTTGGCCTCCAGCCTGGCCGTGCTTAGTGAAGAAGAAAAAGAAGCCGGTGTATGTTTAATTGATATAGGTGGTGGCACGACAGACATCGCAGTGTTCCATGATAATATTATTCGTCATACTGCGGTGATTCCCTTTGGTGGCAACATCCTGACCACTGACATACAGCATGGACTTATGGTAATGGCCAAGCAAGCAGAACAGTTAAAGACTCGCTTTGGAAAGGCTATTGCAGAAGAGGCAAGCCCTAATGAAATTGTTTCTATTCCTGGAATCAGAAACAGAACAGCAAAAGAAATTTCTGTAAAAAACCTCTCCAATATTATTCAGGCTCGTATGGAAGAGATTATAGAAATGGCCCATACCGAAATTATAAACTCTGGATATGAAAATCGCTTGGCAGGTGGTATCGTAATTACCGGAGGAGGTTCACAACTCAGTAGCCTTAAGCAATTGGTAGAGTATATGACCGGTATGGATGCTCGTATTGGATATCCCAATGAACATCTGGGTAAAAGCAAAATGGAGGTTGTAAAAAGTCCTATGTATGCGACCGCAGTAGGTCTGGTGTTATCTGGCTTCCGCTCGTTGGATGAGCGCGATGCACGATATAAGGAAGCAAAAGAATTACAGAGGAATGTGAAGATAAAAAAGCCAAAAGCAAATCCTACCTCAGATTTCTTCTCAAGTATCTTGACTAAAACAAAAGGATTATTGATTGATGATCTTGACGGTAAAAATGAATATTGAATCACCTACTAAATAACAATTGTCATGTTTGAACCAGTAATAGGATACAAATTTGATCTCCCCAAACATCATAAGTCAATTATTAAAGTAATTGGTGTTGGTGGTGGTGGAAGTAATGCAGTCAATCACATGTATAAGCTGGGCATCAAGGATGTCGAGTTTGTGGTTGCTAATACTGATTTGCAAGCACTGAACAGTAGCCCTGTTCCACACAAATTGCAACTCGGTGTAAACCTGACGGAAGGTCTAGGGTGTGGTGCCAATCCTGAAGTAGGTCGTGCTGCTGCTATTGAAAGTAAAGAGCAGATTCGTGAAATGCTCGTGGGTACAAAAATGGTTTTTGTCACTGCTGGAATGGGTGGCGGCACAGGTACCGGAGCGGCTCCTGTGATTGCCAAGATTGCGAAGGACATGGACATACTCACCGTTGGAATTGTCACGGTGCCTTTCTCATTTGAAGGGAAAAAGAAATTAGCGCAGGCTGATTTAGGTATAGAAGCATTTCGGTCTAGTTGCGATACGGTGCTCATTATATTGAATGATAAACTAAGGGAGATCTATGGTAATCTTTCCATTGGGCAAGCCTTTGGTGAGGCCGACAATGTACTGACTACTGCGGCAAAGGGAATTGCCGAAATTATCACGCTTACTGGTTATGTGAATGTTGATTTCCAGGATGTACGCACGGTGATGTCAAATGCAGGTGCAGCCGTGATGGGGTCAGCCGAAACGAGAGGAGATAATCGCGCTATTAAAGCTGCACAGCAGGCACTTGCTTCACCGTTGTTGGATAATAAAGATATCATGGGAGCTAAGAAGATTTTGCTTTCAATAATATCGGGTGAAGAAGCAGAATTACAGATGGATGAACTCACTACCATCACCGAGTATATTCAAGAGCAGGCTGGTGACGAAGCAGAGGTAATTTTTGGTCACGGTGTAGATGCAGGATTAGGTGATCGCATTCGTGTTACAGTAATCGCTACCGGATTTTATTCGGAAGGGAAAATGACGAAAAAGAAGGAGGAGAAAAAAGTACATGAACTTGATCGCACACAGATACCATTGTTTGGCTCACTAGATAATTCGGTAAATCAGCGTCATCAGGAACTTGAATTAAAAACACGTGATGGTGACAGACCTATATTGAAAAAGGAACCAGAAATTGAACGAACTCTTGAAGAACCGATGATTCCAAAGAATACCTCCTTATTTGAAGAGGAGACTTTGACATCGCGCACTGTTGAGTTTACCATAACGAACAATCAAGAAGCTAAATCTTTACATGAGGAATCATTTGAGGATGAAGATTATATCTTCAGAGAAGAAGATGATTTTGAATTAGGTAAAGGTGTTTCAGAGGATCAGGTAATAAATGAAGATGGACTTATGGAATATAGAAAAACCAAAGAGCGTCTTGAGCAGCAAGCGAGAGATCGTAGAGAAAAATTGAAGAAAGGCAAGACTCAGGAGATGACCAAAGATGAGTTCAAACAGAAGTGGGAGGCTCCTGCCTATTTACGAAGAGGAGTGAAGATGGATAATGTTCCGCATTCTTCTGAATCGCATATATCTCGTTATAGTCTAAATGATGATAACAGTTTGCTGGGTAACAATAAGTTTTTACATGACAATGTGGATTGAGTTACGATGGCGGATGAGCGTGTTACAATGGATGTTTCGTCTAAAAGTAATGCGCAAATCGCAAATTGAATATCCTTAATGATATGGCATATCCGGCACGACTGGTTTTTACTCCATTCGTAGTGGTTGTTGGTGGTAAATATTTTTTGCCGGTGCCGGAGTGCCTTATTTTTTAAACTGAGTTTAACCCATTTTTTAAACAAAAAAAACCGTTCCGTCCCGACTTGTCGAGGTCGGGACGGTTTCATTTTAACCCAAGTGGGATTTTAGGTTTTTTATTCTGGCATAACTACCAAATTCAATTTGATTGAATTGGCCCCTCAATTGCAATCTATCGGGCAAACATGATCCGATATGAAAACGAATGTAATTTTATTAACAGCGATTATCATGCTCACATCTTGTGATATCATAATTGTAGAACCGGTAGTTGATGATCGGGATAGAGTAACAGGCTCATATCAGATTGAAGAGCACAGTCATACCTACAATGACTATGTACAATTTTATATCTATATCCGTAAGTCGGGTGGTAGCGATGGTGTGATAATTGAAAATTTCTATAATGCCGATGTGAACGTAAGGGCCAATGTGGTATACGATAAGATTTACATTGCAAGGCAAATTGTGGATGGATATGAAATTGAGGGAGTAGGCACTATTTATAAAGATGAAATTCAGTTTTCGTATAAGGTGCGAGATACGTTTTCAACTCACGAGCCTACTGATTTTTGTAATGCCACTGCGTGGTTTTACTAAACTAAGAAAGCCAGTACAAAATGTACTGGCTTTCTTGTTATATAAATAATATATATGAGATTAGGCTACCTGAGCCTGCAACTTCTGTGAAAGAACAGATTTAGGCACAGCGCCAACCTGTTTATCTACTACCTGCCCATTTTTAAATACCAGCAAAGTGGGAATAGAGCGTACGCCAAAGCGTGCTGTGATTTGAGGATTTTCATCCACATTTAACTTGGCAACTACTGCTTTGCCTTCATAATCACCCGCAAGTTCTTCCACTAAAGGACCGATCATTTTACAGGGACCGCACCATTCTGCCCAAAAGTCAACTAATACAGGCTTATCACCATTAATAGCCGCATCAAAATTAGAGTCGTTAAGTTCTAGAGTTTTACCCATGTTGTATATCAATTTAAATGTTTATTAATCTACAGGTTCCAACACAAAGGTAGTTGAAATTGTTCCAATTTCCGTTTTTTCAACCGGAGCCGCCTGGCTGATAATTTCAGATAACCAACGCACCACACCATTATCCGTTACAATGCCAACTTCACCGAACTTTTTGAGTTCTCTGATGAAATCATTAGTCACCTTAATTCGAACAGTACGTGACATTAATTCAACCTGAATACCTTCTGTAAGGTCATTTAAAAACATTCTGAAGTTTGAGTTCCCTGTGTTCTTTTTGAAAAGTTTTTCTATGGTGTTAATAAAGTCGGTGTTGACGAGATCAAAGGAAAATCGTAACGCAATACCTTGAACTCGTTTGCCAGCTAATTCATTGAGTAAATCGATGTTTCGGATTTTGAATTCCAGGTTTTGATCACCCCAGGCTTTTTTCACCACATTTCCTTCAACAAAGAGGAAAAGCCCTGGCATGAGAAATGATTTGAATTTAAGATAATCATCACTCCAAAGCATGAACTCAAATTTCCCACTGTAGTCTTCCATCGTGAGTTTACCAAAGGGTCTCCCGGTTTTGGTCATTCGATGTTCTACGGCAGAAACGATTCCGCCAACTTTAAATTCCTTACCTTCAAGGGATTCTATATCATTTAATGTTGTTAATGAGTTAGTACAAAAGGCATCCATCTCAAACTTAAAATTATCCAACGGATGACCGGATATGTAAACGCCTACTACCTCTTTTTCGAAATGTAATTTTTCTATTTCACTGAATGGTTCTATCGGATCAATTTTAGGAGGTGGCATAGCCGTGCCAGACGATCCGCCAAATAAACTGGCTTGCGCACTTTGTGCATCCTGTTGCATTTTGCTGGCATATCGAATTACTTTTTCGCTAAGAGATAAATCTCCCTCTTTGCCAGTTATGTATTGTCTGCGATGATGTTCCGGAAAACAATCGAATGTACCTGACAGAGCCAGGCATTCAAATGTTTTTTTATTGACTGACCGTTGACTTAACCGTTTTGCGAAATCAAAAATTTCTTTGTACGGTCCGTGTGCATCACGTTCTGCGATAATTGCTTCAACAGCGGCTTCGCCTGCGCCCTTGATCGCACCCAAACCGAATCGGATTTCTCCTTTTTTGTTTACTTCGAAAAAGACTCCGGATTCATTTACATGTGGACCGAGTACTTCAATTCCCTGCTTACGACATTCTTCAATAAAATAGGTTACATTATCGAGGTTGTTTTGCGAGTGAGTCAAAACAGCAGCCATGTATTCAGCCGTGTAATTGGCTTTCAAATAGGCGGTTTGATAGGCAACTAATGAATAGCAGGTGGAGTGCGATTTATTGAATGCATATTGTGCAAAGGCTTCCCAATCTTTCCATATTTTCTCTGCGATGGTTTCATCATGTCCGTTTGTTTTACAGCCTGTGATGAACTTATCTTTCATTTTGTCCAGCACTTCCTTTTGCTTTTTACCCATGGCTTTACGTAGCACATCGGCATCACCTTTCGAGAAGTTGGCAAGTTTTTGTGAAAGCAACATCACCTGTTCTTGATACACCGTAATGCCATACGTATCTTTTAGATATTCTTCCATGACGGGCAGATCATACTTAATGGGCTCGCGACCATGTTTGCGCGCAATGAAATTCGGAATGTATTCCATAGGCCCTGGTCGATACAATGCATTCATAGCGATGAGATCGTCAAATTTGTCCGGTTTTAATCCACGCAAGTAGTTCTGCATGCCATCCGATTCAAATTGAAAAGTACCCGTGGTTTCACCGCGTTGATAAAGTTGGTACGTCTTCTGATCGTCCAACGGGATGGTATCGATATCAATATGAATTCCTTGTCTCTTCTTAATGTTTCTTATTGCCGTCTTAATAATGGTGAGTGTGGTCAGACCCAAAAAGTCCATCTTCAACATACCTGCGCTTTCCACTACGCTGTTGTCGAATTGAGTGACTAGCATATTCGAATCTTTCGCTGTAGATACGGGAACGAACTTGGTGAGGTCATCTGGTGTGATGATTACTCCGCAAGCATGGGTACCTGTATTTCGAAGAGAGCCTTCTAGTATAATTGCCTGCCGTAGCACCTCGGCTCTTTTATCGGTTCCTTTACGGATTTCATTCAGTTCTTTATTTTCTTCGAATGATTTTTCTAACGTAGTTCCTGGTCGCTCAGGAATCATTTTTGCCAAAATGTTCGATTCGGTAAGAGGTAATTCCATCACGCGTGCACAATCGCGGATGGAAGATTTTGCCGCCATCGTACCATATGTGATTATTTGTGCTACCTGATTGTGTCCATATTTTTGAATTACGTAGTCAAGTACTTTATCCCTACCTTCATCATCAAAGTCAATATCAATATCGGGGAGTGAAACGCGGTCAGGATTTAGAAAACGTTCAAAAAGCAAATCATATGCAATGGGATCTACGTTGGTTATTCCAATACAAAACGCAACAGCCGACCCGGCAGCCGATCCACGACCCGGCCCAACGGAGACACCCATTTCTCTTGCCTTTGATGTGAAATCCTGAACAATAAGGAAATAACCAGGATAACCAGTTTTCTTTATGGTTTCTAATTCAAAATCAATTCGCTCTTTAATTTCGTTGGTGATTTCGGGATACCTTCTTTTGGCACCCTCATAAGTGAGATGCTTTAAATACTCATCTTCTGATTCAAACTCCTTTGGAATGTCAAATTTTGGAAGAAGCACATTTCGCTTCAACTCATACGCCTCCACCTTATCAATAATTTCACTTATTGTTTCAATCGCCTGTGGAAGATCATGAAACAGCGATTTCATTTCTTCCTGAGACTTGAAGTAAAATTCAGTATTTGAAAGCCCATATCGGTGACCGCGTCCTTCACCAATAGGAGTAGATTGGAATTCCCCTTCTTTAATACATAGCAGGACGTCATGAGCATTAGCCTCTTCTTTTTTGAGGTAAAAGCATTCGTTGGCCGCGAAGTATTTTACGTGATACTTTTCTGCGAAACGAAGAAGCGTTTCATTTACCCGATCTTCTTCGCGCATGCCATGCCTGTTTAGTTCAATGTAGAAATCGTCACCAAACTGTGTATGCCACCAAACAAATGATTCTTCTGCCTGTCGTTCACCCACGTTTAATATCAGATAAGGAATCTCGCTATGAAGTCCACCCGTGGTAGCAATGATTCCTTCTTTATATTGAGTAACTAACTCTTTGTCGATGCGTGGATAGATTCCGTAAAGACCTTCTGTGAAACCCAATGAACTTAGCTTAGCAAGATTGTGATATCCTGCTTTATTTTTGGCCAATAATACTTGTTGATATCGTTTGTCGGGATTATCCTTTGTGAATTTTAATTTTTTACGCTCTTCAGAAAGAAAAAACTCACAACCAACAATGGGTTTTATCTGATGTTTTAAAGCCTCGCTTACAAATTTGAATACACCATACATGTTTCCCAAATCCGTTATCGCAACCGCGGGCATTTGTTGAGCCTTTGCATTGGCAATAAGGTCGTTTATTTCAGGCGTAGCCTGAAGTACGGAGTATCGCGAATGTAAGTGAAGATGGCAAAATGGTTTTTCAATAAGGGTTTCCGACCCTGATCCCGGATATGTTATTTCCTTTTTACTTTCCCTTTTAGACGAATTACCCGACTCAAGATTTGGCTCTTCGTATTCGATTTCTTCACACGGGGTGCTATCAAATGGATTGACAACTTTTTTATTAATTAATCCAAAAAAAGAACGAGCAGTTGCAGCTACATCATAAGCCGCATCGTGTGCATCTTCAAATCCTTTTCCAAAGAGTATTTCATGTAGCTCATGAAGCTTGGGCATTTTTAGCCGGCCACCCATTCCTCCCGGAAGTTGACAATAATCTATTGACACCAGCCCCGTATCAATCCTTTCTAATGAAAGAAATTGATCGGTGCTAATTGATTTTCTGACTAGTTCGGCTCCTATAATATTAATGTCAAATTCAATATTATGACCTACCAAAACTTGTGTATTGCTAAGATCCAGCAAGAAGAGGTCAAGTACTGTTTTTAAATCGTGACCCTCTTCAATGGCTCTTTTAGTAGATACACCATGGACTTGTTCGGCTTTAAAGGGAATGTCAAAACCCTCTGGTTTTATAATGTAATTATGCTGTGAGATTAGGTTACCTGTATTGTTATGTAGTTGCCACGCTATTTGAACTAATCTTGGCCAGTTTTCTGAATCAGTAAGCGGTGCTGTTTTATTTCTTGGTATGCCGGTTGTTTCCGTGTCAAAGATTAAATACATGTATTGGATGAGATGGTGGTTGTTTGCGTAAAAATAGGGAATCGAACCTTAATACAAATAATCCCAAAAATGGAATTGAATCTTTAAATAGGATTTATTCTAATAACGTATAATTATATAATGCAGATAATCAGAAGTATATGATTTTGGATTTAGTTTTGGGTATTACTTACTCATCACGATTGAAATATGAAAAGAGTAATTAATATCGTCTTGGCTTTCATAAAAAGAGAATGGTTTTTATTGGTGATGGTGGCAACAATTTCCCTCATCCTAATAATTTTTGAGATTCTATAGCGAGTCGTGGTAAATACATTCTACTCCGATAAAAAATTAGATATAGCTTAAATATCATTCATAATTGTTTGGTATAGCTTTGAGAAGTATTTTTGATTCAATTCAAACAATTCAGCTCAATTTTATACTATGAAATGGTTTCTTGATCTCTTTTCAAGTTCGCTTGGAAGAAAAGTGCTTATGGCACTAACCGGTCTTTTCTTAATTGCCTTTCTGGCAGTCCATCTTGCCGGCAACCTACAACTATTAAAGGATGATGGAGGAAGATCATTTAATATGTACGCAGATTTCATGGGTACCAATCCATTGATACAATTTGTATCTAAAGGAAACTTTGCATTAATTCTTATTCACATTATCTGGGCAATTTTACTCTCTCGAAAAAACAGACAAGCCCGTGGTGAAATGGGATATGCTATCGCTCCTAAAAAATCAGCGTGGTCATCAAGGAACATGGGTATTTTAGGAACCATCGTTTTAATTTTCTTAGTGATTCATATTCGTCACTTTTATGCCGAAGCTCATTTTGGTAGTATTCCCACCCAACTATATGACGGTAAGGAAGTAAAGAATTTATATGGTGAGGTTGTTCGTTGGTTTAAAGTGGACTGGTATGTAGCGCTTTATGTTTTTAGCATGTGTGCACTTGGTTTTCATTTATGGCATGGCTTTACCAGTGCATTCCAAACACTGGGCTTAAACCATATGAAGTACAATCCAATAATAAACTTTGTGGGTAAAGCATTTGCTATTATTGTTCCGGCATTGTTTGCCTGGATTCCCATCAGCATGTTTTTTGTTTAATCTTTCATCGAATAGTTTTACATCATTTAATCATAAATCATGAAGCTCGATTCAAAAATTCCGGAAGGACCTTTAGCGGAAAAATGGACACGACATAAATTTAATTTGAAACTTGTCAATCCTGCCAATAAACGGAAATATGAAGTGATTGTAGTAGGTACAGGTTTGGCCGGAGCCTCTGCTGCGGCATCATTGGGTGAACTTGGGTATAATGTAAAAGCTTTTTGCTTTCAGGATAGCCCACGCAGAGCACATAGCATTGCCGCTCAGGGTGGTATAAACGCAGCGAAAAATTATCAAAACGATGGTGATAGCGTGTATCGCCTTTTCTATGATACCATTAAAGGCGGTGACTACCGTGCCCGCGAAAGTAATGTATATCGTCTTGCTGAGAGTAGTGTAAGTATCATCGATCAATGTGTAGCCCAGGGAGTTCCTTTTGCGCGCGAGTATGGTGGATTATTAGCTAACCGTTCGTTTGGCGGAGCTCAGGTTTCAAGAACATTTTATGCCCGTGGCCAAACCGGTCAGCAATTATTATTAGGCGCATATAGCGCGTTGAATCGTCAAATCGCCAATGGCAAGGTAAAGATGTACAACCGTACTGAGATGCTCGACTTGGTGGTTGTAGATGGAAAGGCAAAAGGAATTATCACACGAGACTTAATTACTGGAAAAATTGAGTCACATAGCGCACATGCTGTGTTACTTTGTACGGGTGGTTACGGAAACGTGTTTTACCTATCAACGAATGCGAAAGGTTCTAATGTAACTGCGGCCTGGCGTGCACACAAAAAGGGTGCTCTGTTTGGAAACCCATGTTTCACCCAGATTCATCCAACGTGTATTCCCGTTACGGGAACACATCAGTCGAAGCTTACGCTGATGTCTGAGTCTCTCCGTAATGATGGTCGCGTATGGGTGCCCAAAAAAGCCATGCCTGGATTGAAATCAAAAGATGCTGCCAGCATCCCGGAATCTGATAGAGATTATTTTTTGGAAAGAAAATACCCTTCATTTGGCAACCTGGTACCTCGCGATGTTGCTTCACGAAATGCAAAGCAAGTGTGTGATGAAGGAAGAGGGGTAGGGTCAGGGCTTGCTGTATTCCTTGATTTTGCTGATGCCATTAAACGGGATGGAGAAGATACCATTCGTGCCAAGTATGGTAATCTTTTTGATATGTATGCGCAGATCACAGGAGAAAATCCTTACAAAGGTCCGATGATGATTTATCCAGCCGTGCATTATACCATGGGAGGTCTTTGGGTAGATTATAATTTGATGACTAGTGTTCCTGGTTTATATGCGTTAGGTGAAGCGAATTTTTCAGACCATGGTGCAAACCGACTTGGTGCGAGTGCATTAATGCAAGGATTGGCTGATGGTTATTTTGTAATTCCATATACCATTGGTGATTATCTGGCTACTATTGGATGGAACGATAAAGTCACCACTGACCATCCAGCATTTAAAGAAGCTATGGATGCCGTGACTGAGCGGATTAATAAACTAGTAAACATTAAGGGAAAGAAAACCGTAGATGAATTCCATCGTCAGTTAGGTCTTACCATGTGGGAGTACTGTGGCATGTCACGTAATGAAGAGGGCTTGAAAAAAGCGAAGAAAATAATTCAAGAGATCAAAGCAGAATTCTGGACAAATGTAAATGTGTTAGGTGGCACTTCTGAATTGAATCAGGAACTTGAAAAGGCTGGAAGAGTAGCAGATTTCATTGAGCTAGGTGAACTGATGGTAGATGATGCTCTTAATCGTTCAGAATCTTGTGGTGGACATTTCCGTGAAGAATCTCAAACTCCTGAAGGAGAAGCACTTCGTAAAGATGATGAGTTTACGTATGTGGCAGCTTGGGAGTTTAAGGGGGAAAATCAACCGGAAACACTTCATAAAGAAGAACTAAAATTTGAAAACGTAAAATTGACACAACGGAGTTATAAATAAGCGTTCACGTGTTCAGGTGTTGACGTTAACCCTGAGCAGCTGGACACATCAACAACAAACTATGAAGATTACGTTAAAAGTCTGGAGACAAAAAAACAAAGACAGCAAGGGCGAGTTCAAAACCTACGAACACGGTCACGTATCGTCCGATATGTCATTTCTTGAAATGCTCGATGTGTTGAACGAAGAGCTGACCATGAAAAATGAAGAACCCATCGCATTTGATCATGACTGCCGCGAAGGCATTTGTGGGATGTGTAGTTTATACATCAACGGTCATCCACATGGTCCTCTGCAAACGACTACGTGCCAGTTGCACATGCGTTCATTCAAGGATGGGGAAACCATTACCATTGAACCATGGAGAGCAAAGGCCTTTCCGGTTGTGCGGGATTTGATAGTAGATCGAACAGCTTTTGATCGGATTCAACAAGCCGGTGGTTATGTCAATGTAAATACAGGTGGTGTACCGGATGCAAATGTAATTCCTATACCAAAGAAAATCGCAGATGAAGCGTTTGATGCTGCAGCATGTATTGGTTGTGGAGCCTGCGTGGCAGCCTGTAAAAATGCATCGGCTATGCTGTTTGTTGGCGCAAAAGTTTCGCAGTTTGCATTGCTCCCGCAAGGTAAAGTAGAGGGAAAAGAGCGAGTAGAAAAAATGGTGGCACAAATGGATGCTGAAGGATTTGGTTCTTGCACGAATACCTATGCCTGCGAAGCTGAATGCCCTAAGGGAATTAAGGTCACTAATATTGCGCGTATGAACCGTGAATATCTTGGCGCAATGTTCAGTTCATATCAGATTGAATCAGCTGGTGGAGGTGATTAACTATTTTGAAAGTAAATAAATTAAAAAGCCCGAAAATTTTCGGGCTTTTTAATTTATAACAATAGTAACTAGGGTCTGCTGAAAAACCTAAAAAGGGTTTAATGAGTATATAGAATGCGGATTTTTGCCGAGCTTGTAAAAAACAAGTGCAAGGAAAAATGCCGAGAGCTCAAAAAAACCGTGCATCCAAGCAGGCGTATATCAGTACGATCCAACCTATGCTGGATGGCTTTGTAACCCCCTTCTCCAAACAACTCAATGTTTCTAATCGTTGGGTAGTGCTTGCTTCAAAGATTCCGTGGGATGACTTGGTGCGTATCTATAACGCTCAGTTAGGCAACGCTAAAACCGGAGCGAGCAGTGTCAATCCACGCGTGGTGTTAGGCGCTCTGATCATCAAACATATCTGCAATCTGAGTGATCGGGAAACGATCGATCAGATACAGGAGAACATGTATATGCAGTACTTCATTGGCTATAGTAGTTTTAGTGATGAAGCACCTTTCGATGCCTCTTTGTTTGTTGAGATCCGTAACCGTTTAGGTATCGATCAGGTGAATGCAATGAATGAGCGGATTATCAATTTGGCCAATACGAAAACACAGTGGCCCCCTGTTCAGAAGCAAGAGCCTCCATCATCACCCTCGGAAAATTTTACAACAAGCACTGATGTTGCCGGAGAAAAGAAATCAGAACAACCGGTGGTGGCCATCACACATGAAGGCAAACTACTCATAGATGCCACCGCTTGTCCACAGGATATTCGTTATCCGACAGATTTAAATTTATTAAACGATGCCAGAGAGAAAAGTGATGAGTTGATCGATTTTTTATATGCGGGATGCGGTGAGCTTGACAAACCGAGAACCTATCGTGAGCAAGCGCGGAGAAACTATTTAAAAATTGCCCAGAAGAAAAAGAAGTCGAAAAAAGAAATACGCAGAGGGATCAGGAAGCAACTCAATTATCTCAGGCGCAATATCAGCAACATGCATTACCTACTGGATCAGCATGGTGAGCAAATTCCATTTGATGCCCGTCAGCACAAATATTTTTTTGTGATCCAGACACTATACGATCAACAGAGATACATGTATGAAAATAAAATACATAGTGTAGAGTATCGAATTGTAAGTATTCATCAGCCACACGTACGTCCCATAGTTAGAGGCAAGGCGACAGCCGATGTTGAGTTTGGTGCCAAGATCCAGGTTAGCCTGATGAATGGTTACGCTTTTCTTGAAGAACTATCCTGGGAAGCCTTCAATGAAGGAGCGCGGTTAATGAGCGCCATAGAACAATACAAAATGCGGTTGGGCTACTATCCACAGCAAGTGGCTGCGGATAAAATTTACTGCAATCGTGAAAACCGAACGCGATTAAAAGAGTTAGGGATAGAACTTCGGGCCAAGCCGTTAGGAAGACCTTCGGCCGTGAAAACAGAACACGTAAGTCCGGGTGAGCGAAATCCAATAGAAGGAAAGTTTGGACAAGCAAAGACTGCTTATGGCATGAACCTGATAAAAGCACGATTGCAAACGACAAGCGAATTCTGGATCGCCACCATCGTTCTGGTACTCAACTTGGTTAAGTTAACCAAGTCAGTACTTTATGCTCTTTTGTGTAATCTGATTACATATTCAGTAACACAACTAACGGAAAAGAATCATCTCCGCTCAATGCTACCTGTAATGAGCCGAGTACCTAGTCTAAAAAATTGATGTTTTTGACTTTTTCAGCAGACCCTAACTATTCGTTACTCACTTTTACACGGCACAAAACCAGTTCTTCCATTTTCAATGCTTTTCGGCACGGAAGCACCAATATTTCCTCCAGCAAGAATGATATCCCGCTCCGGTCCCACATCCGATAAGTGAATCTTAACGCAGGCATTTAATTTTATTAGATCGGAGTATGATATCTCGGATTCATCTGCCAGTAGTTTTAAAATAGTTTCGCTTACGCCCGTTTTAGCATTTACCGGATTCAATAAAGCAGCCACGTCAGCACCCGGAGTTGAGATGTCACCCAAATGAAGATGAACTGGTAATTTTGATTCGCCAGATGTACCGGTAAGTTTCACGATAACTTGAGTTGTTCCATCTCTCTTTTCTTTCATCATAACAATTCCAGAAACGTTGTATTGTGAAGCAGCTTGAAGGTCATAGGTAACCTCATTACCAGTGAACTCGTTGGTGCTCAAATTTTCCTGACAGGAAATAAAGATGAAGCACAAACCAAAAAGAAATAATAAGTTTTTCATGGTTTTACCTTTTCAATGAATACAAGGCTAAAGATAAAAAAAATCAGGGTAAGAGTAATTTATTTGGATTCCTTAATATGGGGCGATATGTATTCCTTGATTTGGCATGGATATGGTATATTCGCTTTAACATAATAAGAAAGCTTTTATTTGTGAACCGATTCTTACTCATACTCCTGATTATTATAGGCTGTAGCCCCGCTGCTACTAAATCATCTTTGAAATCGAACGCTCAAAAGGTAAGACCTATTTGGTTGTCAGCAAAGCCAGTTCAACCTGGCTATTTTGTTGGTATTGGGCATAGTACCAAGGATGGATCAAATAACTATATACAATCAGCTAAAAGCAGTGCTTTGGAGGACTTAGTTTCTGAAATAAAAGTGAATATCTCTTCAACTTCAGTGTTGAGTCAAATTGATGCGAACAAAGAATTTCAAGAAAGATATGAGCAAATTATTCAAACAAAAGTCGTAGATGAAATTGAAGAGTTTGAACAAGTGGAGGCGTGGGAAGATGAGGTTAATTATTGGGTTTATTACCGACTATCCAGGCAACGATATCAAGAGATTAAAGATCAAAAAAAACGAGATGCTGTTTCTTTGAGTCTGGATTTTTTTACCAAAGCCAAACAAGCAGAACGGAATTCTGAACCAGTACCCGCAATGGGTTTTTATTATCAGGGATTTCGTTCAATAGAAAAATATTTAGATGAGCCTATCCGATTGGATTTCGAAGGAAAAGAAATACTCTTAACCAACGAGATTATTGCAAGTATTCAATTGCTATTGGATAAAATAGATCTTTCACTGGATCCTAAAGAAATAGTGTTAAACCGAAGGTTAGCACAAGGTGAATTATCAGTAACAGCAAAAACAATTGACAAAAACTCACAGCACACAATTTCAGGCGTACCATTAATCGCCTATTTTGAGAAAGGATCGGGTGATGTTTATCCTAACTATAAAACAAACGCGGAGGGACACACAAAAATATTATTGACAAAAATTAATTCAAGGGACATAGAGCAGACTTTAGCAGTGCAGGTAGATATAATGAGTTTTGCCGGGCAGGGTGACTCAGAAATATATCCACTCATTGCGAAGAAGATGGTGGTGCCCAAAGCAATTTTTTTGATGCGAGTGCAGCGTCCGCTGGTTTACATAAGTTCGGTAGAGAAGAGTCTGGGTTACAATAAATCCAATCAGCAACTCGCCAATAAAATCAAAAACTATTTAACTAACTCTGGTTTCGAATTTACTGAGGATAAAAATAAAGCAGAGCTTTCCTTAGATATCAATGCCGATTCAGAGAAAGGGGCTATCTCTGGAAGTATCTACATCACTTATGTAACCGCGGTCATACGTGTGGCCTCTTTACGTGACAATAAAGAAATTTATGCTACTACATTAGACAGGGTGAAGGGTTTCAGTCTTGACTATGAAAGATCAAGTCAGGAGGCGTACAATAAATCTATCGAAACACTTGAAAAAGAAAAATTACCTGAACTTCTTAATATGATTTTGCAGTAATCTTTGTTTTTGATCAAATTTATATGAAATGAACAAGTTAAAAAGCAATAAATGAAAGTGGCCTATTAATTGCATTCCTTAAATTGCATAACCAAACACTCAATAGATTATGAAAAAATTAAATTATGTATCTTTAATAGTATTCATTGCAGCGGCCTTAATTGCCGGATGTAAAGCAAAGCAAAAAACTCCGGCAGGAGAAAAGGAAGTTGTCGTTCCTTGTTCGGGATCAGATTTCTTCACTAACACCAAATTCTTTAGAGCGAACTCTATTGGTGAAAGTCAGGATCAAGTTACTTCGAAAAAGAAAGCGTTAACCAACGCCAGAAATGAATTAGCGCAGGCAATAAATACTACTGTAAAGACTGTTACAGACAACTATGTAAACTCGCGCGAAATGAATAACAAAGAGCAGGTGGAGGAACGCTTTGAGAGTTTGAATCGCGAAATTGTTGATCAACAACTTTCGGGAGTTCGTACAATTTGTGAAAAACTCATGAAGACTAACGAAGGTACATACAAAACCTACGTGGCAATTGAATTATCGGCTGACGAGTTAGTTTCAAAGTATAAGGAACGTCTTTCTACTGATGAGCGTCTCAAGATTGATTATGATTATGAGAAGTTCAAAGAGACCTTTGATAAGGAAATGGAGAAAATGGGTAAGAACTAAAACGCACTACTCAAACATAAAAAATCCCGATTCAATCGGGATTTTTTATTTAGTCCAATGTCAGTATTAAATACGATGAAGAGAATCTCCTATTGAATACCCAATTGTTTTTGAATTTCTTCCAGTGACACACCTTTTGTTTCTGGAAATTTGGTCAACACCCACAGCAGTTGAAGCGCCATCATACCTCCAAAAAATGCGAAGATGATCCACGGGTCATTTCGAAGTAATCCATTCTTTTGATCAAGAAAAACAGGAGTAATCAGCGTGATCAATGCTGCAAAAACCCAGTGAACACTGGCGCCAAATGACTGCCCCAGCGCACGTGATTTGTTGGGGAATATTTCTGAAATAAAAACCCAGATAACAGCACCTTGCCCCATCGCGTGTGCAGCGATAAACAATAACAGAAAAGACATTAAAAATACTGGTCCTGATGCGAAATAAAAAGCATAGGCTACCATTGACAAGCTAAGGATATAACCTAATGAACCTATAATAAGTAAATTCTTTCTTCCGGTTCGATCGATTAAATAGAGACCGACAAAAGTGAATATAAGGTTGATCCCACCAATGGCAATAGAATTAAACAGCGATTCTTTGGTGGCAAGGCCAGCTCGCTCCAGGATTTCAGGAGCATAATATAAAATGAAATTGATACCGGAGAGTTGATTAAAGGAGGCAATGAAAAATGCCAACAGAATGGGTTTCATAAGTCTGAGGCTGAAAAAAGGTTCTTGGTTGTCAGTCATGCTAGAGTTTTTATTAGCTTCCAAAATAGCTTGAACTTCTTCGTCAGGATTTTGCACTCCTAAATCAGATAATACTTTAATGGCTGCAGGCGAATCATTTTTCCGTGTTATAAGCCAACGTGGACTTTCAGGAACACGCAGCACCATTATGGTATAGATGATTGCAGGTGCTGCCTCAATACCCAGCATCCATCGCCAATCATTAGCGCCATCAAATCCTACCAGAAAATAGTTAGATAGAAAGGCAATCAATATTCCGAACACGATATTAAATTGATACATCGCAACCAGTCGCCCACGAATAGCAGAGGTAGAAATCTCTGCGATATAGGTTGGCGCAACTACAGATGAAACGCCAACGCCAACACCACCAATAAAGCGAAAGAAAGAAAAAAGAAATGGGTCAGTTGCCAAGGCAGAACCAATTGCACTCACGGTGTATAAAACACCAATCCAAAATAAGACTTTTTTTCTACCATACTTTTCGGTTGGTGCTCCACCAAACAAAGCGCCAAGTACGGTTCCCCATAGTGCCATTGACATGATAAATAAACCATGAAACCAAGGCGATGTATGCCACAATTCTTTGATTGGGAGATTAGCACCTGAAATCACTACTGTATCAAAGCCGAATAAAAAACCAGCCATGGCAGCCACCGTAGAATTAAACAATGTGTATTGACGGGAATTCATCATAATCTGCAATAGTTTGGTTTAAGGTAGAAATTGAAATTTGAAATAAGTTGACTATTTCCAATTCGATGGGTCGAGTCTCCACGATTTCACATAGATCAATTGGTCCTCGTCTAAATAGTTGCTTTTAACTGCTTCTTGTAGCATATGATTAAAGTCACTTAAGCAGGTGAGTGGGATGTTAGCTTCATCAAAATTCTTCTCAGCGGCATCAAAGCCATAGGTGAAAATGGCAACCATACCAATCACATTAAAGCCCGCTTCCTTCATTGCCTGCGCGGCTTTTAATGAACTCCCTCCTGTGGAAATCAGATCCTCAACCAACACAACCTTTTGTCCTTTTAAAACTTTTCCTTCGATAAGGTTGCCCATACCATGCTCCTTGGGTTTAGGCCGCACATATACGAATGGAAGACCAAGCTCATCAGCCACCAGAGCTCCTTGCGGAATGCCTGCAGTAGCCACACCCGCAATACATTCAACCTCCGGGTAATGTAATTTGACTGCCTCTGCCAGATTTTCTTTAATATACGTTCTTATGGCCGGATAGGAGAGAGCCAATCTATTATCGCAATATATTGGTGATTTCCACCCCGAACTCCATGTAAACGGAGTCTTGTAGTTGATTTTAATGGCTTCAACTTGAAGAAGTTTTGAAGCTACTTCAAGGGCAGATTTTTCATAAATTTTAATCATGTTGATAAGTAAAAGGTGTAATCATACTCGGTTTGCTCAAAATCTTGTCAATTTTAAGAAAACTTTCATAATACAAGCCTCTAATTGTGTACAATAGTTTGCTGGGGTTGATTCATTCGAAATAATTTATGTTTTTGCAATACCAAAATACTTATTAGCCGGCATGAATCTATTTATAAATGACATTCCTATACGCATTATGCGGAAAGACATGGCACCACCCGAAGGTGACGTGAATCATGGGATTGATGCCTCAGTCGAAGCTATTACAAAAGCAAAATTGATCCATCATGTTTGGATAAGTAATGTGACGGTTCAAGATATGGATTTGCTGTTGGATTTGATCAGTACCAAAGTGCCGACTAACCTGCTATCTCTCCATATATCTGTCAATGATTATGACGCTATTCGCGCTTTCTTAATGAAAAAATTTAAGGTCATTAAAGCAGCGGGTGGTCTGGTGAAAAAGAAGGATAAATTTTTGATGATTTATCGAATGAAAAAATGGGATCTGCCCAAGGGGAAAAAGGAGAGTGGAGAGAAATACAAACAAACTGCAGTACGCGAAGTTGAAGAAGAGTGCAATGTGCAAGTGAAATTAGGAAAAAAAATATGTACCACCTGGCATACGTATACCATGAACAAAAACAGCATGCTTAAAAAGACGCGCTGGTATGAAATGGAGTTGGTAGATGATTCCCGAATTAAGCCAAGTATTGAAGAGGATATTGAGGAATTGCGTTGGATGACACAGAAGGAAGTGTACCATGCTTTGGAGAATTCGTACAAATCAATCCGATTTGTATTTGAGGAATATTACCGGAAAAAAGAGATGATCAAATAGCTTACTTATAAAGCATAAGGAATCAGATGAGAAACATCACCGTTGTATTTATGTACTTCCCGGATAATGGATGAACTGATGTAAGCAAAAGGAGGAGAAGTAATTAAGAATACAGATTCAAGTTCATCGTTCAATTGTTTATTTACTTGCGAAATACTGTTTTCGTATTCAAAATCGGTTGTATTTCTCAATCCACGAAGTAAAAATTTTGCTTTGTTTCTGCGCGCAAACTCAGCGGTTAGTTCTGAATATACTTGAACAGAAATATTGGGATGATTGACGAAAGTTTGTTTTATTTTTTCGATCATAAAATCAATAGGAAAATAGCGTTGGGTTTTACCACTATTATATCCAATGGCAATAATGATTTCATCAAACAAGTTTAATCCCCTGAGCACAATGTCCTCGTGGCCTTTGGTAAATGGGTCGAAAGACCCGGGGAATAATGCAATGCTTTTCATTGTTTACTACCGGTTGAGCAAATGAATGGAGAAAAGATCAAAGAAATGATGTTCCTGCACTTCATCGAGAATGTAGCCAAACTTTAATCCTTCAGGTCGACTCCCAAAAGTTATATTGCGTATGTATTTTACAAATTCCTGGTAGTGTGGCGAATTCTTACTGATGTAACCCCATAAGACTACTTCACTGGTTTGTTGATCCATGTTCAGGCCTTTCATCACCAACATTATGTATTTTACATAGTCGGAGAATTGCTTAATGGCAAATTGATTGTAATAGATCAGCTTGCTGTTTTCGATAGAGAGTATGTGCAACTTAAAGCGATCCACATAGATATACAGCTTGCCATTATCCGATTGCCTGGCATATTGAAGCACTCCTTCAATTAATGCGCTTGACTGATGAACCAGATGGATTTTGGTATTTGCGTACATGCTTTCAAACCAACTGAGCAAATCTTTCTGTACCGCGAAAATGGTTACTGCGTCTATTTTTTTGTTATGACAAAAAATAACATCTTCATTTTCCTTGTCAATATGGGCATTGAATTTAAGATATTCAGCTGCGGCTTCTTCAACAAAAAGAGAATTAGGTACCTGAACAAACTTATTATTCTTAATGGAGACCTTAACCGAATTCCAGAAACCGGCCTGTAAAACAGGATGAGATTCGAAAACTGTCTTAAATAGACTAAGTAATTCTTGATAGGAAGTTAAATCTCCAAGAACATAATCTTCAAAGAATAAAACCCGATCATCCGAACCATCAACAATACCTACCTGAAAATCCCTTACGCTTAATTGTATAAGAAGATCATATTGATGAATATTCTCTTCATCAAACCGATCGTCTTTGATCTTCTTAATTAGTTTGTAACCAATGGCGGTGGATTGCAAAATATTAGTTTATTCCCAATTACCTGAAGTAGAAACATCTAAACGTGAACCAAAGCGCAAGGGCTTCCTGTTCTTTGCTTCATTACTTTCTTTGCGGTTCGGATTGATAGGCTTTGGATCCTTCACTTCGATGACATCTACTTTTAATCCAGACTTATCTACCATGCCTGCAAAAATTTCAAATTTAAGACTGCTTTGGCCTGGTACATCTCCAAGTGTGGTCAGGTCAGTATTAGGGTCAAAAATATATTCAGAAAGAGTTATAAGTGGTTGACCTTTTTTCAATTCATCACCAATAGATACATTTTCCAACTTGGTAACGGTTCCTTGGTCTTGAAAAGGAGGTTCGTTTACCTTATCACCAACTTTTATTGAGTAGGCTTTTTGGTTCTTTATTACCTTATCACCCTGTTTTACTTTAAAACCCATAAAGTTTCCATTATCGGAGGCATTTACTGCATAGTTTTTCTTATAGATTCTTTCTTTAGCCGCAATAAATCCGAGTGTGTCAACGAATACCTGCACGTCTTCTACCCCATAGGATTTCTGTGTGATTACTTCTCTCCGCTGAACGATTGGTACTTTTCCGCTTTCAATAAAATTAGTAAGTGAGTCCCAATTAGCTGTATATCTACCATTTACGCTATGAAATACGATTTCAGCCTCTCTAATAAGTTTTAATTTTTCGATTATGGCTTCTTCAGTTGATGAGATCAATTCACGATCTTCAATGGTCCCTTGCACGCTTCTATAAAGCCGATAGGCCAAGAAAAGGCTTGCTGCAAAGAGGACAACGGTTAAGATTTTGGTCAAGTTCATTGGTTACAGGTTTAGCCTGCAATTATAAATATTTTATAGCTTTATAAACAACCAATTATAACTTAAAGTGGCCCTTTATATCTAGTATTTTTGTGGATTCTGATATCAAATTAAAAATACCATGCCTGGATTTTGAAGAAAGGGCGTTAATTTCAGCCCAATGAAGAAATTTAACCTCATGAATTATCTGTTTGTCAAGTAATTCAGGATCAATACCTTTTTTTAAAATCCCCTTTTTAATTTCAACACGGAAGAACATTTCTATAGCATGCAGTGGCACGTGGATGAATTCACAGATGAAAAGAAAATCCTGAATTTCGATTTTTAATCCTGTTTCTTCTTCAAATTCTCT
The DNA here is from genome assembly GCA_964349405.1 of uncultured Ohtaekwangia sp. Lineage (GTDB taxonomy): Bacteria > Bacteroidota > Bacteroidia > Cytophagales > Cyclobacteriaceae > ELB16-189. The sequence continues at coordinate 46,675 of CAYGGY010000015.1, read as the reverse complement.
TTTCAAGCACATTTCAAGGGTCTCACCAAATTGAAGTCCACCGCCTGGTGGCGCCCAAAAATCCCCCTCGTTAATTCCCTTATGATTGATCATAAGCAAACGATCTTTATCTATACACAAGCCGCATACACGCACCCGCAGTTTATTTCCGAACGTTTCATAAACGGAATCAGTCATTTTGTTGTTGTTGATTGGACTTACAGCTGACAAGTTTAATATTCTTTACTTTGGATAACAAAAATGGAGTTATGAAATTGCCATCACCCAAAAGGATTGGAATAGATCCGGTAATCCTGCTGTCGGCAAGGGTGGGCTTCGCGCGACTCTCATCAAAAAAACATCAAATGAAAAGGTTATTTGTTCTTATTATACTGTTTGGATGTTCCAATTATTTAACAGCACAGGACAATAAAACGTCATTGGGTGCTGTGATGTCCTGGGATAATGTCTCCTATGACTTTGGTGAGATTTATCAGGGTGACATCGTGGAGCATACATTTAGGTTTGTTAACACAGGTACACAGGATTTAGTAATCACAAACGTAGAAGTTACCTGTGGATGTACTATACCAAAAGGGTGGCCTCGTGAACCGATCGTTCCGGAAGGAACTGGTGAACTTACCGTTGCATTCGATAGTCGTGGAAAAATGGGCAAACAAAATAAGGTTATTTCAGTAACCTCTAACTCCGCAGGCACCTCAAAAAATCAAGTTGTGTTTACCGCTACCGTTCTCGAAAAAAAACAGCCAGATAATTAATTGGTTTGGGGTTTTCGGAGAATGGAAATAAATAAGGTAGTCCATCCTGCGATAAGAAAGATGCCACCAATAGGAGTGACGATTGCAATCTTTGAAATATTGAAAAGACATAATGCATAGAGACTACCGCTAAATAATATAATTCCAGTTAAAAAAAATAGGGCGCTAAGTCTAAGGACTGAAACAGCATATTTTTCCATAAGAATAGCCACCACAAGTAAGGCAAAGGTGTGATAAAAGTGATACCGCACAGCGAGTTCATACGTATCTAAACGATTGTTGGAAGTGAGAAGTGGTTTTAATGCATGAGCGCCAAAGGCCCCCAATAAAACGGCAAGAACCCCTAGCGCAGAGGCCACCAAAAGTGTATTTTTTTGAGATCCCATAGAATCAGTTTGTAGAATAATTTCTTTCTCCAAATATAGCAGTGCCTATTCGTATATAAGTACTTCCTTCCTGAAGTGCTATTTTATAATCTGAACTCATCCCCATAGAAAGTTCTTTCATTTCTACATTGGATGGAAGGTCACGATCGTTTAGGGTGTCGAATAATTTTTTCAAGGATCTGAATTCTATTCGTATTGCGTCTTCATCCTCCGTGAAGGTAGCCATTCCCATCAGGCCAATTATCTTAATGTTTTTTAGCGCTAACAGGGAGGATCCGGTTAGAAGCGAAATCACTTCTTCTTCATCAAATCCAAACTTTGACTCTTCTTTGGCAATGTGTACCTGAAGCAAGCAGGGGATAATGCGGCCTGCTTTATTTCCTTGTTTGTTAATCTCTTCAAGTAATTTAATTGAATCTACAGAATGAATGAGAGCAACAAAGGGAGCAATGTATTTCACTTTGTTGGTTTGTAAATGTCCAATCATGTGCCACTCAATGTCTTGAGGCAGAACCGGATGCTTTACCATCAATTCCTGTGGTTTGTTTTCACCAAAAAGTCTATGACCTGCATCATAGGCTTCTTTTATCTTATCGATGTGCTGGGTTTTACTTACGACTATTAACTTTGCCTTTGAGTCTTGTAATTCCGACAGTAGATCTTTTATATTACTTTTAATGTCCATTTAATATTTAAAGTCGTTGGATAATTTTAATTTTTGATTTTTAAACAAAGTTATGGCCATACTTGGAACGTTGCTCAAAAAAGGAATTAAACTTCGCGAAAATCTGGAGCAAGAGTATACTTCCCCTTTTGAATTGCAGAAGAAAGAACTGAAAGAACTCATGATAACGGCCAGTCAAACAGAGTTTGGCAAATATTATGATTTCCATCGACTTCTTGAACAGTTTAGAAGAGGTCATAGGGACTTTTACAGTACCTATAAAGCAAGCGTACCCATTCATGATTATAATAAGATCTACAAAGATTGGTGGCAATTGGCATTGAAAGGCGCAAAAAATATTTGCTGGCCTGGGAGAGTTAAGTATTTCGCTCTCAGTTCAGGCACCTCAGAGGCTTCATCAAAACATATTCCGGTAACTAAGGAAATGACCAAAGCTATCCAGCGCACCAGTGTGCGTCAAATGATCAGCCTTTCAAAGTATGATTTACCCCCGGAGGTTTTTGAGGCGGGCATTCTTATGATTGGGGGAAGCACACACCTTAATAAAAGAGGAAACTACTTTGAAGGTGACCTGAGTGGCATACAAGCGGCACGCTTACCATTTTGGTTTCAACATTTTTACAAACCCGGAAAAAAAATCGCATCGAATCGAAATTGGGAGACTAAACTGGATGAGATTGTAAAGAATGCTAAAAGTTGGGACATCGGTATTGTTGTGGGAGTGCCAGCCTGGATTCAGATTTTGTTGGAAAGGATAATAGAATATAATGGTATAAATAACATTCATGAGATTTGGCCCAACCTGCTGATTTATGTTCATGGAGGTGTTTCAATGGATCCTTACCGGAAGGGTTTTGAAAAATTACTTGGCCGGCCAATTTACTACATAGAAACCTACCTGGCATCCGAGGGGTTTATTGCCTACCAGGCACTACCAAAGCGCAAGTCCATGAGACTTGTTCTTAACAATGGTATTTTCTATGAATTCATTCCTTTCGATGAAAAAAATTTTTCGCCTTCAGGTGAAATCAAACCTGATGCAGAAACTTTTTTAATTGACGAAGTAGAGGAAGGTAAAGAGTATGCGTTGCTGCTGTCGACCTGTGCCGGAGCGTGGCGATACCTGATTGGTGATGTGATAAAATTCATTTCCATTGAGGAATCTGAAATCATCATCACGGGTCGCACTAAACATTTTTTGAGTTTATGTGGGGAGCACCTTTCGGTGGATAATATGAACAAGGCCATTGAACTCGTATCCAACGAACTCAATATAACAATCCCTGAATTTGCCGTGGCGGGCATTCCACATCAAACATTGTTTGCCCATCGATGGTTTATTGGCACGGATGATCCGGTAGATGCGGAGAAACTCAAGGAACGGATTGATCATCATCTGAAAGTGCTTAATGATGATTACGCAGTAGAACGAAGCGCAGCCCTTCAAGATGTATTTGTGGATGTGTTGCCACTTAAGAGATTTTATGACTGGATGGATTTTAAAGGTAAAGCGGGAGGGCAGAATAAATTTCCACGGGTGATGAAAAACGCACAACTGGAGGAGTGGTTACAATACATTTCGTAAGTAATGGAGATCGTATTCAATGGACTTAAGTTGGGTATAGTATTGACCTTTTTAATTGGTCCTGTTTTTTTTACTATTATTCAAACAAGTGTTGAAAGGGGGTTTCGCAACGGGATGCTTGTTTCATTGGGTGTTTCGCTCAGTGATGTCATGTATGTAGCTATTTGTTATTTTGGATTGGTTCAATTTATTAATAATCCGCAGTTTCGTTTTTATTTAGCGAATGGAGGTGGTGGCATTTTGATTTTATTTGGATTGTATCATCTGTTTATTAAAAGCCGAAGGAAAATGACGGCCCCCCTCGATGTTGCATCAGAGAAAAGTATGTACCGATATTTTGTGAAGGGGTTTATCATTAATGGTATGAGTCCGATGGTTATCGTATTTTGGATAGGCGCCATCAGTATCGCTTCTCTTGATTTCGGATACACGAAAGGATTCGAATTTTTTATATTTTTTTCTACGGTGTTAGGCACCGTGCTCTCAGCAGATATTTTAAAAGCCTACCTGGCTGATAAACTTCGTGCATTAATAACACACCGGCTGATGACTATAATTAATGTGGTGGTGGGTATATGCCTACTTATTTTTGGGACCCGGTTAATTTGGACTGCCGGAGATTTTCTGCAAGCATAAAACTTTGGTGTAATCGCTTAATCCTGTAGCGCGTTTGACAGGAAACTAGACTTTAGTAAAAGCCAAAGCAAGAAAAAGAGGATGGCCCATTTTAGGTACACAAAATAGTAATCAGAAGTATCTTTGAATCGTGTTTCCTGGATCTCTGCTTTTTCGTATTGATCGATGCGGCTGAATACATTCTTTAATGCTTCGTTGTCGGTTACTCTGAAAAATTCACCGGCACCGATCTGGGCAATCTTTCTCATCGTAGTTTCATCGATGGTATTTTCTACCATATTCGGTCTCCCAAAGTAATCTTTTCCAAAAGGCACCATGCCTTCCTGACCAACGATAATGGTATAGATTTTTATTTCATAGGCAGCGGCTAATTCTGCAGAAGTAATGGGGTCTATATTTCCTGCTGTATTATCTCCATCGCTTAATAGAATGCAAACTTTTGATTTGGATTTAGATTCCCGCATGCGGTTGGTTACTACTGCCAGCGCTGAGCCGATGGCGGTTCCCCGGGATTCGATCATTTCAAAACTGATGTCATCCAGGTAAGAATTTAAAAGTTTATAGTCGGTAGTTAATGGTGCCAATGAAAAAGCATCACCCGAAAAAACCACAATTCCGATTCGGTCCTGTCTCCTTCCCTTAATAAAATCGCGGGCAACTTCTTTGGCAGCCGTGAGGCGATTAGGTTCAAAATCTTCGATCTGCATGGATTGAGAAATATCGATCGCAAGCATGATATCAATTCCTTCCGTCCACTGCTCTACCTTTTCGTTGGTTCTCTGCGGTCTTGCCAATGCTGTTAATAATAAACACAGCACAAGAGAAATGAATATTTCAGGAAGCAGCCGTAACCACGTAAGGGGTGAACTTTTAAGATCACTTTTTAGTAGCGCCACCTGAAGTTTCTGATTAAAGAGGTAGCGAATGGCCCAGCGAACAATGAAGAGTAAAGGAACAAAAAATAACAAGTATAGGTAAAGAGCATTTTCCCACGTGAATGATTTCAGTGTGCTTGGAAAGAACCAGTTCAATGAATACCAGGGATCTAACATCTCATCCATGCTTCAATTCCTCCATCTTTTTATTGAATTGCAATTGGGAAAACTCTTTTAAATTCAGAAATGAATCTAGCGTGTCGGGTGGTATACTACCATAAATCGATCGATCGATAACATGCAAGGCGCTCACCAGTTTTTCATTGTTTTCAATTTCTTTCAATTCGCGGGTGGTGGATTTCGTATACGGTTTTGTTACCAGATCCTCCATGTATTTTTTCCAAATAATTACAGAGCTTTCTGCCGATTGAGGTGTGAATCCACTTTTTAATTTCTCGACTGCCAAATCAAAATGATGAATAAACTCCTGGTGGTTCTTCGTCAATCGTTTAAGGGTGAAGTGTTGTTTTATTTTCTTGCCAAAAATTATCCAAACTAAAATTGAAATAACAATAAGTAAACCAACGATAATAGAAAATACCGGATAATTGAAAAGCCAACGTACGGAGTTATAGGCAGTATTTGTTTTTAGAGGAAGTTTATCAGCCGAAACGGAATCGGGAACATGATCTACCATACGTTTAAAAAATACCGTATCAAAATTACTTTCATATATCGTACAATCATTAGTCAGCACAACAAATGCCGGTACCTTTAGGATCTGTATACTGTCGATTTCAAAAGTATTAAACACATACAGAACACTATCGGTACTGATACTATCTTTAGTTTGAGTAGGGAAGTAGACTTTTTTCTGAAATTCAAAAGGGGCAAAAGAAAATGTTGAATCAGGAAGAAGCACCTGCCATTGACTGGGGTATTTTGCCGTCAGGTAATATTCAATAGGTTCACCCAATTTTACGGTATCCGTTTTAAATTGACCCAACACCCGTACTTCTTGCGCATAGGCGGTCAAGGTGCCAATAAAAAATATAACTAGAGTGATTGCTCGCTTAAACACTTTTTAAGGATTTATTTCTGACTTTAAAAAGTTTAAGAAGTTTTGAAACATATTCTTCTTCTGTGGAGATACTCACAAAATTGATTTGATGCTTGCGACTAAAACTGGTGAGTGCTTGTTGGCGGGCCGCGTGCTGTGTTGTCATTTTTTCGCGGAAGCCGCCAAAGGCTGTATTCACCCACACCGTTTTGTTCGATTCATTGTCCAACACGGGTATGATGCCTAATTTAGGTAGTTGAGTTTCTCGTTTATCACTTACCTGAATCATAACGAGGTCATGCTTGCGAGCGAGCGATTTGAGCCGATGTTCGTATCCTTCATCTATAAAATCAGAGAGAATTATAATCACGCTCCTGCGTTTTATTGAATCAAGGGCAAAGGTAATGGCCTTGGTCAAATTTGTCTTGACTGATTTTGGTTTCAACTTTGAAAGGCTACTGATAATCTCATACGCTTGCGCGATGCCCTTCTTCGGTTTAATAAATTTTTCACGCTCATCAGAATAGCAAAGCAATCCAACCTGACTGGATTCTTTTGCGCCCGATAGCGCCAGCACGCCACAAATTTCACTGGAAATATCGAACTTGGTTTTGCCCGGACTGCCAATGTGCTGCGATGCGCTAACGTCTACTATGAAATATATAGTTTGCTCTTTTTCTTCTTTAAAGGTTTTTACAAACGTGCCATGTCCTTTTGCCGACACATTCCAGTCAATGGTGCGCACATCATCCCCATATTGGTAGGGTCTCACATCGTCAAACTCCAAGCCAGTGCCTTTAAAGATGGAGTGGAAGTCTCCCTGCATCTGACTATTAATAGCCTTTCTGATCTGTATCTCGTACTTACGCAGTTTTTTCAGCAACTCTTTCACTCTGGCACTTTTTTAGCAGCCCAAAAATAAGAAATATGACTAATTTCGCACCCTACTTTAACAACATGTGGCTACCGTCTAACAAAATACCCGCTCTGATTATAGCTTGGTCTTTGACGGCCGGGTTAATGTGTGCCAGTTGTAGCAAAGAGCAGCGACCAACGGATATTCTTCCCCAGGACGAGCTTACGAGAATTATGATCGAGTTTTATCTGGGAGAGGCGAAACTCAACAATTATTCGATTCCTCATGATTCAGCCAGTAAACTTTTTATTCCCTATCAAGAGTCTGTATTAAAAAAATATGGAGTATCGGATACAACCCTTCACAAAACCTATCAGTATTATTTTGATCACCCTACTGAGTTGGAAAAAATTTATGAAATGGTAATTGACTCTCTTAGTCTGCGAGAGCGAAAAGCAAGTGGCAAGCCAGCAATGGTTAATTGAGATGATTTTTCCTTTAGAAATTGAGCAGCGCCTGGGTTTCGATCAGATTCGATCCAAACTTATCCATTATTGCCAGGGGCCTCTGGGGGTTCTGGAGGTAACTAGGATGGAATTTTCATCCGGTTATCAGGAAGTATTAACCTTGCTCAGGCAAAATTTTGAATTCAAACTGATCCTGGAGTCAGGTAAAGAATTTCCATCTACGGTACATACCAGCCCCGAAGAACATTTCAAAAGAGCTGCCATTGAAGAAAGTTACCTCGAGGAAGAAGCTTTTCAACAAATCATTAAATCGTTACAAATTATTGCCGGTTGCAAGCACTTTTTTAAGCAACATCAGGAATCATATCCTGAGTTGTTCAAGATTTCATCGGTGCTTCCGGAACTTGGCAGCTTGATTAAAAACTTACAAGCAAAGTTCGATGATCACGGCTTGGTTCGTGACAACGCAAGTGTTGAACTGGCCAAGATCAGAAGAAATTTGTATGCAGAGCAGCATAGAGTAAAACGGCTGATGGACCATCTTTTTCGTCAGGCTGTAGAACAAGGATGGGTGCCAGAAGGAGTTTCGGCTGCTATTCGTGATGGCAGATTGGTGATTCCCGTACTTGCCGAACACAAGCGAAAAATTAAGGGCTTTGTGGTAGATGAGTCGGCAACCGGGCAAACGATTTATCTGGAGCCTGCTGAGGTATTGGAGGCGAATAATGAAATAAGGGATTTGCAGCATGCAGAAAGGAGAGAGGTAATAAAGATTCTAAAAGAGTTGACCTCTTTATTGCGAATTCACTTACACGAATTATATCCTTCATTTTATTTTTTAGGAGTAATTGACTTTACGCGGGCAAAAGCAAAATTCTCTATCGAGATACTGGCCGAAATGCCACAATTGAAAGAAGGCCCTGATTTGAATTGGCTTTCTGCTCGACATCCGCTTCTTTATTTAAGTTTAAAAGGCAAACGCGAGATCGTTCCGCTCACCATTGATTTAACAAACGAGAATCCATTCCTTCTTATTTCCGGACCCAATGCCGGTGGAAAATCGGTTTGTCTCAAAACAGTGGGGCTGATTCAATACATGGTTCAGTGTGGTATGTTACCTTCTGTTCATGATAAATCAACCGTTGGGATTTTTAAAAATATATTTCTCGATATTGGCGATCAGCAATCCATCGAAAATGATTTGAGTACCTACAGTTCGCACCTAAAAAATATGAATTTCTTTATTCGTCATTCAGACCACACAACGCTTGTGCTGATGGATGAGTTAGGTTCGGGCACTGATCCTAATTTTGGTGGTGGAATTTCCGAATCCGTCATGACAGACTTGATCCTTAAGAAAGTTTGGGGTGTAGCTACTACGCATTACTACAATTTAAAATTGTTTGCGAGCAATCATCCGAATATTCGTAACGGAGCCATGCAGTTTGATTCAAAAAAACTGGAGCCGTTGTTTAAACTTGAGATCGGAAAGCCAGGAAGTTCCTTTGCTTTGGAGATAGCCCGTAAAACGGGGTTGCCCACAGCTACGCTTGAGCGAGTTGAAAAAATTATTGGCACAGAGCTTACCGGTTTAGAAACCTTAATGAAATCGGTGGCCGAAGAAAAACAGTTGCTGGAGAAGAGGAAACGTGAGATTGAGCAGCGGGAAAAAAAGCTACACGATACATTAACTCGTTATGAGGTTTTGTCTAACGAATTGGAAGGAAGGAAGAAAGAGATTATAAACAAGGCAAAAGATGAAGCTTCTTTATTGCTGCGGGAGACAAACCGGGAGATAGAGAAAACAATCAGGCACATTCGTGAAAATAAAGCTGAGAAAAAGGAGACACGAAAAGTACGACAAGGGCTACAAACGCTGGTATCCAAAGTGCAGGTTTCTTCCACCGAAATAGAAAGGAAGAAAGAGATCATCGTGGTGGGCGATAAAGTGCGTTTGATTGGACAGGAGGTAACAGGCACAGTACTGCTAATTAAAGACGACACAGCCACTGTGCAATTCGGTGATTTACGTACGAGCGTAAAACTAAAGAAACTTATCAGAAGTGATTTGGTTGAGGTAAATCCAACTACTAGCCGTGCCAGGTCAATGGGAGTTGATGTAATGAGAAAGCAATCATCTTTTGTGAGCACCTTGGATATTCGAGGTAAACGTGTGGAGGAGGTAACTTCTATCTTAGATCAATTTATTGATGATGCCCTTTTACTAGGACATTCCGAACTGAAAATTTTGCATGGCAAGGGCGAAGGGGTGTTGCGGAAAGTAGTACGAGATCATTTGAAGAAAGTAAAACAAGTGGTGTCACTTGCTGATGAACATGTAGAGCGAGGAGGCGTTGGAATAACCGTAGTTGTACTAAAATAAAAAACCCTGCTTTGGCAGGGTTTTTTATTTTAGTTAAGATAAAATTAAAGCTTGAATGTGAAAACCCACTGTCCCTTCACAACGCCTGTGCGTGCTGCATAACCGGCACCATTAAAAGTAAAGGTGATGGATAGAGTTGTTTCCGTTACGGCATAGGTCATAGCTAATTCATCGGCAGTTCCTTTATCACGAATAACCTGGGTTTCAGGAGTTGCTCCAAATTCCCAACTACCACTGGATTTCCATGGGCTTAAAGCAGGTCTTCCCGAAGTGGAATAACCAAATGAAGTATTTCCTTTCGTCCCTGATATAACAAGTTGAAAAGCACTATAGTCAGCTATCTTGTCTACGTTATCCAACGTAACAGTATTTATTTTCCATGTTTTTGAAAGTTTCCCCAGTTGTACATCAGTAACAGGTTCGGGATCCGTTTTCTTGGTTTTACAACTTGAATAAGTTAGAATGACGGCAACCAACCCTAATAGCGAGAGAATTCTAAATGCTTTCATTATTTAATGGTTTTAAAACATCTTAAACTTAAGAAATTGAACTTGTAAAAAAAATGAGTACGAAGCGTTTATGATAAAAATCAAGTTTTAATAAGAGGTATTCTTTATTAGTAACCCTTCTTATAGGCTAAAATATCAATTTTGTGGGCATTGGTTGGATATTCATGATCCTGATTGGAGGCTATGAAAACCAGTGCGTCATTTGGGATTTGCTTCAGATGACGACTATACCATTCAATTGATTTCTTATCGAGATTGGTAGTAGGCTCATCAAGAAACAAAGCACTGCATTTTGAATAGAAGGCAAGCCCCAGTTTTAGGCGTTGCCGCATGCCAGAAGAAAAATTAGAGATGATTTTATCCCGCGCATGATTTAATTCGAGCAATTCAATGATTTCTTCAATGGATTTATTGTTTCGGATTTCTTTAAATGAGAAGTGGAACTTCACCATTTCAAACAGGGTAAATTCATCGATCAAATCCATGTAAGGAGTTGCAATTGCGATGTGCTTAAAGAATTCAGATTGATTAATTTCCTGATCTTTCAAGGTGTAAACGATGCCTCCTACACTCGGCACCATTTGCCCCCACAACACTTGTAATAGGGTGGATTTTCCGGAACCATTGGGGCCGGTGATAGCGTACGTGCCTGGCGAGTTAAATTGATAATTGAGGTCTTTAAAAATCCATTCGCGGTTAAATCGCTTGCTTAGATTTTTAGCGGTTATCCTCATTCAACTGAGGCTGAATTGGTGGTAAATCCTTTCATCACGCCACGCTCGCTGGTGCGTATGAATGAGACGATGTAGTCACGCTCTTCGCTATGCGACAATTCATTTTCAACAAGATCAATGGCTTTTGAATTATTGAGTCCTTTCAGAAAAATATAGCGGTATACTTCTTGAATTTCACTGATTTTATCAGCGGAGAATCCTCTTCTTCGCAAGCCTACTGTATTGACACCAGCATAGGTAAGTGGTTCGCGGGCTGCTTTTGTAAACGGAGGCACATCTTTTCTTACTAACGAACCTCCAGAGATCATCACATGCGCACCTACTTTCACAAATTGATGCAGAGCACTTGCACCGCCAATAATTGCCCAATCTTCTATGGTAACGTGGCCGGCTACCTGAACAGTGTTGGCGAGTATGCAATTATTGCCCACCATGCAGTCATGTGCAATGTGGACGTAGGCCATAAGCAGGCAATTGCTGCCTACTACGGTTTTAAATTTATCAGTGGTGCCTTTGCTGATGGTGACATATTCACGGATTACAGTGTTATCTCCAATGAAAGTTTCTGTATTCTCACCGGCAAACTTCAAGTCTTGCGGAATTGCTGAGAGGGATGCTCCCGGAAATACTTTGACATTTTTTCCAAGTCGCGCACCTTCCCAAATTACTGCGTTGGGTCCAATCCAGCAATTGTCGCCAATTACCACATTCGATTTAATGGTAGCGAAGGGTTCTATTATTACATTATTGCCAATTTTCGCCTCTGGGTGAATGTTGGCTAGGGGAGAATAACTCATGAATCTTTTCGAACTATACTTGCTGTCATAGTGCCTTCACACACGAGTGTATTGCCTACATAGGCGCGACCTCTCATTTTTGCGATGCCTCTTTTAATGGGTGCTAGTAAATCGCACTGGATAACGAGTGTATCGCCCGGTAATACCATTTTTCTGAAGCGGCAATCATCAATACCTAAAAAATAGGTCCAATAATTTTCTGGATCAGGAACAGTGTTCAATACCAAAATACCACCCACTTGTGTCATTGCCTCTACTTGCAAAACACCAGGCATCACCGGATTACCCGGAAAATGACCTTGAAAGAAAGGCTCATTCATGGTCACATTTTTAATTCCACATACGGTTTCCTGATCCAAATAGATGACTTTATCAACTAATAGAAAGGGATAACGATGCGGTAGTGTATTTACAATGTGATTGATATCCATTACTGGAGGCAGATTTGGGTTGTAGCGAGGTACACCCTTTTTATCTGCATCTGCCATTGCCTTTTTCAATTTTTTCGCGAAAGCAACATTGGCGGCATGCCCCGGCCGGGCAGCTAAAATCTGTGCCTTTAACGGGCGTCCGGCAAGTGACAAATCTCCAACAACATCCAACAGCTTATGGCGTGCTGGTTCATTATTATAGCGAAGCTCAATATTGTTAAGTATGCCTTCTTTTTTTACTTCTACTTTAGGTTTGCCAAGCATCTTGGCGATGCTATCGAGTTCGTGCGGTTCTACTACACGGTCAACAATAACAATCGCATTATTTAAATCGCCCCCTTTAATCAGGTTGTTTTTATATAGCATTTCAAGCTCGTGCAGGAAACAAAAGGTGCGACACGAAGCAATTTCTTTTTCAAATTGGCGGATATTAGTGATCGAAGCATGTTGACTACCTAACACCGGTGAATTATAATCGATCATCACTGTAACGCGATAATCATCCAATGGCAAGGCTGCAATCTCAACATTGCGAGCAGCCTCGCGATAAAAAATACTATCCTGAACTTCAAAGAAATCACGCAGTGCATTTTGTTCTTCAGTTTCTGCCTCATTCAACACATTCACAAACTGAATAGAACTGCCATCCATAATAGGTGCTTCAGGGCCATCCAACTGTATTAGCACATTGTCAATCTCTAATCCTACACAAGCGGCAAGAGTGTGTTCAATAGTGCTAACACGCGCTCCACTTTGTTCAATGGTTGTTCCGCGAGATACATCAACCACACGATCGCAATCAGCATCTATGATAGGAGAACCCGGTAGGTCTATCCGTTGAAATTTAATTCCATGATTAGGCTTTGCCGGAAGGAAAGTCATGTTAGTTTGCACGCCTGTGTGGAGTCCCACTCCGGAAAGCGTTACCGATTTCTTAATCGTCTGCTGCTTATGATTTAAACTCATATGTAAAAAGAGTGCAAATTTAACCCTGAAAATAGGGATTATCCAAAAAGCCCATAATTGAGCTAAAACGACCCATTTTAGATGATTTTACTAATCACAATGAAATTTTATGAATTATTCAGATCCATTGTGGGATGAATCAGAAACGGGGTTTGATGACCCGATCAGCCTCTTCTCAAGTTGTCTGATTCGATAATTAAGATCTGGCAATTGTTTGAAAACCGCATAGGATCTAAAGAATTGTTTAACATCCACCACGGGAGAACCAAATAACTTTTGACCTTCTTCTTGCACCGATTTTCCAATTCCGGACTGCGCCCCAACACTTGTATGATTCGCAATCACCAGGTGGCCGGCAATTCCTACCTGCCCAGCGATCACACAATTCTCGCCAATCTTGGTTGAACCGGAAATACCAGTTTGTGCGGCAATAACAGTATTTCTTCCTATTTCAACATTGTGTGCAATCTGAATCAGGTTATCCATTTTCACTCCTTTGCGGATAATGGTTGAGTCACCAAATAAGGTGGCGCAATCAATGGTAACGTTAGCGCCAATGGTTACGTTATCTTCAATCAATACATTACCAAGTTGGGGAATGGTTTTATAGCTGCCGTCTTCTTGAGGCGCAAATCCAAAGCCATCACTTCCAATTACGGTGCCTGCATGAATCACACAATTTGCTCCTATTTGTGTGCCCGCGTATAACTTTACATTAGGGTGAAGAATTGTGTTGTCACCAATAACAGCATTATCTCCGATAAACACGTGCGGGTAAATCTTTACATTATCACCAACTTTTACGTTACTCCCTATGTATGAAAAAGCACCTCGATACACAGTTGATCCAGTAATCGAGTTTTCACCCATAAAGGAGGGCTGTTCGATGCCTGTTTTTTGAAATGAAATTAATTTATGATATTCTTCCAGAAGAGTTGTAAAACTTGAGTATGGATCTTCAACCCGGATTAGTGCACACGAGATATTTTTCTTTGCATGAAAATCTTTTTTTACAATAACCGCGCTAGCCTGTGTGGTATAAATGAAGTGCTCATATTTAGGATTTGACAAAAAAGCGATCTGTCCTTTTTTTGCATCTTGTATCTTAGCCAACATGTTGATCTTTTCAGATCCATCGCCTGTCACTTGCCCGCCAAGCATGGCAGCAATTTGCGTGATGCTAAACTCCATAAATTTTTGATGAGTAATATGTTGTTGGTAGGCTTAACTCCAAAATCAAATTTGGAATTTTCCATCTACAAAGATACATTTTTGGGCCAGCATAAATAGTTTTTTTCAACGATTTTACTAATCGCTTTGATGCTTGGAAGATCAGAGGCATGTGCAATATCCACGACTTCTCCGTGCTTAGTCAGGATGTTAATCGATTTTCCACCGGATACGTAAGCTTCGTTGCTGACTGTGCCCAGGGAGTAAAGATAATTTGTTTCTTTACGGAGTATTCCATAGACTTGGTGAATCTCCTGACGTGTTTTTTCAACCATGGCTTTACGAATCGGGTCGGATGATAAAATTATCTGAAACAATTCCCGAATCATTAGTCGGTTGCATAATCCCGATAGTATAGGATCAGGATGGTTTCGCCAAAACTTCATGGCCCCCCACACATCATGATCATCCATTTGCCCGAAGGCATCCAGCAGTTCGGGGCGCTGACTAAAATCTTCGATGGTGTAAGAGTTTGTGAGTAAATCTTTAAGTGCCGGAGAGGCGATCAGATTCTCACCTGCACGCATGAGATATTGTGCTCTTCGAATGATGTTCACCATCATCCGCTCTGCACTTAGTGCTGTTTTATGCAGATACACTTGCCAATACATAAGCCTTCGCGAGTGTAAAAAATTTTCAATACTATAAATGCCTTTCTCTTCCACCACTAATTCATCATGATGGACCGTGAGCATCGAAATGATGCGATCAACGCCAATGGTTCCTTCCATCACACCGGTAAAAAAGCTATCCCTATTAAGATAATCAAGTCGGTCAATGTCTAGCTGGCTACTGATCAGTTGGTGAAAAAACTTTCTGGGATACGTATTTCTGAAAATGCTGATAGCCAATTCCAACTCTCCATTGAATTGTGTATTCAATGTTTTCATAAAGAGAAAAGAAAGACTCTCATGGTGTACATCTTGTAACAATGTCTCTTCCAAGGCGTGCGAAAGTGGTCCGTGGCCAATGTCGTGAAGAAGAATGGCAATCAATGCAGCCTGTTCTTCCTGATTACTGATTTCTATACCCTTTAAGCGTAGATTTTTTATAACCCGATCCATCAGGTGCAACGCGCCTAATGCATGGTGAAAGCGAGTATGTTGAGCACCCGGATATACCAGGTTGCTTAACCCCAATTGCTTTATGTCGCGTAGCCGTTGAAAGTAGGGGTGTTGAATCAAATCATAAATCAGTTCATTCTGAATAGAGATGAACCCATACACCGGGTCGTTAATGATTTTCTTTTTGTTCAATCGATCGGGTAGATTGAGGTTTATGATGTAAATTAGACAGATTTTTCTAAACGAATTCCATGCAAAGATATAGCATTTTATGGGCTGATGATGAGATTGATTTGTTGAAGCCACATATTTTATTCCTTGAGCAACGAGGATACGATATCACGCCTGTAAACAATGGTTCGGATGCCGTTGAATTAAGCGAATCCAAACATTTTGATGTAGTCTTTCTGGATGAGCACATGCCCGGAATGTCGGGACTGGAAGCACTTACCTTGATTAAAAATAATAAACCAAATCTTCCGGTTGTAATGATTACCAAGAATGAAGAAGAGTTTATTATGGAAGAGGCCATAGGAGCCAAAATTGATGATTACCTGATTAAGCCCATTAATCCAAGTCAGATTCTTTTGTCCATTAAGAAAATATTAGATAACAAAAGATTGGTGATTGAAAAAACCAACCTGAATTATCAACAGGATTTCAGGAAGATCAGCATGGCCTTTCAGGATAATATGAATCACGAGCAATGGGCGGATATTTATAGGAAGCTTGTGTTCTGGGAGCTTCAAATGGATGACGCAGACAATCGGGATATGGCCGAAGTATTGGATATGCAAAAGGTGGAAGCAAATTCCAATTTCTGCAAATTCATTAAGCGCAATTATGAAAGCTGGCTGAATAATCCAAACATAGAGAGACCGCTTCTTTCGCATCAGATCATGAAGAAGAAAGTGTTTCCTGAACTGAAGGCCGGAGAACCCACATTTTTTATTTTAATTGATAACTTACGATATGATCAGTGGAAGGTAATTGAACCTGTGCTATCAGAATATTTTAATGTAGAGAAAGAAGAGACGTACTATTCAATTTTGCCTACCACAACGGCCTATGCCCGCAATGCAATTTTTTCCGGCATGCTACCTTCCGAGATGGCCAAAGTTCATCCCGAATTATGGGTTGGAGAAGATGAAGATGAATCGAAAAATAATTTCGAAGACGAGTTTCTGGCTAAGCAGATAAAGAAAAATAATTTATCCATCCGGTTTTCTTATAATAAGATAAAGAAGTTGGAAGAAGGTCGTGATTTGGCAGATTCGATAAATAATCTTTTTCACAACGACCTGAATGTGATTGTTTATAATTTTGTGGATATGCTTTCTCATGCCCGCACGGATATGGCGATGGTGCGTGAGTTAGCTCCTGACGAAGCAGCCTATCGCTCTATCACTAAGTCTTGGTTTATGCATTCACCCTTGATCGATATCCTTAAGAAAATTGCAGACAAAAAAGCAAAGGTGATCATCACCACCGACCATGGAACCATCCGCGTAAAGCGACCCTTTAAAATAATAGGTGATAAGACTGTCAACAGCAACCTTCGTTATAAACAAGGAAAAAATCTTGGCTATGAAGGCGATAAGGTAATGGAAGCATTAAAGCCCGAACGATTCTTTCTACCCAAAACGAATGTTTCAACTTCGTATGTCTTTGCCATCGAAGATCAGTTTTTTGCGTATCCTAACAACTACAACTACTATGTGAACATGTATAAGGATACATTTCAACATGGCGGAGTAAGCCTGGAAGAAATGATCATTCCTTTTATTTTATTAACTTCGAAAAATGCCTGATGTGTTGACGTTAGTAGGGACGAGGCCACTTGTTATTGATGATTTGCCTATGGCTGCTGCCGAATTGGTAAAGCAAAGTGAAGGGCTTAATGTGTGGCTGATAAAAGGTGAAATGGGAGCAGGTAAAACCACGTTGGTGAAACAGATCGTAAATCAACTGGGAATAACAGGAACGGTTGCCAGTCCTACTTATTCTATCGTGAACCAATATGGTAACATAAACGGTAAGGTTGTATATCACTTTGATTTATATCGATTAAAAAATGAATTGGAAGCGTTCGATATCGGCTTGGAGGAATATTTAAATTCCGGGCACGTATGCTTGATTGAATGGCCCGAAAAGCTTCACCAATTGTTGCCAAATCAATATTTTGAAGTGCTAATACAAATGAATGATTCATTGAGTAGAAAAATTTATTTTCGCAGGCATGACTGAAAAGAAGAAAAGTGGATTTGCAGCACTGGCTAAATCCAGCCTTTATCCACAAGAGGAAATGTTGAAAGTGAAGAAGAGAAAGAACTCCTTTTTCATAGGTCTTCCCAAAGAAATTTCCTTGCAGGAAAATAGGATTAGTCTCACACCAGATGCGGTAGCTATTCTGATTAATAATGGTCATGAGGTATGGGTAGAGACTAAAGCAGGGGAAGGCTCAAAGTTTTCGGATAAGCAATACAGTGAAGCGGGAGCTAAAATTGTCTATACTGTTGAAGAGGTTTATAAGGCAGATTTTATTCTTAAAATTGAGCCTCCTACTCTGGAAGAGATAGAATATTTCAGACCTGGTCAAACGCTTATATCGGCCCTTCAAATGGGTAATCTGAAACCGGAATGTGTGAATGCCCTCCTTAAAAAGAAAGTTACTGCTTTGGCGTATGAATTTATTGAGGATAAAGTAGGAGGGATGCCTATTGTCCGTGCGATGAGTGAAATTGCAGGCAGCACGGTAATGTTAATTGCCGCAGAATTTTTAAGTACCGTTAATAAAGGTAAAGGAATAATTCTGGGAGGAATTACTGGAGTTCCGCCCACGAAAGTTGTCATAATTGGAGCAGGAACGGTAGCCGAATATGCAGCTCGTGCAGCGCTAAGCCTTGGCGCTGAAATACAGGTTTTTGATAATCATCTGTACAAATTAAGACGGATTAAGCACACGCTGGGTTTTCAGTTTTATACATCAACTATCGATACGGTTACTCTTGGACAAAGCCTTGAAAACGCTGATGTAGTGATAGGGGCTCTGCGTGCCGAAAAAGGAAAAGCCAGGCATGTGGTATCAGAAGAAATGGTAACCAAAATGAAACCCGATTCATTGATCATCGATCTTAGCATTGACCAAGGTGGATGCATAGCTACTTCGGAGATAACTAGTTTGAATAAACCAGTCTTCCGTAAATATGACGTGATTCATTATTGTGTTCCTAATGTTGCTTCACGGGTGGCGAATACAGCCACTACTGCATTGAGTAATATTTTCACCCCTACGATCTTACGAGCAGCCGAAGAAGGTGGCGTGGAGGAAATGATTTTCTCTCACAAATGGTTTATGAGAGGTGTCTATACGTATAAAGGAAATTTAACGAATGAATCGGTAGCGCGTAAGTTTGGAATGAAGTTTAAGAATATTGAGTTATTACTGGCAATAAGGGTTTAGTTGTTGAAATTTTATACGAACTCAGATCAGTATGATAAGCTTCCTTGGCGCATAAAATTGTTGCGGATCGACTGACCCGCAACGTATTACCCCATCAAGATAAATTTCTTATTGCCTCCTCGTATGATTTAATTTTAGATTCTGCGTCTTGCTTTTTCTTACGTTCGATTTCGATCACCTGAGGAGGCGCACTATTGACAAATTTTTCATTTGAAAGTTTTTTCTCTACTGTGGTGAGAAAGCCGCGTTGATATTCAAGATCTTTTAAAATGGTTTCGCGCTCTTTGGCTGCATCTATTTTGCCTTCTAGCGGAATAAAAAATTCAGTAGTCTTTATGACAAACCCAGATGCATTTGTAATATTTTCAGAAGAGAATGAAATAGTATCCAGATTTGACAGCTTCTTGATGATAGGCCAGAATGATTCAATCAAATTCTGTTCACCTGACCTCACCATCAACTTCAAGGATTCTTTTGGTGAGATACCTTTACTATTTCTGAAATTTCTTATTTCTCCAATGATCTCAAAAGAATAAGCTCCTTCTAAAATTATTTCTTCATCGGACGCATTTGCTTTCGGCCAGGCTGCGACAATTAAGCAATCTTTTGAATCACGCTCCTTTAACTCATGCCAAAGTTCTTCAGTAATAAACGGCATGAATGGATGGAGTACTTTTAATATACTTTCGAAATACTCAATAGTCTTTGATAAAGTTTCCTTGTGAATGGGTTTGCCAAATTCAGGTTTCACCATCTCCAGGTACCAGGCACAGAAATCATCCCAAATTAATTTATACGTTGTCAGCAATGCATCTGATATTCTGAATTTGGAATAATGATCTTCAATTTCGGTGAGCGCTTGATTAAGTTTTGATTCAAACCACATGATTGAAACGTTGTCGGTTTCAGGAACCTCTCCTTCATACGTCTCCCATCCCTTAACTAATCGGAATGCATTCCATATTTTATTGGCAAAATTTCTTCCTTGTTCGCAAAGTTTTTCATCAAACGGTAAATCATTACCCGCTGGCGAACTGAATAGCATACCGGTGCGAACGCCATCTGCTCCATATTGGGCAATCAGGTCGAGTGGATCGGGTGAATTGCCCAACGACTTCGACATTTTTCTACCCAGCTTATCGCGTACGATTCCCGTGAGGTAGACATTCTTGAAAGGCATTTCTCCACGATACTCGTAGCCGGCAATAATCATTCGGGCCACCCAGAAGAAAAGAATTTCAGGAGCTGTTACTAAATCATTAGTAGGGTAGTAATAGTTAAGATCGGCATTGCCCTTGTTGTTTTTTAAGTCTTTAAAAATGGAAGTATCAAAGACTGCCATCGGCCATAGCCAACTTGAAAACCAGGTATCCATCACATCGGTTTCCTGCTTTAGCGAGGTGATTTTATTTTCAGGATTTTGCTTTCTATATAATTCGAGTGCTTCTGTTTCTGTTTTAGCGACCACATAATTTCCATTATCATCATACCAAGCCGGTATGCGATGACCCCACCATAATTGTCGTGAAATACACCAGTCACGTACATTGGCCATCCAGTGATGGTAGGTGTTTTTAAATTTTGATGGTATCAGGTTGATGGTATCGTTCATCACATTTTCCAATGCAGGCTTGGTGATGGTGTCCATTTTTAAAAACCATTGTAGAGAAAGGCGTGGTTCAATTACGGCATCAGTTCTTTCAGAGTGGCCTACATTACTTTTGTAATCTTCTACCTTGGCCAGGTAGCCTTTCTCATCAAGTTGCTTAGCAATTTTTTTTCTGGCAACGAAACGATCTTCACCAATGAGAATTTGTGCTTTCGCGTTGAGTGTGCCGTCTTCGTTGAGAATGTCGATAACTTCAAGATTATGTTTCTTGCCCAACTCATAGTCATTCATGTCATGAGCGGGAGTTACTTTTAAGCAACCCGTTCCGAAATCCATGGTTACATACTCATCTTCTATGATCGGTATGACTTTATTGATCAACGGAATATGAACACGCTTGCCTTTAAGATGTGTGAATCGTTCATCATTTGGATTTATGCAGATGGCGCTATCGGCCATGATGGTTTCAGGACGCACGGTAGCGATGGTGACAAATTGATCTGTACTGCCTTCGATAGGATACTTGATGTAGTATAATTTGGATTGTACATCCTTGTGAATCACCTCATCATCGGAGAGCGCAGTTTTTCCTGCCGGGTCCCAGTTCACCATGCGAAGTCCGCGATAGATGTATCCTTTTTTATGAAGATCGATGAACACATCAATCACAGCTTCATAATAATCAGGATCCATCGTGAACTTGGTGCGGCTCCAATCACATGAAGCACCAAGCTTTTTCAATTGTTCCAGGATAATGCCACCGTATTTTTCTTTCCACTCCCAGGCATATTTTAAAAACTCATCGCGCGTAAGGTCTGATTTCTTTATTCCTTTTTCGCGCAACATGGCAACCACACGTGCTTCGGTAGCAATTGAAGCATGATCGGTTCCCGGCACCCAGCAAGCTTCTTTTCCTTCCATACGTGCTTTGCGCACCAGTACATCTTGAATAGTATTGTTGAGCATGTGCCCCATGTGAAGCACACCGGTGACATTAGGAGGAGGTATTACGATGCAATACGGCTCTTTGTCAGGATTGGGTTCTGAATGAAAGAAACCCTTATCCATCCAGTATTGATACCATTTATCTTCAACTTCAGCCGGATTGTATTTAGTAGGAAGTGCCATAAAACGTAAACTAATAAGATCGCAAAAATAGGAAAAGGGAATGAATGGAGTCTTCTAAATTTTGCCTGAAAATCGAATGAAAATACTGATTATGACCGATCAAGCCCCATTCTGATTCTCCAGGAGGATGGATATAAATTGTTAAAACGATTTCCTAGCAGGTTTACCCAGCCGAGGGAATTTTCCTGGTATTTCACCAAGGCAAATCCTTTTCGCACATCGTCCAGCACAAAGGTTTCTTTACGGAGATACAAAAGCGATTGTTCTAATGTCAGATTAACTTTTTGAAAATGCTCTTCATTCAGATAGATGGAAAGAGCGAAGGCGTGTTCCGGGATAAACTTATCATGTTTCACTTCGGCAACAGCCGTTCCTTTGGTGACCACGTGCAACTGCTCCTGAAGAAATTGAATGTCGTCACAAAATGAAACAGGAATAGCAATCAACAAATTTTCTTGTTGTATGAAATCGAATTGATCAGAGTGAAGCATCCAATCCGTAAGTTGTTCACCGATTTTTTTTGAAGCGAACGTGAATCTCTTTTTCGATCTAATCCTTAGCTGCTTTGTGCTTGTTTTTTTTCGCAGTACTGAAATAAAAAAACCTTCGCCTTTTACCTTATGCGGGTAACATCGATAGCCGATGGCATTTTCCTTTTCAATCATTTCGACTCCCCACCTATGATCCAACGAAAGTGGTATAAAGTCAAACTCTTCTGCTTGTGCTAACCAGATTAAGTTGTTTTCATTCTCGTGTTCATTGAAGGTGCAGGTGCTATAAATAAGTATTCCTTCTTCTTTCAAGGCAGGAAGCACGTCACTCAGAATTCTGCGTTGGCGCATAGAACAGAGTTGTACGTTATCGGGTGACCATTCTTTCATGGCATCAGGATCTTTTCGAAATAGACCTTCGCCTGAGCACGGTGCATCGACTACGATCACATCAAAGAAACCTTCCAGTCTTTTGAAATTTTCGGGATCATTGCATGTTACTACTACATTGGGGTGTCCCCATTTTTGAAGGTTCTCCGAAAGGATGGAAGCACGAGATCGGATTACTTCATTGGAAACGAGTAGTGAGCTTGAGTTTAGTAGGCTTAGAATATGCGTTGATTTTCCTCCCGGAGCTGCGCTTAAATCCAACACACGCAACGGCTTTGTTAGATCAGTGGATTGGATAAGAGCTTGTTCGAGTAACATAGAACTGGCCTCTTGAACATAATACGCTCCTGCGTGAAAGGATGGATCAAGTGTGAAAATGGGTCTTTCGGTTAAGTATCTTCCATCTTTTGTCCAGGGTATTATGGTTCCCTCTATCTGTGAAGATTTTTTAGGATTTATTCGAATACTGATGGGAGAGGGATTGTTAAGGCTTTCAAGAAAAGTATTGAAATCCGCCCTGAGTTCAGTACGCATTCTTTCCTCAAACTCTTTCGGTAAACTTGTTGGGTTTTTCATTTCAGCGAGAAAAATAAGCACTAATTTTGAGTTCTATGGTAAATGCCAATGATCCGAAATTAAAAAGTTGGGTAGAGGTGCCTAAAGGCTCTGATTTCCCCATTCAAAATTTACCCTTTGGAATTTTCAAGACGGATTACTTATCCCCTGTGGCAGGAGTAGCTATTGGTGACCATGTGCTCGATTTAGTTTATCTTCATGAAAATGGTTTTTTGGATGGACTTGGATTGCCTCTTGGAGTTTTTAATCAAAAAGAATTAAATGGTTTTTTAGCACTTGGGAGAAAGAAGGGAGGCGAGGTAAGGCAGCGAATTTCTGAGTTGTTGCGTCATGATAATGATGAATTGAAATCAAATATGGTAGCGCGTGAGATGGCGCTGGTACATATGAATGAAGTGGAGATGCAGTTGCCTGTAAAGATTGGCAATTACACTGATTTTTACAGCAGCGAAGAACATGCCTTCAATGTTGGATCGATGTTCCGTGATCCGGATAATGCGTTATTACCAAACTGGAAATATTTGCCGGTAGCCTATCACGGCCGTGCTTCTTCTATTGTAATTTCAGGCACACCTATTCATCGACCCAAAGGTCAGATTAAACCAACAGATTCGGATCCGCCAGATTTTTGTCCTTCACAAAAATTGGATTTTGAATTAGAGGTTGCCTTTATAACGTGTTCTGAAACAAAGTTAGGATCGTCTGTTTCTGTGAACGATGCCGAGGACCATATATTTGGATTAGTGCTTTTTAATGATTGGTCAGCGCGTGATATTCAGCAATGGGAGTATGTTCCCCTTGGACCATTTTTAGGAAAGAATTTTGGATCTACCATGTCGCCCTGGATTGTAACGCTTGATGCATTAGAGCCTTTTCGCGTAAAAGGGCCTGAACAGTTTCCGCATGTGCTTCCATATTTGTCAGTGGACGGAGAAAAGAATTTTGATCTAACACTGGAAGTATATATTAAGGCAGAACAATTGGAGCCAACCACTGTATGTAGAACCAATTTCAAATATATGTATTGGAATATCAACCAACAGTTGGCACATCACACGGTTAATGGATGTAATATTCAGGTGGGAGATATGTATGCTTCTGGTACCATCAGCGGCCCATCACCAGGTTCCTTTGGTTCCATGTTGGAACTTTCGTGGAATGGGCAGCGGCCTCTTAAAATGTTGGATGGTTCAGACCGCAAATTTCTTGAAGATGGAGATACGGTAATTATGAAAGGCCATGCTGAAAAAGATGGTGTTAGAATAGGATTTGGCGAATGTAGTGGAAAAATATTACCTGCATATTGAATTAACATGATAACCATAGATCCCAAAAGTATTCCTGTTCCAAAATTACAAGCCTATCTGCAAGGTTCTGTTTCACCAAGACCCATTGCATTGGTGAGTTCAATGGATGCGAACGGATCGGTGAATTTAAGTCCGTTCAGTTTCTTCAATATGTTTAGCATGAATCCACCGATTCTTGTTTTTTCACCATCAAAAAGAATCAGGGATAATACTACCAAACACACACTTGAGAATGTGTTGGAGTTTCCTGAGGTGGTTATCAATATTGTATCGTATGAGATGGTGGAGAAAACATCTTTGGCCAGTTGTGATTTTCCGAAAGGAATCAATGAGTTCGCGAAAGCAGGGTTTACGGAATTACCTTCAGTTAGAGTAAAACCACCAAGGGTCGCTGAGTCACCCGTTTCCTTTGAATGTAACGTGCTACAAGTTATTCCCTTGGGCCAGGCGGGGGGAGCAGGAAATCTTGTGATTTGTGAAGTGCTTTTAATTCACGCGAAAGAAGAAATATTTGATGAAGAAGGTAAACTAAATCCCCATAAAGTAGATGCGGTAGCACGCATGGGAGGAGATTATTATTGCAGAGCTTTTGGTGAAAGTATTTTTACGGTGCCTAAACCAAACGAGAAAGTTGGTATTGGATACGATCAGATTCCTGTTCGCATAAGAAATAGCAGCGTGCTTACCGGAAACGATCTTGGCAGGCTGGGCAATATTGATAAATTACCTGATCCGGAACAGGCAACGCTTTTTAAGTCTAATCCTGATTGGCTGTCAGCCTCCCAAAAGGGTGAAGACGAAATTCATCGATTGGCTCAACGATATCTGCAGGAAGGGAAAGTTGAGGAGGCCTGGAAGATGTTGCTTAGTAGCATCAAATAAAAATGCCAGAATTTCTTCTGGCATTTTAAGTGTGTTTTATCCGATTGAATTAATCTCTATAAAGAACGGCTTTAACGGCTTTAACGGTCTTAGCTACATTGGGAAGAATAACATCAATTAACGTAGGAGCATAGGGCAGAGGAACATCCATGCTATTTATTCTGTGAATAGGAGCATCCAGATAATCAAACGCATGTTTTTGAATATGATAGGTAATCTCAGTTGCGATGGAAGATAAAGGCCAGGCTTCCTCAACAATAACCAAGCGATTAGTCTTTTTCACAGATTCAACAACGGTCGCATAATCGATTGGACGTACGGAGCGCAAGTCGATTACCTCCACAGAAATTCCTTCTTTCTCCAATTCCTGCGCTGCCGCTAAGGCAACTTTCATGATTTTCCCAAAAGAGACAATCGTTACATCTGTACCACTTCTTTTAATATCAGCAACACCAATTGGAATGAGATATTCTTCAATTGGCACTTCCCCTTTGTCACCATACATTAATTCCGATTCCATAAAAATAACAGGATCGTTATCACGTATCGCAGTCTTTAGAAGACCTTTTGCGTCATAAGGTGTGTACGGTACTACTACCTTCAAACCGGGAGTGTTAGCAAACCAATTTTCAAAATTTTGTGAGTGCTGAGCTCCTAATTGCCCGGCATTTCCGGTTGGGCCTCGAAACACAATTGGAATATTAAATTGGCCGCCCGACATGGAATACATCTTAGCAGCAGCATTAATCACCTGATCGATGGCCACCAACGAAAAATTGAATGTCATAAACTCCACAATAGGCCGGAGGCCATTCATGGCGGCACCAACCGCTACGCCTCCAAATCCAAGTTCAGCAATTGGGGTGTCAATAACCCTGTCTGAGCCGAACTCATCCAACATTCCTTGGCTTACTTTATAAGCTCCATTATATTCCGCTACTTCTTCACCCATCAGTAATACACCTGGGTCTCTTCTCATTTCTTCGTTCATGGCTTCGCGGAGCGCCTCTCTGAATTGAATTTCTCTCATAGCTGCCGTTTGTTTGGAAAGCCCGTAAAAATAGGTATCAGGATTTACACGATAAAATGTTAGTACTGTTTTTTCCCAATAAGTATTCTAATGGCAATAAAAAAACCCCGGCTTTTAGGGCCGGGGTCTATCGTTAAGAAATACCTTATTATTTCAATGCGGCTCTGAATGACTCAGTAGCAGTGAATTTTGAGAATTCAAGGTCAGTCAATGCTTTGTCTTTCAAAGAAGCGTCAATTTTAACAGCATTGGTTAAGTTGCTAACTACGGCATCACCATTACCAGCACGCGCAGCAGCTACGGCTGCACCATAATATGCCAAGGCATAATTGCTGTTTTTGCGTGAAGCTTCACCGAAGGATGAAGAAGCATTGCTATAATCTTTGTTTAATAACTGTGCTAACCCTTTGTTGAAGAGATTCACATCAGTATCCGTTGCAGATGAAGTAGAGCTTACCGCTGCACTGTAGTTTGCCATATAGATTTCAGATGCACCTTTAACACCATTTACTCCGCGAGTTACTTCGTTGTTTGCTCCACGAAGAGCCTTAGATGCCAAGCTATATGCTTTGTAAGGATTGCCATTCCAAAGTGCAATAGAAGCAAGGTTAGCATTTACTTCAGGAGTTTCTTTGATTTTAACAGCGATCTCTAACTGAGCAGCAGCCTTTGGTGTCAATTCAGCAGCACGTGAAGGATTTTCAATTGCCATTTGAAGATAAGCGGCACCTAAGTTATTGTGAGCTGTCCAGTTTGTTCCTTTTTTAGTAGCAGCCTCATAAATGGCGGCTTTTTCTTCAAGGGATGGAGTAAGAGTAGCTGAATACATCAATTCATCAAAGCTAAGTGCATCTGCTCCAGCTTCACCTTTGGTAATTTGCTTTGATAATACAGAGATTTCTGCATCTGTTTTCTTAACCTTAATAGTAAATATTTCGGTCTTAGCAGCACGCAAGCCAGGATAAACATCTTTAAATACCTTGTTGTAAGTCTTTACTTTTTTCATCTGCTTTTCCTGTTCTTCAAATGATCCACCAGCATTAATGATATCTAAATAAGCTGATTTTTCGTCTGCAGAAATACCTTCGTAGGCAGCAAGGGAAGTTTTAAATTCTGTCCAGTCGTCAACAACTGGTTTAAGAATGAATTTAATTGAATCGGCCTTACCTTTGTAGTCGTACTTTTTCATTTGAGCACGATAGTATTTTTCAATCGCTTTGGCACGTTCTTCAGAAAGTTTAGTGTTAATACGTTCAGCACCTTCTGGTGAGTGAGTACCAGTGATCGTTACAGTGCGGGTTACGTTCTTTGACGCAATAAATGCATCTAATTGCTTTCCTTTAGCGGCTTTGGTCTCTGAAGGGCGGAGTACAGATCTTCCTCTTTCAAAAATGAAGTCAGGAATGATAACTGGAGTTAGCTCTTCTTGATTATTGTAAGAATGGGCAGCGAAAGCTGCATAATATGATTTTTGAACTAATTTGGAGGTAGTAATAATACCTGTCGCTAGCGGCATACGAGCTGTAGTCTTTGATTTCGTTCCTTTAGCTGCAACACCCTGAACTTCGGCTGTTCCTACCTTGTAGGCATCTTTATAAGGAAATGCGAATGATTTGGAAACTTTGGTTTCCTGAGTGCCACTGGAAGGATAATCTTCTGATTTCAAAACAACAGGCTCGAGGGCAAGTTCATTTTCGCCATACTTGTAAAAAGTATTAAGCGTATAAACTGTTCCTTTTTTAAGCATTTTAACCGGAAGGTTACCAGACAAATCCAGATTTACTGTGTCCTTGTGTACTTCAAGCGGATTAGGCTTAATTTCTAATTTTTGTTCTTTGGCGGCTTTAATCATCTGTGGAAGAGTACAGCTCGATATATTGAGCGTTCCAATGATCAGCATTGCGTAAAATAATTTTCTCATGGATAAAGATTTAAGGTTTCCGAAACGAGGTGCGAAGTTAACTTTAACACTGTTTTTTTGCAATTATAGTTAAAAAAATTACACTTATTTGGGTAATTAAAGGGTATCGGTAGCTTATCTTTGTATAGTGATTCTTTTATCGATGAACAGACTTTAACTCAGGTAAATGGTAGGAAATAACGCAAAGGGTTGAGAATTATGAGCAGTTTAATCAATCGAATACAGCAATTTTTTGAAAAACATGCCTTTGGAGTGTGTACGGCCTTGGGCGAAAAAATGGGAATTGCCTCCTCTTCGATACGTCTTTTCTTTATTTATGCCTCTTTTTTGACTTTTGGATCACCCATCATCATCTATCTTTCACTGGCATTTATAATGAATATGCGTTCGCACTTGCGGAAACGTAGCACATTCTGGGATTTTTAGAATTTATCAAGTTCGCCAAAAGTCCTTTTTTTTAATAAATAGTATTGGAAGGGAATTATTCCTCGATATATTCCATCTACCTGAAAACCGCCAATCTCCTTTGCTATTGTTTTCCTTTTGGCAAAATCTGAGATGCAATTTTTAAAAAAATCGAGATGTGCAGAGAACACCGCTTTTGCATTAGCAGGCCTTCTACTCACTAAGTAAAGACCGGCTGCAAACCAGTCTAAAATTAGGCGAACTGGAAGTTTCCAGAGCAATTCGGCAGGTGCCAGGTGTTTGATCAGCAGACTAAGTCCATTTCTGAAGTTGAGATGCGTTTTTCTCGGATTTGAAGAAGAAAGAGTTCCCCCGCCAACATGGTAAACTTTGCTCAGGCCATGATAATAAACTTTATACCCCGCGCGGTTAAGTCGCCAGCAAAGGTCAATTTCTTCCATGTGTGCAAAGAAGTCCTCATCAAGACCACCTATTTTATTAAAAATTTCTGCCTTGATAAAAAGGCAGGCTCCTGTTGCCCAGAATACTTGTCGAACATCATTATACTGCCCTTGGTCTTCTTCAATATGTGAAAAGATTCTACCTCTGCAGAACGGATATCCGAGTGCATCAATAAAGCCACCGGCTGCACCAGCATATTCAAATTTATTCTTTTCATAATAGGATACTATCTTAGGCTGCGCTGCGGCTATTGAAGAGTCACTTTTAAAAAGAGTAATAATGGGTTCAATCCATCCTTTGGTCACTTCTACATCAGAATTTAGAAGGACGAAATACTCAGCTTCGATTTTATTGAGTGCGTAATTATATCCGCCACAATAACCACGATTGCGCTCAATTTTAATAACTTCTACAATAGACGCAAATTCTGATTCTATTAATTGGATGGAGTCATCGGTGGATGCATTATCGGCAACAATGATTTTTGCATTTCCACTGCATTCAATGACGGAAGGTAGAAATTGCTTTAGAAAATTTCTACCGTTATAGTTTAGAATGACAACCGCTACTTCGGTCATCCCATCAGGCTGCTTAAGTCCATACCGGGTATATTTGGCAATAATCCTTCAGTGGCTTTTTTTAATTCTTCTTTCGCCAACACATCTACTTCTTCACTAGCTTTATTTACTGCAGCCACAACCAAATCCTGCACAAGCACACGATCTTCTGCTTTTAGTATGAGCGGATCAATTTCAATTGCGACTACTTGTTTTTTGCCATTCACAATTGCTCGTACCATACCCCCACCGGCTTCTCCGGAAGCCTTTACATAAACCAATTTATCCTGAGCTTCCTTCATTTTCTGCTGCACTTCTTTCATCTTGCCCATCATCTTCATCATGTCAAACATAACCTTGAGGTTTAATAATTGTGGATTTGGTCAAAGGTAAATGATTTACTTTGAAGAAGTGAAAAACAGGAATGATCAGTTTCTTTTTTTAAGAATCACCACGGTGCCTTCCCGAGAAAAATTTCTTCCAACCATATCGGTAATGCTTGCTACCCAAACATAGGTGCCTTCTGGCATGGCACGACCGCTTTGCGTTCCATCCCATGGTTTGTTTTCTTCCGTAAAGAAGATCATGGTGCCCCAACGATCAAATATTTTAAGTTCCATTTTTACGATGTATTGACCTGAAACCGTGAAAGTTTCATTTTGTATGGGGCCGGTTCCATCTGGCGTAAATGCGTTTGGATAAAATAGGTTAGCTTCTTTGGTGACTATAACCTGATTGGAAATTGAAATAATTTGACCCGTTTCATTGGCATCGGCCAACACACGATATTGCACAACCTGATTGATTAAATCTTTTTGATCATCAACAAAAACGGTGTCCAATCCGACATTGGTTGTACTTATCAATCCACCACTACGATCAAATTTTTGTATCCGATAATTCTTAACTCCGTTTTTCCAACCTATCAATTTAGACCAACTTAACGTGATCGCATTTTTATTATCTATAGAAAAAGTTAATCGCATAGGGCAAACAAGGGTGCCTTGCTGACTTTCATTGCCACACATGTCTGAATAATTAATACGATAGCATGCACTTAACCCGGTCGTATACCCCGTATCACTATATTCTGTTTTGGTATCTCTTCCAAGCTCACCAAACGGTCCATTGTTTTGCGATCGAAGTATAGTGTATTCAAACGGATTAAATAAAGGATCTTGTTTCCAGGTAAGTTTTACTCCTTCTGCCGAAACTTCTGATGAGGTATTATTGACGGGTGACGGATTTGTGGTAGTAAAAGATTCACCACATTTTTCGAGTGAAATACTTGTTGTTCCACCTGGATAAAGACTTATTACACGATAGCAATAGGATGTTTTACAAACCACATCTACATCATCGAAGGAAGCAGGCGAACCGGGGATAAGTGTATAGGTAGTTCCTCCTCGTTGAATATCGGTAGTAGTAACCCCTGTTCCAGAAGTTGTCCACGTAAGTTTGTTGACACCACTTTGAATAGCCAAATCAACATTCTGACTGCAAACCGGAAAGGAGTATGTATTGGTATTGGTGCAAGGATCAAACGCACTCAACCGAAAACAATAAAAGTTATCATCTACTTTCAGATTGGGAATGGTAACAGAATTGACGCCATATAACGTTTGAAATTGTTGAAAAGTAGATGCGTTATTAACGGCAATTTCAAGTTTGAATTGCACATTGGTTAATGAGGTAAAGTCGAGTTTTAGTTGAGTTGCGTCTAATGCAGATAGAGTGGTAATCTGAGGGACAGGCAAGGTGGCCACGGAGCTAAAGGCCAATACTTTCGCAGTGCAATTATCCGCAGAGTTTATGTCTTTTCCTCTTACGCTAATGTTAAAATTTCCGGCTACTCCATAATTGTGAGTGGCTGTTTGATTATTGCTATTAGGCATTGCCACTTCAGTAATTCCGTCACTATTAAAATCCACATAATACTGATCGTATGTTTTATCCGTGATCTTTATTGACGTTTGTAATCCCGAGCAGGTATACACTTCAAAGGCCGGTTGGATATTGGGATCAACGGTGATGGTGATGTCATCGGCTCCAATACTTTGATAGAGAACGGAAAGTTTGAACGTGCCCGGAGTAGTGTAGGTGAATGTAAAAAGGTTTTGAGATTGCGTGGCATTACCCAGATAATCCATCAGGCATGGCTTGCCGGGTGTGCATTCTCCGGTGGTAATTACATTGGTATTGATGATGGTGACTGTAAAGGGGGCACATCCTTTGATCTCGTTTACTTGAAAGCGCCCCAACCGGCTGGTGTATTGCGCGTGGAGATTCCCAGCAAAAAATACAAATGATAATATGAAAATAAAATTTTTCAATCTTCCAGTTTTGTTTCCTTCAAAAAGCGCTCAGCTTTTACCATATCATCATGCAGCAGGCGATCTGTTTCTATAAACGGAACCTGCTTTCTAAAATTATCCACTAACTGTTCCAATCGCGCAGAAGTTTTTAAAGGTCTGCGGAAATGAAGTGCCTGAGCCGCGGTAATAAGCTCAATAGCCAATATTGAATATAGATTGTTTACGATACGATATGCTTTTGTGGCAGCATTGGCCCCCATGCTCACATGATCTTCCTGGCCATTGGATGATACAATGGAATCTACCGAAGCAGGGGTGCAAAGTTGTTTATTCTGACTCACTATAGAAGCAGCTGTATATTGTGGTATCATTAAGCCTGAATTGATACCGGGATTGGCAACAAGGTAATTAGGCAGATCGCGTGAACCTGAAATAAGTTGATACGTTCTTCGCTCCGAAATATTGCCCAATTCAGCCAACGCAATAGCCAGAAAATCTAAAGGAAGGGCTAACGGTTGTCCGTGAAAATTGCCTGCAGAAATAATTTTATCTTCTTGCGGAAATATGTTAGGGTTATCGCTCACACCATTCACTTCGGTGAGAATGATTGATGTAACATAGTTGATGGCATCGTCACTAGCGCCATGCACTTGTGGAATGCAACGAAAGGAGTATGGATCCTGAACATGTTTTTTGTGTTGCGAAATGATGGAACTACCTCGTAATAATTCTTTGACTTCTTTGGCCACTTTTATCTGGCCTGCCTGCGGGCGTATCTGATGAACTAAATCATCAAACGGTTCGATGCGTCCATCAAAGGCATCAAGAGAAAGCGCACCGATCAGATTTGCTAATTTTAAAATACGATTGGCGTGCAATACACACCACACGCCATAGGCGCTCATGAATTGAGTACCATTAAGTAAGGCCAGTCCTTCTTTTGCTTTGAAACGAATACGATCCCATCCAAGAAGTGTTAGTATTTCCTTGCTCGAATATGTTTTTCCGAGATAATGCACTTCACCCATGCCGATAAGTGGAAGGGAGAGATGTGCTAAAGGAGCCAAATCGCCAGAAGCCCCTAACGAGCCCATTTCGAATACACGCGGCAACACGCGTTGGTTGAACATATCAATTAACCTTTCAACGGTTTCGACCTGCACGCCCGAGTAACCATAGGAGAGTGATTGTACTTTTAAGAACAGCATGAGCAGTACAATTTCGCGCGGCACTTCCGGGCCTGTTCCGCATGCGTGTGACATCACCAGGTTTTCCTGCAATTGTTCTAACTGATCTTTCGGAATGTGTTTATTATAAAGCGAACCAAACCCGGTATTGATACCATAGATGGGTTGCGTGGAGGTAGCAAGTTTCGTATCCAGGTAATCGCGGCAACGGATTATTTTTACGCGCGCATCTTCTGACAAAGCGATCTTGGAATGACCATGTAATAGATGATCAAGTTCCTTTAAAGTTAGTGGCTTGCCGGAGATTGGATGCTTCGATTCCATGCTTGGATAATTGTCGGTAGGCAATTTACAGTTTATAAGGTATACGTGGTTCTAATCAATTGTATACTTTTAGACTTTTAAGAATGTCTTCAATGGTTAGTTTAAATTGTTCACCGGTTTTCATGTTCTTGAAGGTGAGTGTGCCGCTCTTCATTTCTTCCGATCCGATGACAATCACATACGGAATCATTTTTTTATTAGCATAGTCTAACTGCTTCTGAATTTTCAACGTGTCAGGATAGATCTCAGAAGCAATTCCACTAGCGCGAAGAGTTTGTAACACCTTCAACCCATAGCGTTTACTCTCCTCATCAAAATGCGCAATCAACACTTGCGTGGATATTTGTGCTTCTTGGGGAAAGAGTTTTAATTCTTCCATGGCATCATAAATACGGTCAATACCAAATGAAATGCCCACCCCCGACAATTTTTCTTTTGCCCCGAAAGCTTGTGTTAAATTATCATAACGTCCGCCACCGCTCACACTACCGATCGATACATTATTGACCTTCACTTCAAAGATACAACCTGTATAATAGCTGAGCCCGCGCGCCAGTGCCAGGTCAAATTCAATATGATCTTCGGTAGCACCATACCCGGTTAAGAGATTCGACATTTCGCTGAAATCAGAAATTCCTTTTTGCCCGGCCGCGGTGCCGGAAAATTTCTTTGTTAGAAATTCTATTTTTTGTTGTGTGGTGCCTTTGAAATTCAATACATCAAACAACGTATTTAAACTAGCCTCCGAAAAGCCACGATTTTTTAATTCTTCTTTTACTTTTTCTTCACCGATTTTATCCAATTTGTCGATGGCCACAAAAAGTGAAGTCTCATTTTCTTTAGCATCACATAGCTCAGCTAAACCGGAAAGAATGCCGCGATGATTGATTTTGATAGTATAATCAGTAATTCCAAGAGCACTAAAAGCCTCTTTAATCATCAGAACAATTTCTGCCTCGCAGAGGAGAGAATCCGTACCAACAACATCGGCATCGCACTGATAGAATTCACGGTATCTTCCTTTTTGTGGACGATCGGCTCGCCACACAGGTTGAATCTGATAGCGCTTGAAGGGCAGTGTGATTTCATGCCGGTTCATTACCACGAAGCGTGCAAATGGAACCGTGAGGTCGTAGCGAAGGCCTTTTTCTGAAATATCAAATGCTACGAGCTTTGAGTTTCGAGCGTCAAGCTTTGTTTGATCTACCTCTTTTAAAAAATCACCTGAGTTTAAAATTTTAAAAAGAAGTTGATCTCCTTCCTCTCCATACTTCCCCGTAAGGGTAGAGAGGTTTTCCATAGCGGGCGTTTCCAGTGGAAGGAACCCATATTTTTGAAATACCTTTTTAATATTTTCAAGAATAAACTGCCTTTTGGCCATTTGGGCCGGGCCAAAGTCGCGGGTACCTTTCGGTAAAGTGGGTTTTTCCATATCTAAATTGGTGCAATTTAAGCACTACGCCACAGATTCACTGATTTTAAGGTTAAATTGAAATAATCTGCGAAGGAGTGGCAATAAATAGGAAAACCTGCTTACTTTTGCAGCCTTTAAAACTAAGAGTTATGTCAGTTACCCGTTTGAAGAGAAAAGGCCGCAAGGACAAGGCAAAATCAGCCCGCAGAAGAACAGATCTTAAAATTCAGAACTTTAAGCCTGTGGCCAAGGCTGTTGATATCGAAAAGATTAAAGAAGAGTTTAAAGCCAAGTTGGCAAAATAATTTTCAATTAGTCATTAGTAAGCCGATGGATCGCTCCATTGGCTTTTTGCTTTTGTGGTGCCCGATATACGATTATTGCTGGATGGCCCCCCGTTTACCCAATTCAATTACTTCCAGATTTTTAATTTCTTTTCCAATCACTTCAAAACGTACAATGGTTTTGATGAGGTGAAATCCGTGGTTGCCAGCGGCACCTGGATTAAGGTAAAGTAAATTATTATAAAAAGAATCTTTTTTAATGCGCAGAATGTGTGAATGACCGCAGATAAAAATATCGGGTGTTCGTTCTTTAAATACCTTTTTTATTCTGGGATTGTAATTGGGAGGTGCCCCACCAATATGTGTTATCCATATGGTAAGATCTTCACACGTAAACCATAAGTCTTCCGGATAACGTGCCTGCATGTCTTTGTCATCGATATTGCCGAACACGGCACGCACGGGTTTGAGTTTTTCTAATTCATTCACAACGGAAACATCACCAATGTCACCGGCATGCCAGATTTCATCACAGTCTTTGAAGTAACTGACGATTTTAGGATCGAGGTAACTATGGGTATCAGAAAGAAGGCCTATCCGCATGACTGAAAATTAATCAATCTTGCTGATAGGCCTCAACGATTGTTTACGAAATGAATATTAATAATTCTTTTCGCTGGAAATACTTTTCCAATCTCTGCTTGGTCGTCTTGAAGATGAAGCAGAAGAGGAGGAGGAAGTTGATTTGGTGTTTGATGAAGATGACGATGAACGTTTAAAGCCGCCTGACTTAAAACCACCAGATCTCTGTGATCTGTTTTGATTTTGTGATTTCGGAGCTTCCGAAGTATGACTCATCGAAGTGTTACTCATCGGGTATGGATTGTTTTCAGCAACAGGCAATGATTTGCCAATTAATTTCTGAATATCCTTCAAGTATGCTTTCTCTTCTCCGTCACAAAATGAAATAGAAATTCCACTGGCTCCCGCGCGGCCTGTACGACCAATGCGATGCACATATGTTTCAGGCACATTGGGTAATTCATAATTAATCACATGCGAAAGTTCATCGATATCGATACCTCTGGCTGCTATATCAGTGGCTACCAATACGCGTGTTTGTTGCGATTTAAAATTACTTAAAGCTCTTTGACGTGCATTTTGCGATTTGTTTCCGTGAATAGCTTCTGCCATTACTCCGGCACGATTCAAATCTTTGGCTACGCGATCAGCACCATGTTTGGTACGTGTGAAAACCAATGCCGTATTGATAGCATTGTCTTTTAATAAATGTAGCAAAAGTGATTTCTTATTATTTTTCTCTACGAAATAAATTTCCTGCTTCACCGTGTTTGCGGTAGAGGAAGGAGGGGTCACTTCAACCCGAACAGGATTAGTTAAAATAGTATCGGCTAGCTTTGAAATTTCTGGTGGCATGGTTGCCGAGAAGAAAATAGTTTGACGCTTTGCCGGAATGCGACCAATAATTTTCTTCACATCGTGAATAAAACCCATGTCGAGCATGCGGTCGGCTTCATCAAGCACAAACATTTTAAGATTTTCCAGGCGCACGTAACGCTGATCCATTAAGTCAAGTAAACGACCAGGTGTTGCGATTAAAATATCGACTCCTGCACGAAGTGCATCAGTTTGAGAGCGTTGTGGCACACCACCAAAAATTACGGTATGACGAATGCGCAACAGTTTGCCATAAGCAGCAAAGCTTTCGCCTATTTGAATAGCTAATTCACGGGTAGGGGTAAGTACCAATGCTTTAATACCAGCAGGTCCTTTTTTATAAAGTTCGTCCTGATGAAGAAGTTGAAGAATAGGGATAGCGAAGGCGGCTGTTTTTCCAGTGCCGGTTTGTGCGCAGCCCAATAAGTCTTTGCGTTCCAGTAATACCGGAATAGATTGTTCTTGAATGGGAGTGGGTTTTGTATAACCCTCTACCGTCAAAGATTTTAAAATAGGTTCAATGAGATTTAATTTTTCGAATGACATTTTTAATTGTTTTGATACACGGAAACCGTGTAATCGTTTAGTTTAAACGCCTCTTGGCTCGAATCCGCCTTGAGCGGCTACGCAGAAAGCGCTTTTCTACGGGAATTTGGAGGAGTGATGCACAAAGGTAGGTAATTAATTACACTGTTGCATCATGGCCGTGATGTTGCAGAGCGAACAATAGTATAAACAAGCTGATTGTTTCATACGTGCCACTAGTGCGAGCCATCTTAGTTTGCAAATTCTTGGTTACCGACTTTAACGGTATCCTTAAAAATCCTTTCCTGTTTGTTCTTCGTCTTTGGGGCTATGAAATGCCAACAGCGGAATAAAAGTGTAATGCGAAATCTTCTTCGTAATACTGGGGTTGAATATTTTTTCAAACCAATTGCGCTTATGTGTAGATAAGGCAAACAGGTCAATGGCTGAGTCTTCGATAATTTTATCTAATCCCATCGTCACATTATGATCACTCACCACTTTATAGGTGATTTTTGGGTAGTTAGTTACGGCCATAACTTCTTTATAGAAATTTTCCATAGAAGTAGATTTATCAGAATCCTCATCAATGGAAACATCGACATGTGTTAACATAATTTCAGACTGGAAGGCCGTAGCCAGAAGGACCAGTTTTTTAACACTTTCCAAATCATTATAGGAGAAATTGGTAGCAAACAAAATCCGCTTCGGCATTCGGAAAGAACAACCAGCAGGCACTGCCAGTACCGGGCATTCTGATTTTTCAATAATAGAGGCCGTGTTAGATCCAAATATCATATTGGATAATTTGTTCGCACCCACCGTTCCCATAATAATAAAGTCGACCTTGTTGTCTGATGAGACTTTAAGAATTTCATCTACTGGTTCTCCTACGTTAACCTGAGCATGACAGATTATGGAAGGAAATTCTTTCGTGATGGTTTGGGTTATTACCTTAAGTTTTTCGTGTGCTTCACGTTTTGCGTCTGCTACTTCTTCGGTAATGAGTGTGCTATAAACATTGTCTTTTGATAAAATCGGTGTATAAACATGAAGCAGAATAAGCGTGGTACCAGCCAATGCCGCCAACTCCACAGCATATTCCAAGGCTTGGTTTGCATTCGTTGAGAAATCGGTAGGGAAGAGTATTGTTTTCATGCATGTTGAGTTTGGTCGTGAAGTACCGAATTTGGAAGCACAGTCCCAATGATCAATGTCAGGTTTTATGATAACGCATGTACTGATCTAATATAAATATTAATGGAGTTATAGTTTGAAATTTTTCTTTCCTTTGTGCGTTTATTTTTAAAGCCATAAAATGAAAATCGTACATACTCTTTCGCTGATTGCTATTTGTTCTTCATTATTTCTATCATCATGTCTGGATAAGAAAACGGAGCCAGTTATTTCTTTTCAGGAACAATGGAAAATGGATACTACGGCTATTGGTTCCTATTTACGTTCACATAACCTAAGTGCGCTGACCGATGTAAGTGGCGTTCGCTTTATAATTGACTCATTAGCATCAGGATTTCCTCCAAAAGCAAACAGTACAGTAAGTTTTAAATATAAAGGCCAGTTATTTTCGGGGACTGTCTTTGATCAAGGCAGCACCAATGGCGTAGTAAGTAGTTTCATTGGTGGGTTTCAAGTGGGGCTTTCATTGCTTCCCAAAGGCAGCAAAGGCCGATTATTTATTCCATCCGGTTATGGCTATGGCCCCACAGGTTCCGGTAGTATCCCCGCCAATGCTAATCTTATTTTCGAAATAGAACTTACCGATGTAGTTACCACGGATGCAGAAAAGCAGCAATTGGTCACTGACACGGTTGCCATAGATAATTATCTCACAACAAATTCCATTAATGCTATTAAAGACAAATCAGGTCTCCGTTATGTAATTACCCAGTTGGGCACAGGGCCGCAACCAGATCTTTATAGCAAAGTAAAAATTAATTATTCAGGTAAAGTACTTTCCAGTGGCGTCATCTTTTACACAGGCTCTAATCAGCCTTCTGAAACATTCGATAGCAGAGTGATTAATTATCTGTATGCCTTTCAGGTCGCCTTGCCTAAACTCCCGGAAGGAAGCAAGGCTACGCTATACATACCTTCTGGTCTTGCATTTGGAACTCAAACGGTTTCTAATGGATCTATCACGGTGGCTGCTAACTCAAATCTTATCTATGATATTGAATTGGTGGGGATTGTAAAATAGAAACCTGCGTTTTTAAACTAAGTGCATTTATTTTGCTAACCATTTAAATCCATCGCACTCTGCTCTTGTAAAAAGACGTTTGGCTGTAGATTGCTTTTCATTACCTTTTGAAATAATCAAACGTTGTTTCAAAAATGAAAAGTCAATACGTATTCCTTTTGGGTTTGCTGGTTGGTTGGGTGCTTCAGGTTACGGCTCAGCCCTCTACTAACTATGATTCAAAATATTTTGATAAGCTCACGTGGCGTAATATAGGTCCGCAACGAGGTGGACGTTCACTGGGAGCAACGGGAAGCCCTGGCAGGCCCTATGAATATTACTTTGGAGCTACCGGTGGTGGATTATGGAAAACCACCGATGGTGGACAAGAGTGGGCATCAGTAACGGATGGACAAATATCAAGCTCATCCATTGGGGCGGTGGCTGTGGCAGAGACTAATCCGGACATTATTTATATCGGTGGAGGCGAAACAGAACTTCGGGGAAGTATTACGCAGGGTGATGGCGTTTATAAATCAGTAGACGGAGGAAAAACGTGGCGCAGCCTGGGCTTAAAAGAAACGCAGGCGATCTCCCGCATCCGCATTCACCCAACCAATCCTGACATCGTATATGTAGCTGCATTGGGTCATCCCTATGGCGATAATGAAGAGCGTGGCGTTTTCAAATCTATCGATGGTGGCAATACCTGGAAAAAAGTTTTGTATGTAAGCCCGAGGGCTGGAGCTGCCGATTTAATTATTGATCGCACCAATCCTAAAATTATGTATGCATCTACCTGGCAAGTGTACCGTAAAACGTGGAAGATGTGGGGCGGTGGTCCGGATTGTAAATTATGGAAATCAGAAAACGGTGGAGAAACGTGGAGTGAATTGACAAAAAATCCAGGCATGCCCGAAGGTCCGCTCGGAAAAATAGGAATCACCGTTTCACCAGCTGACAGCAAAAGACTTTGGGCAATGGTGGAGGCCAATGAGGGTGGTGTATATCGCAGCGATGATGCAGGGGCTTCCTGGAAAAAAGTAAATGATGATCGCAAACTTCGTCAACGCGCATTTTATTATTCACGCATTTATGCCGATCCATTTGATCGCGAAACGGTGTATTGCCTCAATGTAGATTTCTGGAAGTCAACCGATGGTGGTGTGAAATTTGATCAGGAGATAAAAAGCAAACATGGTGATTATCATGATCTGTGGATCGATCCAAACAACCCGTTGCGCATGATCGCAGCGGATGATGGTGGTGGATCGGTATCAGTTAATGGTGGCAAGAGTTGGACGGATCAGGATTATTGCACCTCGCAATTTTATCATGTGACTACCACCAACCATGTGCCTTATCACGTAGCAGGAGCTCAGCAGGATAACTCTACCATCGCCATACCCAGTGAAGGCTGGTCACATATGAATGAATTAGGCGAATGGGGTTATGATGTTGGCGGTGGCGAGAGTGGATACATCACATCGCATCCCGACAATCCCAGTATCTATTATGCAGGAAGTCAGGGAGCGTTGCTAACACGCAAAGATGTTACTACCGGACAAGTGCGAGACATACAAGTCTACCCAAGATTTTTCTCTGGAGAACCTTCCAGTTCATTACCCGAACGCTGGCAGTGGACGTATCCGATAGTATTCTCACCGAAAGATCCCGCCATGTTGTTTACGTGTTCTCAGCATGTATGGCGCACCACCAACGATGGACAAACTTGGGAGAAAATTAGTCCAGACCTCACCTATGCCGATCCTGAAACACTGGGACCAACGGGTGGTGAGATCACCAAAGACATGAACGGCCCTGAAATTTATGCGACTGTTTTTGCTCTGGCACCGTCCAATCATGATGTGAATACGATTTGGACAGGTTCGGATGATGGTAAGATTCACATCACACGCGATGGTGGAAAAAAATGGACAGACATCACACCAAAAGAGTTACCAAAACATTCAGTGGTGGCAATCATTGATGAATCAAAACTTACTGCAGGCATAGCCTATGTGGCTGCCTATCGTTATCAGGTGGATGACAGACAACCGTATGTATTCCGCACCCGTGATTACGGAAAGACATGGACGAAGATAGTAAGTGGAATAAAGGACGGACATTTTGCAAGAGCCATACGCGAAGATCATGTGAGGCCGGGTCTTTTATTTTTAGGAACAGAGCATGGCGCTTATGTTTCGTTTAATGCTGGAGACCACTGGCAACCACTTCAATTGAATTTACCAGATACACCAATCCGCGATCTTGTTGTAAAAGATAATGATGTGGTGTTGGGTACACATGGTCGGGGCTTTTGGATTTTGGATGACATTCAACCGTTGCGTCAACTCACTCCGGAACTAATGAAACAAAATACAATTTTATTTCAACCGGGTGATGCGATCAGAGGTGTTTATGATGCAACGTTTCAATATTATCTAAAGGACAAAGTTGATTCTGTCCTTGTTGAAATATTAGATGGATCGGGGAGTTTGGTTCAGCGATTTGTTGGCAAGAGCTCTGATACAAAAACAGATGCAGGTGACTGGTGGGGAAGGGGACAATCGAAACCCACAGCAACACAAGGACTAAATACCTTTGTGTGGACATTGCGCTATACTGGTGCTACGGTATTTGATGGTATGATCATCTGGGGTGCCCGTCCACAAAACGGCCCTAAGGCACCGGTAGGAAAATATCAGGTGAGGTTCACTGCGGGCAGTTACACACAAACGTATCCATTCCAGATAAAAATGAATCCAAACTTGAAAGGTGTAACTGAAGCAGATTTGAAAGAGACATTTGATCTGGCGGTGAAAATTCGCGATCGTGAAAGTCAGGCAAATGAAGCGGTGATTAAAATAAGAAAAATCCGCAAGCAACTGGAGGAGGGCTTGAAAACAAACAGCGATCCTGAGATAACGAAAGGGGCCAAAGATATTATTGCAAAAATTACGGTTGTGGAGGAAGACTTGTATCAAACCAAAAACCGAAGCGGCCAAGATCCACTTAACTTTCCTATTAAGTTAGGCAATCGTATTTCGGCTGTGCGAAGAAGTCTGGAGACAGGCGATGCCAAACCTACCGCGGGCGTATATAAAGTATTTGATGAATTATC
Source organism: uncultured Ohtaekwangia sp. (assembly GCA_964349405.1). Classification (GTDB taxonomy): domain Bacteria; phylum Bacteroidota; class Bacteroidia; order Cytophagales; family Cyclobacteriaceae; genus ELB16-189. Next base: position 4,204 of record CAYGGY010000015.1, on the reverse strand, counting down.
GAAAGAGTTGGATGGCCATCTCTCTAAACTAAACTCAATCTTAACCGGTGATTTACCTCCGCTCAATCAAAGATTAAATTTGAATAAATAAAAGAGGCGTCAGACCGATCAAACCGGCCTGACGCCTAATAATTGGAACATATGATTGCTGTATTTGGAATTCCCTTCGATGAGTTTTCTTCGTTTCTTCACGGACCGGAGAAAGCCCCTCCTTTAATCAGGAATGCATATCATTCCGATTCTTCTAATTATTTTACAGAGAGCGGTATTGATCTTAACCAGCATCCTGACTGGAAGGATGTCGGGGATTTACATTTGCCATCCGGAAAAGAAGCCATCGGGGCAATTGAATCGGGAGTTCAGCAATTGCTGGCAAACCATGATAAAATTCTTGCCTTGGGGGGTGATCATTCAACCACCTATCCTGTAGTGAAGGCAGTTTCAAGAAAGTATGGCAAGTTAAACATCCTTCATTTGGATGCCCACCCAGATTTGTATGATCATTTTGAAGGAAACAAGTTTTCGCATGCCTGTCCGTTTGCACGGATTATGGAAGAAGGACTTGCTTCTCGTTTGGTTCAGGTAGGAATTCGGACGATGAATATACATCAGCGTGCTCAAGCTAATCGGTTTGGCGTGGAAGTAGTTGAAATGAAAAGCTGGCAATCCATTCATCAAATTAAATTTGATGGCCCGGTTTATATATCCCTTGATATGGATGCGATTGATCCGGCTTTTGCACCGGGTGTATCACATCATGAACCGGGTGGTTTCACTTCGCGCGAAATTATTTCTATTCTGCAAAACGTAAAAGGAAATGTGATTGGTGCTGACCTGGTAGAGTTTAATCCAACACTTGATGTCGCAGGAATCACTGCCATGTTGGCTGCAAAACTTTTTAAAGAATTACTGGACTTGTTATTACGAACAAATAAATAATTAGAAATAATCCGGATTATATGCGCGTTGCTTTATTGCTCTTTCTTCTTCTGTTGTTTACCGATGTTTCTGCTCAATATGATATCATTTTAAAAAACGGAATGATCTATGATGGTTTTGGTGGCAACCCTTTTCTAGGTGATGTCGCTATTCGGGCTGATACCATTGCCGCCATTGGAAATCTTTCTTCCGCAAAGGCAAAACAAATTATTGATGTAACCGGCAAAGCGGTGTCACCCGGTTTTATTAATATGTTAAGTTGGGCCGATGCCTCCTTATTAAAAGACGGTCGCTCGATGAGTGACATCAAACAAGGAGTAACACTTGAAGTGTTTGGTGAGGGTTGGAGTCCGGGTCCACGCAAAAAGAAAAACAGTAATGACACTTTGTGGACCACCCTGGATGGATATTTTAAAACGCTGGAACGAAAAGGTGTGAGTACTAACTTTGCCTCGTTTGTGGGAGCTACTACCATACGCAACCTGGTGTTGGGTTATGATAACCGAAAACCAACGCCCGATGAATTAACAAAAATGAAAAGCCTCGTAGAAGAAGCCATGAAGCAAGGTGCGATGGGTATTGGCTCTTCGTTGATTTATGCACCAGCTGATTATGCGTCTACCGATGAATTGATTGAGTTGAATAAAGTGGTTTCAAAATATGGAGGTATGTACATCACGCACATGCGCAGTGAAAGCGATAAGATTTATGCAGCATTAAATGAGGTGTTCAAAATTTCACGCGAAGCAAAAGTGCCTGCTGAAATTTATCATTTGAAAATTAACAATACATGGAACTGGAATAAAGTTGATACCGTACTAGCGAAAATTGACAGTGCACAACGCAGTGGTTTAAAAATTACAGCCGATATGTATACTTACAATGCTAGTGGCACTTCTCTTACAGCTCGTTTGCCTACGTGGGTGCAGGAAGGGGGAGCGGTGGCTATGCGCAAGCGTTTTAAAAATCCTGAATTGAGAAAAAGATTATTAAGAGAATTGGAGTTGGGCATCCCAACCAAAAATTCTGATCCCAAAGAGGTGATGATGTTGGGGTTTCGAAAAGATTCCTTGAATGAATTATATCGTGGAAAGCGATTGAACGAAGTAGCCAGGCTGCATGGTAAGAATGCCAACGAAACGATGTTAGATCTTATCACAGCCGATAAATCAGGCGTGGCAGCTATTTTCTTTTTGATTTCGGAGGACAACGTGAAAAAGATGTTGTCAATGCCATACGTAAGTATTTGCTCGGATGCTGCTTCGATACCTTCGGAGGAACCATTTACCAAGGAGGCTACTCACCCGCGTGCTTATGGTAGTTTTGCTCGATTGCTGTCACGTTATGTTCGCGATGAAAAAATTATGACCCTGCAGGAAGCCATACGCAGGATGACTTCACTGCCTGCATCTAATCTAAAGATTGCTAATCGAGGAAGTTTAAAAATAGGAAACTTTGCTGATGTAGTCGTGTTTGATCCAGCTAAAGTTCAGGATAATGCGACCTATGAGAAGTCACACCAATATGCCGATGGAATCAATCACGTGTTTGTTAATGGCAGGCAAGTGGTAAGTAATGGCCATCACACCGGAGCAACACCGGGCCGTTGTGTGCGGGGTCCAGGATGGAAGGCAAATAGAAAAATATGAAAGACCGGTTTTCGAAACACGCAAACCAATATGCGCAGTACAGGCCAACCTATCCGCCAGCATTGTACGATTTTATTTACAAGCACGTTCAGCATTTCGATGTTGTATGGGATTGCGGCACCGGTAACGGGCAAGCGGCCTGTGATTTATCGAAGAAGTTTAAAAAAGTTTTCGCTACTGATAGTAGTGCCAAACAAATTGAGAATGCATATCAGGCAGAGAATGTATTTTATTCAATTGCCAATGAGAAGTCTTCCTTTGCCGAAAAAAGTGTTGATCTCATAACCGTAGCCCAGGCTGCGCATTGGCTAAACAAAGAGGCTTTTTCGCAGGAGGCAAAGCGTGTTGCTAAACCCAATGGAATTATTGCCATATGGGGATATAGTTTACTTACGATCAATTATGAAATTGATACCCTTCTTAATCATTTTTACACGCAGGTAATTGGTGCTTATTGGGACCAAGAGAGAAGACATATTGATGAACATTACAGAAAATTATATTTCCCTTTTCCGGAAATTCAATGTCCATCATTTACAATTTCAGTTTCATGGACACTGGAAGAATTGGAAGGATATATCACTACGTGGTCGGCAGTGCAAAAATTTATACAAAGGCATAACTATAATCCTATTGACGAAATCATTAAAAATATTCAGCCATTATGGATTTACAAAAAAAATAAGATCACGTTTCCTTTATTTTTGCGAATGGGGAAAGTGGTTTAAATTATTTCTATTCCTAACTTTCTAAATGACTCCAACGATGTATGTTCAGGAAGAAGTTCTGTTACCAAAGTATGGATTTCGGTAGTTTCACATACTTTAAAGCGTTGACTTGAATGAAGTTTTTCAGAAATGGTAAGCGCAACGACCTTCTTGGTAGAACGTATCATTGCTTTTTTTAATTGTACAACTTCCCAATCAAATTCGGAAAGACCTTGATTGACATCTAGATAACCTGTACCCAGAAAGCATATATCTGCTTTAATTTGGTCGATGGCATGAAGGGTTTCTCCGCCTAATGCAATTTGTGCTTCATGTGAAAGCCGTCCGCCTATCAATATTGTGGTAATCGTTTTATGCTGTATCAGTTGCATCGCAATTGGAAGGCTTGGTGTAAAAATGGTAATATGAATATTAGTTGGCATTAGCCTGGCTAGTTCCAGATTGGTAGTTCCTCCACTCATTAAAACCACTTGGTTTTTTTTAATTAGTGACGTGGCCTTTTGAGCGATAATGGTCTTGCTCTCATGTGCGTAAATGTCATTTTCTTTGTAGCTGTACAGGTGAAAGGAATTTGAGATAGCGCCTCCATGCACTTTTTTAATTTTTCCTTGCTCGTCCAGTTGCTTTAAATCTCTTCTCACCGTGTCTTCTGACACATTCAGTTTTAGGGCCAGATCATTCAAGAGTACCCTGTTTCTAACCTTTACTTCATTTAAAATAAATCTGAAACGCTCCTCTTTTAACATAAAAAATTGAAATTAAAGTGGCTAAATATTGCAATACTTAAATAAGAATGTGTATAAATAAAGCAATTTTTTGCAAAAAATTTGCATTTACAATCGATTTCGGTATTTTTCTGATAAAATATTGCAAAATATTGCATTCTAT